>NZ_BAAAZE010000008.1:0-169495 GCF_039536745.1 Actimicrobium antarcticum
GATTGATGGCCAGGCTCGCTTTGCGCGAGAAAGATGGCTTGTAAAAGCCTTGTAGGTTTTGGTTTTGGTTTTGGTTTTGACGTTGGTTTTGACGTTGGTTTTGATGTTGGTTTTGATGTTGGTTTTGATGTTGGTTATGAAGTCGATGTCGATCACGATGAGGAAGTTTTCTCGCGCAAAGCGAGCACGACCATCTCGCTGGTTCCAAGGCTGGGCTTGGTCTTGACGTTGAATTCCGCATAAAAAGATCGCTGCCAAAAACCGGGTACGGCAAGAGGATAAGAAGCCCGCACTGTCTGAGCGTAGCGAGTTTGCGGGCTTCCCTCTTGCCGTACCCGGTTTTTGGGAACCCGCAGGGCAGCGGTCTAGCGGTCGCCTTTTTTTGCTTACTTTATTTGGCGAAGCAAAAAAAGTGAGCGGCTGCCGGGCCGCACCCGGCTTGCCTCCACGGAGCGCAACCCGTTTTAGCTACCGCAGAACGCAGCCCGCAGCCCCCGCGTCGCCGCGACCCGCAAAGCAACCTGACGCATGTTGGGCTTCGCAGCCCAACCTACGACCCAAAGCCGCAACGCCGCCGCGCAGAGAACCGGCTGCCGGGCCGCACCCGGCTTGGCTCCACAGAGCACAACCCGTTTTAGCTACCGCAGACCGCAGCCCGCGCGTCGTGGCGCCCCGCAAAGCAGCCTGACGCATGTTGCGTTTTCCGGCCTCAACCTACGGTTCGGTAACGTACACGATAACGGCAGGTGACTGACTACCAGGCAGCCCCCCCACTAAACGACAGGCAGCACCAGCACCTTGCGCGGTTGCGTCCGAATCAATTCATCGATATAGCCCTCCAGCGCACGCACCGCCACCGCATCGTTGCTGAACACCGCCTTTTTAATCGTCGCCTCCCCGAGTTGATCGACAAGATGCACACCGAATTGCCGCCAGCTGACCGGCCGTCGCCGCCGATCCACCATCAGACCGGTCCATTCGCTGGAATAGGTTCGACCGGTTATCCCCGGCACATTTTCCAACGCCGCCGTCAGGGCTTCCATCACGACGTCATTGCGTTGAGGATTACCGGAACGACGCAGATACGGATCGGCCTTCACCATCTTCACGCCGAGGCGACGCGCCGACTTGACGAAAGCAGCAGAACCCAGCGCGTGCGTGCATTCGTGATACACGCTCTGCATCAGTGCGGCATCGGCATTGCCAGAACTGATGAAACGCGCCTGCTTGACGACATTCTCGATCGACAGGCGGATTTTCCCGCTGCCGGATCGGGCGCTGCCCACCGCGTCATGCAGGTACCGCGGCGTTTCGTAAGACATCTGCACGGAAGGGTCCGGCCCCAGATGCGCGCCGTTGGCGCTCACGAAGTGGTGCAGCGTGGTATCGACCAGCGCAGACACGGCGTTGGCATATGTGCCGTCGGCAACGAAACGTTCGGTACACGACCCGGGTCCGCAGTCGGGAACGTCATGCGCTACCGGGACCGCACGTCGCCGCAAGCGCGGGTCTGACGGACCTTGCAGGGCCCACTCCAGAATCTGCTCGTGACAGAACCAGAGCGTCGCCATGACCGACAGGTGAAATGCCACCATTCTCGGTGACATGCCGCCTGCCTGCGGCGCTGGCACGGCCACAACAGGATCGGCGGGACGGGTGATCCGCTCCCTGGCACTGCGCTCTTCCTGACGCCTGCGGGCACGTCGTGCTCGTGCCTGGGCCTGAGTCTGGGCCGGTGGTCGCGGCGCATCACGTGCCGGTTGCTGGCCGGCGGGCGGATTGTCGGCAGATACCGGATTGTTTGCTGCATTGCGTCGTACGCGATTTCTCGCCATGGCTGGTATCCCCGATGAAAGTCATTGCCTGCCTCCGGGAAGTCCGGGCAGCGCAACAAAAAAGTCGACGAGTGTCGACCATTGCGCGATGAGTGACAGGCGCCGGGGAATGGTTCCAAAAAGGGAAAAATTTAGTGAAGAGTGGCGCACTGCGGCAGAACATCCTGGCGTTTATCTCCTGCAAAAAAATCGGTTGGACACAATCAGATTGCGCCCAACCGGGTTTCCGCCAGCCTTGCCGATTACAACTGCCAGCGCAAATCCAGCGTGAACGGAAACGCCGGATTGAGCGGCTCCGGCGTGACCGTCATCGGGCCTGGCGTGTGGCCATGGCCGACGAAGCGTGCAAAGCGGCGCGCTTCGGCTTCGTTGCCATTGACCGGGAAGCCTTCATAGTTGCGTCCGCCCGGATGCACCACGTGATACTGGCAACCGCCAATGGCGCGGCCGCTCCAGGTGTCGACCAGGTCGAACACCAGCGGCGCCTGCACGCCGATCGACGGATGCAACGCCGACCACGGACTCCACGCCCGAAAACGGATACCGGCGACATATTCACCCGGCACGCCGGTCGCGGACAACGGCAACGGTCGCCCGTTGCAGGTGACCACGTGGCGGCCATCGACCATGCCGCGCACGCGCAACTGCATGCGCTCGACCGACGAATCGACATAGCGCGCGGTACTGCCGCTGCTGACTTCTTCGCCGAGCACGTTCCATGGCTCGATCGCTTGCCGCAGTTCGAGTTCGATGCCGTGGTACGCGACCGTGCCGTAACGCGGAAATCGGAATTCCACAAACGGGTCGAACCAGCGCTCTTCAAAAGCGTACCCGGACGCGCGCAAATCCTGCACGACGTCGCGAATATCCTGCGCCACAAAGTGCGGCAGCATCCAGCGGTCATGCAACTGCGTGCCCCAGTGGATCAGCTTGCCCTGATACGGCGCGCGCCAGAAACGCGCCACCAGCGCACGCAGCAACAGCATTTGCAGCAGGCTCATGCGTTCGTGCGGCGGCATTTCGAAGGCGCGAAATTCGACCAGCCCGAGTCGCCCGGTCGGGCCATCGGGGGAATACAGCTTGTCGATCGAGAATTCGGAACGGTGCGTGTTGCCAGTCAGATCGACCAGCAAATTGCGCAGCAAGCGGTCGACCAGCCACGGCCGCTCGCTCTCTTCGGTGGCCGGCAGGACCTTGTCCATTTGCTGGAATGCGATGGCCAGTTCGTACAGGTTATCGTCACGCGCTTCATCGACGCGCGGTGCCTGGCTGGTCGGTCCGATGAAGGTGCCGGAGAACAGGTACGACAGCGCCGGATGGTTTTGCCAGTAGGTGATCAGGCTTTTCAGGACGTCGGGACGGCGCAGCATCGGGCTGTCTTCGACGGTGGCGCCGCCCAGCGTGGCATGGTTGCCGCCGCCGGTGCCGGTGTGTCGGCCATCGAGCATGAACTTCTCGGTGCCGAGGCGGCTCTGACGCGCTTCGGCGTACAGCACCGTGGTCTTGTGAACCAGCTCTTTCCAGCTCGATGACGGGTCGATGTTGACTTCGATCACGCCCGGGTCCGGCGTGACGCTGAGCATTTTGACGCGCGGGTCGCGTGGCGGCGTGTAGCCTTCCAGCCAGAGCCGCAGGTCGAGCTGGGCGGCGGTGTCTTCGACGATGGCGACCAGCGCCAGATAGTCTTCAATGCGCTTGACCGGCGGCATGAACACATGCAGTCGACCAGTCCGTACCTGCACGCACAGCGCGGTGTGAATGACTTCGCGTGGCAGCGGTTTGTCTTTCGGCTTGACCCTGGCGGCGGCGTGATCGACGGTGGCTGCCGCATCGAGGTCGGCGCGTTGTTCAAACGGATCGACATCGAATTCCGGCTCCATCTCGTCGGGCAATTCCCACGGCAAGGTGTCGAGCGGCAGGCGCAGGCCGAGTGGCGATTCGCCACCAATCAGGTACAGATGTTCGCGCTTGAGCGGCCATTTGCTGGTCAGCCAGGCCGCCGTGCCGACGCTCAGCGCCTTGCCGCGTGGTTTGCGGCCGGTCGGCTTGGCCGGTGCCAGCGGCAGCACATAACCGACGATTTCGCCGAGGCCATCTTCGAGCAAACGGGCCAGCCGACGCCGGCCTTCGGGCGCTTTCAGGTCTGCCTTCAGCGGGTCCAGATTCTCGGGCAGACGCTGCTCGAACTGGGCTTGCTGCCAGACGTCTTCGTAGGCCGGGATGAGTGCTGCCGGATGCAGCGCGAGGCGCTCGGCCAGCGCCCGCGCGAAGGCCTCTGCCTGCGCTGCGGTGTAGCCGTCGTCGTGGTCTTCGGTGGCGAACAGGGCCTGGTTGCGCCAGATCGGCTGGCCATCGATGCGCCAGAACAGGTTCAGTGCCCAGCGCGGCAATGGCTCGCCCGGATACCACTTGCCCTGGCCGAAATGCAGCATGCCGCCGGGGGCAAACTGCTTTTTCAGGCGCAGTGACAATTCGCCGGCCAGTGCGCGCTTGTGGTCGCCATGCGCCAGCGTGTTCCATTCGGGCCCGTCCATGTCGTCGATCGAGACGAAGGTCGGCTCACCCCCTTGCGTCAGGCGCACGTCCTGCTTTTTGAGGTCGGCATCGACCTTGGCGCCGAGCTTGTCGATGCGCTGCCAGTCGGCTTCGCTGTAGGGTTTGGTGACACGCGGATCTTCGTGGATGCGGGTGATCGTCATCACATGTTCGAACTCGACATTGGCCCAATCGGCCAGTCCGGTGACCGGCGCGGCCGAGGACGGCACGGCGGTGCAGGCCAGCGGAATGTGGCCTTCACCGGTCAGCATGCCGGAGGTCGGATCGAGCCCGATCCAGCCGGCACCCGGCACATAGACTTCGGCCCAGGCATGCAGGTCAGTGAAATCCACCGTGGTGCCGCTGGGGCCATCGAGCGACTTCACGTCGGCAGTCAGCTGGATCAGGTAACCGGAGACAAAGCGGGCAGCCAGACCGAGGTGGCGCAGGATCTGCACCAGCAGCCAGCCACTGTCGCGACAGGAACCCGAGCGCAGCGAGAGCGTGTCTTCGGGCAGTTGCACGCCTGGCTCCATGCGCACCAGATACCCGATATCGCGTTGCAGGCGCTGGTTCAGCGCGACCAGGAAATCGGCAATGCCGACGCTGCCCGTGGCCAGTGCCTGGCGGGCGGATGCTACCCAGGCCAGCAACAACGGACCGGCGTCATCGACTTTCAGATACGCGCCCAGCTCGAAGGTCAGTTGGTCGGTGTACTTGAAGGGAAAGGTTTCGGCGTAGGTTTCAACGAAGAAGTCGAACGGATTGATGACCGTCATGTCGGCCACCAGATCGACCGTGAATGACAGCGTGTCGGTGCGTTCCGGAAAGACCACGCGCGCGATGTAGTTGCCGTACGGGTCTTGCTGCCAGTTCAGGAAGTGCTGTTCCGGCAGGATATTGAGCGAATACGACAGGATCGGCGTGCGAGCATGCGCGGCAGGACGCAACCGAACTTCGTGCGGCGACAGGCTGACGAGTCGGTCGTAGCGATAACTGGTCTTGTGGTGCAGTGCGACTCGAATCGCCATGGTGGAACCTTTCGATAATGGGCGGGAGGCGGATCGGTCCTCGCGGCAACGCAGCGATGGAACAACTACCCCGGGCAACAGTGTATGCGCAGATGCGACATCCGGCAGGTTTGCACCCGGCCGGTGCAGCAGTATTTACTGTTTGCACTCGGTGTTAGCAATAAGCAAAATCTGCACCCACCGCGTTTTCCTGACGTGAACCCGCCAACTGGCTACGCGCTCCACAAGGCCCGATAAGCGCCATCGGCATCGTAATCCTGCGCCTGCTTTTGTGGATTGAAGCGCCGCCCGCCACGCGGATCGGTACCGCGTCCGGCCAGATACAGCCAGTTGCCCTGGTTACTGGTGACGTCGTAATCCACCAGTTGCGCCTCGAACCAGGCTGCGCCGGCGCGCCAGTCACCGCCCAGATCGTGGATCAGATAACTGGCGACGATCTGGCGCAGCCGGTTCGAGAGATAGCCGGTCGCCGCCAGTTCGCGCATGCCGGCGTCGACGATCGCCTCGCCGGTGGCACCACGGCACCAGCGCGCAAACATCGCGGGATGATGGGTTGGCGCGGCCAGGTCGGGATCGGCCAGACCGTTGGCCCGATATAGCTTGCGGCCGTACTTCAGGTGCAGGAAGCGAAAGTAATCCCGCCACAGCAACTCGAACCAGAGCCAGTAGGTGCTGTCGTTGGCACCCTGTTCGGCTTCGAATTCCTTGAGTGCCGCATAGGCAGAGCGCGCCGACAGGGCGCCACTGGCCAGCCATGGCGAGAACTTGCTGGAGTAGTCGAGACCGATGAGCCCGTTGCGGGTTTGCTTGTAAGTGTGCGCTAACTGGCCGTTGAAATACTGGTCGAGATGGGCCAGTGCAGCGGTGGCACCACCCGCGCAGGCGGAGGATTGATACGGAAATGCAGAGCGCGCATCGGCCTCGACGGGCGCAAGCACGGAGCGAATGCGCACTGGCTCCTGCAGGTCCGGCAACGCTGGAATGACTGCCGGTATCGGTACCACTGCGGGCGGCAGCACCGCGGCCTTTTCGACCGCATTGCGAAATGTCGTGAACATGTCGGGCAGGCGGTTCGTGGTAAATGGCAGATCGCTCGGATCGAGCAGGCTGGACTGCCACACGGTGTCAACGTTCAGGCCAGCGGCACGCAAGGCCGCGGCCTCGGCTTGTTCTTCGGGCGCGGCGATGTACTCGCAGACGATCCGGGTTGCGCCAAGACGCTGCGCCAGCGCGGACAAGACCTCCTGCGGACGACCATCGAGCTCCAGCAATGTGCTGCCACGCGCAGTCAGTTGCGCCGCCAGATCAGCCAGCGTCGCCGCCAGAAAATGCCGGCGATGCGCACCGGTACGGGCGAAACCCCACGGCGTCACCGTGTCGCCGGCGGGATCATGGCAATACACGGGCAGAAGCCGTGTGCCAGCCTGGCAAGCCTGCGTGAAGGCGGGGTTGTCGAGCAGACGCAGGTCATTGCGAAACCAGTAAATCACGGTACTCATGCGGCACCGTCCCTGGTGCGACGGCAGCGCTCGGAACAGTACTTGACCTCATCCCAGACGCGTTCCCATTTTTTGCGCCAGGTGAACGGCAGGCCGCAACGGACGCAGATTCTGGTGGGCAGGTCGGATTTTTTTTGCATTTTCATACGGGGTTCCGGCAAGAGAGTATTCGGGGGCAGCGGGCCGCGATATTGGCAAACCGCGTTGAACTTTGCCACACCGCGGCGAATCGTGCCGGACGTGATGACTGGGCCGTATCAGCCTGCCTGCGGATCGGTGCACGCCAGTCGCTTGCATGAGCGAATGAACCATTGAGCGATTACAGACGGCTTTGTCACCCGTGAAAGGGAATGCGATGGTTCGCCGAATCAGGTCGCAGGAATGACGTAACCGGAATATGGACTAATCACATCGCGCCGGCGTTGCGATAGCCGTAAAAAACAAAAAGCCCAGCCTGTGAGGGATGCGCTTGAAGTTTGTGCGCTGCTGCGGTAATCGTCCTCTTTTCAGCCTGCAGCCGTCGTTGCAAACAGAATTGCTTCCAGGGCGGCGACTTGGGATGCGCTCTTTTGAGCCTGGGTCTTCTTGAATTTGACGAGATGCACTAATTTCCATCGCAAGGCGGGCAGGTTTTGAACCTCCGGATTCGGCAGGAGAGTCCAGTCCGGTGTAGCGTTCGCCAAGCTGATCAGAAAAGGTCGGTGATTGCCTGACAACAGTTCGAGGAGATCGCGTCGAAGGCGGCTCCGCTTCTGTCATACCGATGAACTGGTTTTCGTAGGTTTGTCGCAGATCCAGGTCATTACCGCCCAAAATTTCATGCGTTGGGCGATTGTGACCTGCCAAGTAGACCACAAAGCAATCGACCATTGCCGGCGTCAAACCACCGTTCTGATAGAGCAGTCAAACGTCAAACAAATCTCGCGGATGCTGTCGGTCCAGAGCAGCAACGAGCTTGCTCGCATACAGCTCATCATGGTCAAAAATTGGCGCAGTGACTTGAATTCCGAACTTCTCCACGACCGCCGCCGAAACAGACTTGCGCGCAATGACTGGCAGAACAGTGCCTCTGAACACGGTATTCACCTCAATTTTCAAGGTAAGTCCCTCGTGCCCCTCCATGACCAGCAGTTTTGATTCAGGCTCGTTTCCCGATCGAACCTGCCTCGCCTTCAGTCCTCGGGCTTCTAACCTGCTCGCGATATCTTGAAGCGCTTTTGCTATCGTGGCTAACGCGACCTCCCTTGGCTCGGTGCCGTTCAAATAGACAAGATCGATATCGACCGACAACCGCGGAGCCTCCCGGACAAACAGATTGATGGCAAATTGCCCATCGACGAACACATCTGGAATTACATCCAACAACAATCGCACCGTATTGATGTAAAAAGCGTCGAGCATGATTATTTTATGGTGAGGAGGGAGCCATCCTGAAGGCGGCGGGTCCATCGCGCGTTGCTTCCGAGTTTCAGGGTGAAGCGTTCGCGAAGGGCAATGACATCGATGGCGTTTGATTGCTCTGCCAGTTGGAGAAACAGCCGAACGGTTTTGATCCGGGTGGATGCCGTTAGCAGAGCACCGACCACGTCCAATCGCATGCTGGTAAATGATTCGAATAAATGTGTTGCCTCCTCAATGTCCTGCGTCACGCCAACCTCGTTCAAGACCTCTATTAACGCTCGCTCGCGGCCAGAAACACACACGCCGTCGGCGTGGTCCGCCAGTCGAACCATGCCTTCGTCAGGAAGTAGTGACTGTAGTTGCTTAAGGTCGAACAGGTCGCGCTGGTGATATCGCACGGGGAAACGCGAAAAAAACCACTCGGGTAGTTTGAATCGCCGCGTTCCCCACAAATGGATCGTGCTCCGGGAACTCATGTTATGGCGTATCCCCTGCCATGACAGGGCGGCTTTCCCGCCAACATGCAAGCCGGGACTGCGCTTCTGCAAATACAGCAGACATTCGTCAAGCTGCAATGCGTCATTCGGGTAACCATAGGTCCCGTGCTCCAAACGCACCAGCCACCCACTCCTGGCGTACTTGGCGGCCAAAACCGGGGAGATGCCATGCTCGGCAAGCTCAGGCAGACCGAACGGGCGCCCGTGCGGCAAGCGCTGCAAGAGGGGTTTGAGCAAGGAATTCCTGGAATTTAGCGTCATGGTTAAATTTTAAGACATTAAGCAAACATACCAAGTGGGCGTTTGATTTTTTTGACGAAATTAGCTCCTTGGTTAAATATAGCTACAAAATCCAAACATTACCTCTTCGAGTGATCGTACATGCCGTATCCGCGCACCAGCGATTTCTGCTCACTTTGCCCCTGCCGCGATGCCCGGAAAAAATCATGCCTTCCAGCAAACAAAACCAGTGCGTTGTCCGAGGAAAACAATAGCCAGACTCGGAAACTCACGCGCCGCGAAAAAAACGAAAAATAAGTATATCGAGTTGGGCGTGCTGGCGGAGGGTGCACAGGCGGTCCTGGCCGGCAAGGATACGACCACCCTTGAGCAGCTGGCGCTCACCGGTGGTTCGCCCCACGGCGCGCGGCCGAAAGTTCTGGTTCAGTACGACACTGCCACAGGGCAGGTCAGCACCGACCGGGCAGCGCCAGGCGCGGCATGGCTGGTCAAATTTCAGGCGCAGGGTGAAGCGAAGGAAGTCTGTGCCATCGAGATGCTTTACGCCACCATGGCCCGGAAGTGCGACCTGGACATGCCCGCCACGAAGTACTTCGACCCGACCCCGACGCTGGCCGGCTTCGGGATCGAGCGCTTTGATCGTCAACGCGGCATGCGAGTGCCAATGTTGCGCCTGGCAGGGCTGCTCGACGACAATTTCCGCTTGCCGACACGGGACTACGCGGTGTTCCTGAGAGCGACAAGAACGCTGACCAGGGACGAGCGTCAGGTGAAGAAGGCGTTCGAGCGATGCGTGTTCAATGTCGTCTTCAACAACCGCGATGACCACACCAGGAACGTCGGCTACGTGATGAATGCATCGATGCAGTGGCAGCTGGCGCCGTGCTACGACCGGACGTACAACGTCGGCGTTGGTGGTGCGCACCAGATGACGATTAGCGGTGAAGGTCGATACCCGGGGCATAACCAGCTGCTGGCGCTGGCGACAGCGGTCGATCTCCCTGATGCATGGGCACGCCAGACGATGGCGCGCATCACTACCGTGGCAGGAACGTTCGCCACGCAGGCAAAGGGGGTCGGCATCAAGCCGGGCACGCTGACGATCATCAACAATGCCATCGACGGCAACCGGAAGCGCATGGCTTGACCAGATCATCGTCGGCAGGTGTGCGTATCAATCCATGCGCCATGTGGACAGTCCGCAACCACCGGACGGCATGTCTGGCACCGCCTGTGTGATGGCTATCTGGCTAGCTGGATTCCAGGGTACTGACATAACGCACCGGCATCGTCCGTGCCGGAATTTTTGCCTGAGCAGTCACGCGCAAGGCGGGTGATTTGCGCGGTGTTACCGTCGCTTGCAGCCGCGCCGGTTGCGTCATCTGCACCACCCGCACCGCCTGCTCAACCGGCCCAACCCGCTGGCCGAGATTGAATACCGCGACCGCGTCGACCAGTTCATTGGCCTGCGTGTTCAATCCGGTTGCCGCGGCTGCCATTTGCTCCACCATCGCGGCGTTTTGCTGGGTGTTTTCATCCATGGAATTGACTGCGTCGCTGACCTGTGCAACGCCGGTGCTTTGTTCGGCGCTGGCAGCGCTGATTTCGGCCATGATGTCGGTGACGCGCCGGATCGCACCGACCACGTCATCCATCGTGCTGCCCGCCTTGCCCACCAGCGCGGTACCCTGATCGACCCGGTCGACGCTGTCAGTAATCAGGATCTTGATTTCTTTGGCGGCTGCGGCTGAGCGCTGCGCCAGATTGCGCACTTCGGTCGCCACCACCGCAAAACCGCGCCCCTGTTCGCCGGCCCGTGCTGCCTCAACAGCCGCATTCAAGGCGAGGATATTGGTCTGAAAAGCGATGCCATCGATGACGCCGATGATGTCGGCAATTTTTTTGCTCGAATCGCTGATCTGCTTCATCGTCACCACCGCTTGCGACACGACCTGGCCGCCATCCACCGCCACATCCGCAGCACGCCTGGCAAGCTGGTTGGCCTGCAGCGCATTCTCGGCGTTCTGCTTTACGGTCGCGTTCAATTCTTCCATCGATGCCGCCGTTTGTTCCAGAGCACTCGCCTGAGATTCGGTGCGTCCGCTCAAATCCATATTGCCTTGTGCGATCTGAATGCTGGCCGATGCCACGGACTCGCTGCCGTCGCGCACTTTTTTGACCACCCTGACGAGGCTGTCCTGCATCTCGCTCAATGCCCTGAGCAATTTGCCGGTTTCGTCACGTGCCGAGGTGTTGATCGACGAACTCAGATTTCCCTCGGCGACCGTCTGCGCGATGCTGACCGCCTGCGCGATCGGCAGGAGGATCGAACGTGTGATGAACACGCCGGCCAAGATCACCAGCGCGAGCACCGCCAGACAGGCGGCCAGAACAATCGTGCGGCGCTGCGTGAAATCGGCACCGGCCTGCGCCACCACCTCAGCGCTACGAATGTCGTTCCAGTCCGAATAGTCCCGGGTGATTTTGACCAGGGCGGCCAACAATGGTCGGCATTGCTGGTTCATCATGGCAATGGCTTCATCGGTCTGCTTGTTGAGTGCCAGTTCAACGATCCGCAAGGCCACCGGGGAGTACGCCGCTTCAATTTTCGCGATACCGGCGACGAAGGTGCGGGCCTCGCTGGAGGCATCCTTGGCGTCTACCAGTTTTTGCAATCTGGCCAGATTCGCGGTCACATCCTCGTGGGCTTTGAGTACCACGGCCTTTTCAATAGCCGTGTCCTGCGCCGTCGTGACCAGCACCAGATTGCGCGCCGCGATGGCACGCAGGTCCACCGCTTCCCGCACACCGTGTGCCATATTCTGGCGTGCGGCAATACCGTTGACGTAACTTTCGAAGTGCGCATTCGCCGCTTGCAGCGACGTTAGAAACAGGACGGAAAAAAGCAGAAAAATAAAGGCGAGCAAACCATATGAAAACAGCAGTCTTGCTCTGATGGTGAAGTGACCCATGGTCGTGATCCGTTAGGTTGGTAAAAATTTCGGTTGAGGAAGAATCCTGTAAAAATACCGGCGGCCACCGTCACAGGAACCGCCAGCATGCTTGCTCGTTCATGGTTTTTTCACATCAATGTGACCGCGCTTTTTTCAGGTGTCAGTGTCGACAAATCGATCAAGGGGAGCGGCACGGGACGCCCGAACAGATATCCCTGAAACCGGTGGCAGCCCCGGCTCTCCAGAAACACCTGTTGCTCGACCGTTTCCACCCCCTCGGCAATGACCGACAGGCCGAATCCCTGGGCCAGGGCGATGATGGCGCAGACGATGACGGCATCGTTCGCGTCATGGGTAATGTTGTTGACAAATTCGCGGTCGATTTTGATTTCGTGTAACGGCAACCGTTTCAAGTACGACAGGGAAGAAAAGCCGATACCGAAATCATCCAGAGAAAACCGAATGCCACTGCGTCGCAGCGCGCGCATCTTGACGACGGTGCTGTCGACCTGGTCAAGCATCATGCTTTCGGTCAACTCAAGAATCAGTCGGGCCGGATCGATGGTACTTTGCTGGACGATGGCCAACACGCGCTCGACCAACGCCTCATCGCTGAACTGGCGGGCGCTGACATTGACCGACACGGTTAGCAGCGCAGTGGCCGGCAACTTTGACCATTGGTACAACTGCTCGCACGCCGTTCTCAGCGTCCAGTAACCCAGTTCGACAATCAGCCCCGTCTCTTCAGCTAGTCCGATGAAGGCGTCAGGCATCACCACATTCTTGCCTGGATGCTGCATCCGCAGCAGTGCTTCGAACCCGGTCAGGGTCCCGGTGTCATCCACCTGGGGTTGATAGTGCAGAACGAAGTGCTGCCGCTCCAACGCAAGTCGCAAGTCTTCTTCCTGCGCGTTACGCAAGGCAACCCGCGCCTGCATGACCGGATCGAAAATCATCTGCACATTGCGCCCTGCCGCCTTGGCGCTGTACAAGGCAATGTCGGCACGCTTCATCAGTTCGTCCGACGAATGTTCGGTGCCGCAGAACAGGACGACGCCGATACTCGCCGAGATGCGGTACGCAACGCCATCGTGTTCGTAGGGCGCGCTGGTCAGGCACAGGATGTCGTTGCCGATGGCATCGACCTCGCGCGCGGCAATATCGGCATCTCCACTGAGCTTTTCGAGAATGATGACGAACTCGTCGCCGCCGGTGCGCGCAACGGTATCCTGAATCCGCATGCCGGCGCACAGTCGCGCTGCAACCAGCTTGAGAATCTGATCGCCCGCATCGTGGCCATGGGTGTCGTTAATCGTCTTGAAGTTATCCAGATCGAGGAACAGCAAGGCGCCATGCTGCTTGCTGCGGTGCGCCAGTGCCAACGCATGACCAAGCCGGTCGTGCATCAGCCGCCGGTTCGGCAGCGCGGTTAGCGGATCGAGAAAAGCCAGCCTGCGGATCGTCTCTTCGGATTGCTTCAGGGCCGTCACGTCGGTCGATATTTCGCCTAGCAGGCAGTGCCCTGCCGAGCCGATGAACGGGAAACGAATCGTCTTCCGGTACGACACAGCGGAGCCGGACAAGGGGAACGACTGTATCGTTTCGTGGGCGCGACCACTGGCAACGATGTCCTGATCGCTGACTAAAGAAACAGTCTGTAATTGGGCCGCGGACAAGGTGTCGAGTCGCCCGATCCAGTCCGCCCCATCGGCACCATAGGTGCTTTCCCAGCCCTTGTTCATGTACATGTAGCGGCAATCCTGATCCTTGATCGACGCCACAAAAGGTCCTGCATCCATGAAGGCATGAAACCGTTTCTCGCTGTCGATGAGGGCCAGTTCGGTGCGCCGCAGGCTGGCACGTCGCGCCGTATCGTCGAGTTCGCGTCTTACTGCCGGTGCCAGACGGGTCAAACTATGCTTCATGACATAGTCGTTGGCTCCTGCTTTCATGACGGCGACGGCCATTTCTTCGCCTACCGTTCCGGACACCAGAATGAACGGGACATCGCTCTGCAGCGACCGGCACAGCAACAGCGCGTCCATCCCACTAAAGCCGAGTATGGAAAAATCCGACAAGACAACATCCCACGGCTGTGCCAGCGCCTCCGCCAGAGCGGCAACCTCCTGTACCCGCTGCGAAGTAACCTCGAATCCGCCCTGGCGCAGGGCACGCAAGATCAGCAGTGCGTCGTCTTCGCAATCCTCGACCAGCAAGACGTTCAGTCGCGACATCAGACCAGCTCCGCCGGCGGAGGGAGTGCGTTGCAGTGCAACCAGTACTGCGTCATGAGGGCTACCGTGCTGGCAAATTCGGCAAAATCGATGGGCTTGACCAGATAACTGTTGGCTCCCACGCCGTAGCAGGCACGGATATCGTCGCTCAGTACCGAGGATGTCAATATCAGCACCGGAATCAGGCAGGTTCGCGGGTCGGCGCGAATCGCCTTGAGCACGCCAATACCGTCGAGACGAGGCATTTTCAGGTCGAGCACCACCAGCACGGGCAGGTCAGGCCCGCGATGCATGGCCAACTGCTCCAGCGCGTCGATGCCGTCGCGTGCCACGACGATCGGATTGACCAGCCCGGCCAGCCGGAAGGCGCGCAGGCTTAGCGCGAGGTCGTCGGGGTTGTCTTCGACCAGCAGCAGCGGGGCGTCAGTGCGGTTTGGCATAGTGATCCTGCTGACCCGGCTGCACGCCGAAATGGAAAGTGGCACCGCAGCCGACCTCGGCAGTGGCCCATATCTCGGCGCCGTGGCGCCGTATGATCCGGTGCACCAGTGCGAGCCCTATCCCCGTGCCGGGGAAGTCGGTGACCGAATGCAGGCGCTGGAATGCATCGAAGATCTTTTCCATGTGGCCGGGATCAAAACCGGCACCATTGTCGGCCACAAAATAGACGGTCCTTCCTTGCTGCATGGTCGCGCCAAACCGGATCTCGGCGGCGACGGTCTTGCTGGTGAATTTCCAGGCGTTTTCGAGCAGGTTTTGCAGCATGATCTGCAGCAGGGCGCGGTCGCCGTGCATGAAGACATTCGGCTGGATCACCCACGCCACCTGACGCTGCGGCTGCTCCGCCACCAGCGACGCGGCGATTGCCGTGCATAGCTGACTCAGGTCGACTTGCGTTCCGTGCAATTCCGCCCGCCCCACTTCCGACAGGCGCAGCAAATCATCGATCAGTTTTCCCATGCGCTGGCTGGCCATGCGGATGCGCTGCAAGGCATCCTGCCCGTCGGTATCAAGTTGGTTGGCATGGTCTTCAAGCAGCGCCAGCGAAAAACCATCCATGCTGCGCAGCGGCCCGCGCAAATCGTGCGAAACGGAATAGCTGAAGGCTTTGAGTTCCTCGTTCAGATTATTCAGTTCGAGGTTCTTTTGGCTGAGCATGTTTTCTGCGCGAATCCGGTCGTCGATTTCCCGGCGCAGCTCTTCATTGCTGGCCGCCAGCGCTGCCGGACTGGGCAATGCCAGCGCAAGCGGTACCAGCTTCATCAGCAAAAAAGCGGTCGGAATCGATGCCAGGGCAGTCACTGCCTTGATGGCACCGGACAGCCAGTAGTCCGGATGCCAGACGGTCCATATTTCCATCAGATGGCTGGTACCGCAAGCAAGGATGAACACGGCGAAACACAGGAACATCCAATGAAACTGCAGGTCTTTCCGGCACCGCACAAACGCAATCAGCGTTAGCGGAATCGTAAAATAAGCCGCCGCGATCAGCGCATCCGAGCCGACGTGCAGCCAGAGCAGCATGGGCTCCCACAGGTAGCAGTGCCCATGCGGCATGTAGTTGTCGGACGAAAAATACTGGAACAGGCTGTTCAATTGATTCTTCTCTGGGCAAGAGACTGACTGCCGAAGCGACCTGACGCGCAGCGCAACGTGCGCAGCGCTCAGATACGTCCCAGTATCGTTTTATATTGCTTTTGAGAACCGAGAGATATTCCCGGCGAATACAGGGGAATTTCTCGGAGTTGTCTGACCGACAGCAGCGCGCAATATTGCGTGGTGCAACCAGTGCCGGCAGCGAGGAACTACTTGTCGAAGTTATGCTTGACGGCCAGCAGCACCAGGCTGACCACGTCGCGCACGCCGAGCCGCTCCATCAGTTGTGAGCGATGGGCGGCCACGGTCTTCTCGCTCAGATCAAGTTCGAAGGCGATTTCCTTGGTGCCTTTGCGCATCACGATCATTTTGAGGATTTGCGACTGACGCGCCGTCAGGGCAGGAAAGCTGCTCGCTTCAGCGGACGGCGCGCGTATGAAACGCTCGATCATCCTGGTCGATACCGCCGGACTTAAGTAGGTCTCATGGCGCACCACGGCGTTCAGGGCAATGTCGAGCTCGGCAGGCGCGGATTCTTTCAGCAGGTAGGCCGAGGCACCGTGGCGCAGGGCCTCGGCCACCATCTCCTCGGAAGCGTGCATGCTCAGGATCATCGTGGCTACCTGCGGATACTGCAGCTTCAGATCACGCACCAGGTCCAGTCCACTGTACGGGCCCATGGCGATGTCGGTCAACACGATGTCGGGCACTGAGAGGGCTATCGCTTCCATCGCGGCGGCCGGATCGGAGGCTTCGGCCACGACAGAGAAATCGCCAAGTTGATCGATCAGGCTGCGGATGCCCGCGCGCACGAGAACGTGGTCATCGACGAGGAGTATGGTGGTTTTTTTCTTCATGACGCCCCCAGTAAAAACGAGACGGCGATACGCGTGCCACTGCTGGATGACGACACCACGTCGAATCGTCCGCCCAGCAACTTCACGCGCTCCTCCATTCCACGCAAGCCATTGCCGCTGCCATCGGCATGCACTTCCTGTGCCGTGGCCTCTTGGTCAAAACCGATACCGTTGTCGCGCACCAGCAGTTCGAGTTCGCGCCCGGTTTCGCCGCCGTTCAATTCCACCACCACGCAGGTGGCGTGGGCATGGCGAACAATATTGGTCGTGCTTTCCTGCACGATACGGTAGATCGCAATTTCGATCGGCAGCGCGAGCCGCGCAGGCAGTCCCGCATATTCGAAGACATAACGGCAGTCGCCGATGGCAAACTGGCGTTCCAGTAGCTGCCGCAGAGAAGACTCCAGCCCCAGATAGTCGAGCACGGGTGGCCGCAGCGACACCGAGATGACCCGAATTTGCGCAATCAGGGTCAGCACCGCGGCATCGATTTTTTGCCAATGCATCAACGCGGCGGTGTCGTGCAGGAAACCGCGCAAATGGTGCAGTTCGATTTTCAACAGGGCCAGGTGCTGGCCGAGCTCGTCATGCAGCTCACGCGCCAGGCCGATGCGCTCCTGCTCCTGCGCATGGAGCAACTGGCTGGACATTTTTTCCAGATTGGCATTCAGCGCGAGAATTTTCAGCGCGGATTTTTTTTGCTCGGTGATGTCTTCGCCAATACTGGCCATGCCGATGACGGCGCCGCCGATATCATGTTGCAGCGAGGTATTCCAGCAGACCACGCGGCGCTCACCGTCCAGCTTGATGATCTCGTCCTCATACCGCAGCTCGCCCGACCCCTGTGCCAGGCGGGCCAGAAAACGCTTCCTGGTTTCGTTCGGATCGGATGCCATGAAGACGTCGAACCAGTTGCCGCCGACGACTTGTTCGCGCTGCAAGCCCATCAGTCGGAGCAAGGAATCGTTGCAAAAGGTGATTTGCGCATCGAGGTCGAGCATGACCGCCAGCATGCTGGTGTTATTGAGAAATTCAAGGAAACGGCGTTCGCTATCACGCAGGCTGCGCTCTGCATTCTTGCTGTCGGTGATGTCTTGCGCGACGCCTGCCATGCGCGTCACCGAGCCATCCTGATCGCGTATCCAGAACAGTTTCAAGCACAGCCAGCGCACCTTCTGATCGGGTCGCACGATCTCGAAAACACATTCGAATGGGTGGTCCGGATGTTTCAGGTGCGCGGCATAGTCCGCCGCAACGCGTATCCGATGTTCCGGCAATACCGCATCCAGCCACGCATCGGGACGTGTGCCCAGTTCCGCGCCAGGCCTGCCGACAATGTCGTCATAGGCCGGGCTGACATACAGCACGCGTCCGCTAGCGATATCGACGAGAAAAAAGATATCCCGAATACTGGCCGCCATCTGCGCGAACTGCATATTGCTCTCGCGCAGGGACTGCTTTGTCAGGTACAGCTGGGTCACGTCCACATGCATCACCAGCGCGCCTTCCGGTCCATCGCCCAGGGGTGACACGGTCATCATGAACCAGCGCTGCCGGTCCGGTGTATGGCAAGGATATTCCAGCGAAAAATGCCCCGCGTCGCCGCGCAAGACAGCGCGGATGCCGGTGGCAAGAGTGTCATCGTGGTGTTGTGGCGCATGCGCGTCCGGTTCGACAATACCCAGGTAATTGCTGCCGACACCATATCGGCTGGCGCGTGGCATGCCATTCTGATTGGCGAAACGGCGCCATGCTTCGTTGACCGACACGAGCATTCCATCGCGGTCGATCAGGCCTATGTTGGCAGGTAAGGAATCGATGATCGCCACTTCGATGGCACCGTCAGCCAGTTGCAAGCCGAGCCGCCCGGGTTGAGACCGTCCGGTGCTGCCCGCCAGACGCAACAGATTGCGTACACGCAGCCGCAGTGCGGCAGCGTCGATGTGCGTGATGACATCGGCGGCTCCCGCTGCGAGCGCAGCCAGTCGGGCCCGGCGTGCGGCATTGGCATGCAGCACCACGACGGGGACATGCGCCGTTGCCGTATCCCGCTTGAGTGTGCGCACCAGTGCACGTCCCTTGTATGCGTTGCCCGTCAGATCGAGCACGATCAGTTCGGGATCGTGTCGCGCGATGGCGGTGCGGGCTGACTCGATGCTTTCTGCGATCAGCAGGCCGTACGCATCGGGCTGCAGGATGGCAGATACCGCCTCGCATTCAATGTCGTTTGTGCCGACGATCAGGACGTTGGCACCGGGGGTGCTCATTGGCCGCCAGCCCGTACTGAATTTCGGACTCCGCCGCGTTGGCGGTGTGGGGGAACTGCAGGACTCGCATTGGCATTTATCATCTTTTTATTGTGCACTAGTTATTCGCTCTGGCCGACGCAACTCTCGGTGGTGATAAATCATGGACAGGTTGTTCGCCATGACGCATCGATTTTTCGGTGGCACGGGGTGCGGTTGCCTGCGCACGAATTGGCGCCTGCGGGTTGTGCAAGCACAGATGGCGCGTGCGACCGCAAGTGACGATGGGCACCTATCTGCGCTTAATGGCTGTACTTGGTCTCGAAAAGAACCTCGCGCTACTGGCTGCGGAGGACCCGGTGGGTCGACGGCTGCAAGACGCCGAATGACGCGACGAGCACTGTCGACGGCGAAAAAAGGCCCGGCATGAGCGCTAACAAAAAATCGCCGCCAGTCAAGGCGACGACAGGTTCCGCGCTCCCGGAAAACGTGGACGTTTGGCTGGACGATATCGCGTCCTGTCCAATGACACATAGGGGCCGAATGCACCATCCGATTGCGTTTGCGCCGGAGCTGAGGCTGGCTGCAGTCAGCTTTTCCCGAGAGACTCCAATTTCGGCATCTTTCTGGACCGCGCCACCATGTTGCCGACATCCGGAGCGCGGGCTTTGGGAATACAAATGCTAGCTTGGCGCCGCACAGTTTTTTCCTTGAGATGACAACGAAAAATAGCAATGAAATCATTGTCTTGAGACCGTCTATTCTATAAGATAATTTTAATTATCTTGCGAGGTTTTATGGCTGAATGGAAATTTTATGGACGGACCGAGCCACTTTCGGAGCTGAATCGCATTGTCAATGCGGGGCGGTGGTTCTTTTGTCGTATTGAAGGACGGCGCCGGATTGGTAAAACATCGTTGCTCTCGCAACTCACCAGAGGCGATGTACCTCTCTCAAAAAGCGTGCTGTACATGCAGGTCCCTGACTCGGACGAACGCGACGTGGTGGCTACTTTCGCGCGCGCATTGACGGATTGCGAGCACGATCTGGCACGGAAATTAAGGTCGACAGTAGTGGATTTTCCGTCCATGGCACGGGCCATTGGCGAACTTTGCCGTGCTGGTGTCGTGGTTGTCATTGACGAGTTCCAATACTTCACCCGAACAGCGTTGAAAAGTTTCAACTCCTTTTTACAGGCCGAGGTCGACAAGCTACGCGACGCAAACATCAAGCATGGTGGTTTGTTCGTGCTGGGCTCGTTGCACGCCGACATGAATCAGCTTCTCGAAGACAAGGGAGCGCCGCTTTACGGGCGACTCACTCAGCGCATGAAATTGGACCATTGGGATTTCGAAGACCTTCTGGACATCTTTCGTAGCCAGGACGTGCAGGCACCCTCGCAATGGCTCACCCTCTGGACCTACTTCGAAGGCGTGCCAAAGTTCTATCACGACGCTTTCGACCAGGACCTGTATCAGGTTGCACCCGACAAGTTTGCCGACGAATTGCTGACGAGGATGTTCCTGCGTAGCGCAAGCCCGTTGTCGGAAGAAGCCGACACCTGGTTTCTGCGGGAGCTACGCGGGCGCTTACTGTCCATGCTGACCTTCCTGGCCGATCATGCCGGCTGCAGCAACGGTGAGCTGCTGGCAGGCACCGGGGGACCGGAGGAAAAAACACAAACCAGCGCGTACCTGACGAAGCTGGTTACCAACTACGAGATGGTTGCCAAGCTCAATCCCGTTTTTTCGGATGGCAAGAGCCGTAACGCACGTTACTACGTTGCCGACAATTTCCTGCAAGCCTGGCTGGCAGTGGCCAAGCCCGCCCGGGAGGCCGCGCGCATGAAACCGATCGAGAAATCGCTGGAGCTGGCCCGGCCGCGGCTGGCGACGCTGGAAGGCTTCGCTTTCGAGAAACTGATCCGAAAGCTGCATCAGGAATGTTCGCGCAAAGGCAAGGGAGACTTCGAACTGTCGAGCCTGCAGCTGGGCTATTGGAACCGCCCCAAGGACACCAGCCTCAGTATCGAAATCGACGTGGTCGCGCTGGACGAAACGAACAAGCGGATACGGTTCGGGTCATGCAAACATGCGGCCGAAGCGCACACCAACGCGACTGTTGCGGCGTTTGAAAAGCACGTTGCGGGATTTTTTGCCGCTAAACAGCATCGGCATTTGCTGGAGTGGAAAAAAGAAATGGTGCTTTTTTCGCCGGCGTTCAGTTCGGGAGACCGCAAGCAAGCTGCCGCCAAGGGGTATCTAGCCATGGACTTGCACGACTATGCCGCGCTTTTTTAAGAGGGTGGAAGGCATTCATCGCTCGATCTGAACAACAACATTCCCCAGTGCGCGTCGAGGCATCAGGCGGTGGCCCGGACACTCAAGAATTGCCAGCATGAAAAACGGATCGATCCAAGTAAATCTTGACACCGACACAGACCGACCAAAACAAAAAGCCCAACCAGAAAGGTCGGGCCAAGTCATTGGTGCTACTGATGCTACTGGTGCGGCTGGCTGGAATCGAACCAGCGACCCTTGGCTTCGGAGGCCAATACTCTATCCACTGAGCTACAGCCGCATGTGATGAACACTGAAGAGGCGTGAAGGATACCGTTTTTCTTCAGTTGCGTCCATGGATAGGCATGCATGCGCGTTCCAAACCTAAACCAAACCATCTATAATCGGGAACTTTTGCGACATCCTGCACCTTGCTGTGCGGGCATGACCGCCTACCGGCTTCGACATTTGCACTGAGGGAAACATGAGCGATTCACACGACGACCACGAAACCGGCATCAAAACACCAAAGCAACTCATTGCAGCCGTCGTTGCCGGCTTTATCGTACCGATCATCGGTATTGTCCTATTGGCACAATACGTCGCCAGCGGCGACAAGGTCGGCGCAGGTGCCGATGCACAAACCCCCATGGCCATCACGGCGCGCCTGAAGCCGGTTGCCGACGAAGGCTTCACGTTAAAAGACATCAATGCACCGAAAGTCCTCCAGACTGGCGAAGCCGTCTACAAGGCAGTCTGCATGGCTTGTCATGCCGCAGGTGTAGCGGGTTCGCCAAAGACGGGTGACGTGACTGCCTGGTCGGCACGTATTGCCCAAGGCTACGAGACGCTCGTGTCGCACGCTGTCATGGGCATTCGTGGCATGCCAGCCAAAGGTGGCAATCCGGATCTGGACGAGGTTGAAGTGGCCCGCGCAGTGGTCTTCATGGCCAATCAGGCCGGCGGCAAATTCAAGGAGCCGGAAGTCAAGGCAGCACCTGCTGCAGCACCGGCCGCTGACACAGCACCGGCTGCAGCGCCGGCAGCAATGGCCGCTCCAGCAGCAATGGCAACACCGGCAGCGCCTGCCGCACCAGTCAAACTCGCCGCAGATGCCGGCAAGAAGTTGTACGACAGTGTCTGTATGGCCTGCCACACCGCCGGCATCGCCGGTTCACCGAAGTTTGGTGACAAGACGGCATGGGCAGATCGCATCAAGCAAGGCTCCCCTACTCTGTATGACCATGCCATCAAGGGTTATCAGGGCAAGGCCGGCGTGATGCCAGCCAAGGGCGGTTCCACCGCCACGGATGAGGAAGTCAAGGCAGCTGTTGATTACATGGTCGCCGCTGCAAAATAACCAGCGCGCATCCATGAAAAATGCCGACATTGCGTCGGCATTTTTTTTTGCATGTACCGTACAACGACGGCGTAACGCTGCTTACATCGGAAGGTCGTTCACGCTTTTTTTCTTGTTACGAAACAGAAAATAAGCGGCGGCACCGAACCCGCCGACAATCACGGACGTGCGCAGGATTGGTCGCAGCAACTTTGCTTTCATCGCAAACGACAGCCCGCTGACAACAATCGGCAGCAGCGTTTGCAGGTTGGCGCTTTTGACGCGCAACAGGTTGCCCACGGCAGCATAGGCAGTTCCGGTCAGCTGGCTGACGATGCTGCGGGCCAGCGTATCGGTTTGCAGATTTTTACCGATCAAGGCAATAGACACGTGCACTCCCGCGCGGTAATTGGCACCCTGCCGTATCAGTACTTCCTTGCGTTGGGCAAGCGTCAGTTCTTCGCCGGTATTGAGTTCATTGGTCATGACAGCTCCGGTAGTGTCGGCGACGCATCGAGGCTAACATCACAACAATGCGTCGCGGTCATTGCGCAGCTCGGCGAGCGTGGCCGGCAAGGACAATTGCCCGTTTTTGAGCATCGACTGGGCGTAAATCAGAACTCCGATCGCAACGGCAGTAAATGCGGCAGCGATGATCAGCAGAATTTTCCAGCCGAGGGCATCCCAAGTCAGCGCCACCAGCAACCCGGTCCAGAACACCAGTGCAAAAAATGCCGCAATGGCACCCACGACCGCAACTGCCATCAGCTTCAACAAGTTGGAGCGGACCTCGGCCAATTCGATCGCCGCAAGTTCGATCCGGCACAGCAGCAGAGAGAAGAAGTTTCTGGCCATTCCGGCCAGACCGATAATCAGTCCGGAGGTCGGGCCGGTGTTCCCGGGTTGTTGGCGATCCATGGCGATCTATCGCCGCTTACTTGCGCGCGATCAGCATGCCGATCAGGACGCCAACGGTGGCCGATACCGCCACGGCGCGCCATGGGTTCTCGTGTACATAGTCGTCGGCGGTGGTGGCGATTTCTTTGCTGGTCTCGACCGCGGCAGCTTGTACGTCATGCGCTTTGCCAGCGGCGGCTTCCAGCAATTCCATGCCTCTGGTGCGCAACTCGTCGGCTTTTACGCCGGTCGCCGAGGTGGCTTCGCGGAACAGGTCCTGCGCGTCCTTGACGAGGGTTTTCATATCGGTACGGCCAGTTTTCAAGTGGGATGTCAGCATGGCGAAATTCCTTTTCAGTAAAAAATAGTGATTCATTAAGCCTGTACACCATACCAGACCCTATGTTTTCCGAGCATAAACGGCATTGCAAGCCATAACAGTTCGCTAACGAACATAGTCTGCCTGTGTCTTGTCGGAAAAGCATCAGATAACGCAAGCGCGTTTGATGCCAGCCAACGCTACATGCCAGGCGTGCAGTCGCCGCAATGCACGATGCTATCGGGCAGGTTTTTCTCGATCTGGTCCTGCAGTCGGCGCAGCGCGGTACGAACGCCTTCTTCGATCACCGGATGATAGAACGGCATATCGAGCATCTGCGATACCGTCATGCGGTTCTGGCATGCCCATGCCAGCAGGTGGGCAATGTGCTCGGCACGCGGGCCAACCATTTCTGCGCCGAGGAACAGGCCCGAGCCAAGCTCTGCATACATACGCAGCACGCCACGGTTCTGCCGCATCACGCGGCTGCGGCCCTGATCGGCAAACGAGACACTGCCAATTGCCACGCGCAGCGCCGCCAGATCGCGAAACCGCAGCCCGATCATGGCAATTTGCGGATCACAGAACACCACGCCGATGGCGGTGCGGCGCAAACCAGGTCTGACCACGGGATAACCGCCGGCGTTGTCGCCGGCTATACGTCCCTGGTCAACCGCTTCGTGCAACAACGGTTGCGCGTCGTCTGCATCGCCGGCAATGAAAATGGTGCTGCTGCCACATTGCATCGTGTCGCGGTCGAACAGCGGAACGCCGTGTTCATCGAGCGCCAATCCGCTGTGTTCCAGGTGCAAGCCGGCCAGATTGGGCTTGCGTCCGACAGCCGACACGACCAGCGCAAACTGCTCATTGCGCTCGATGCCATCCTTGCCAACGGAACGCACCAGCACGCCATCGCCATCACACCGTGCCTCGAAACGCTGGTTGTTGAGGCGCAGATCGAGTTCGCTGGCCATGCACGCGACCGCGCTGCGGATCACCTCGGGATCGCTCAGCGGCCCGACCTTGTCACCGCGGCCGAATAGCGCCACCCGCACACCCAACCGCTGCAGCGCCTGACCCAGTTCCAGACCGATCACGCCGGCACCAAGCACGGCGACCGACGCCGGCAAGTCGGTCCACGCGAAGAGTTGCTCGTTGTTGATGACCCGCTCGCCGAGTCCGGCCAGGTCCGGCGGCATCACCGCACTGGAGCCGGTCGCAATCACGATGCGGGCCGCGTTGATGAGGGTGTGGTCATCGATCTGCAATTGCTGCGGACCGCGGAAGCGGGCACTGCCGGTGATGCGGTCGGATTCGGCAATCTGCTCGATGCCATCCAGCACGAAACCGACGAAGCGGTCGCGTTCGGCACGGACCCGCGCCATCACTTCCTTGCCATCGATGCGCGCCGGTCCGGCATGAACACCAAAACCGGCTGCGTCAGCCACCGCATGGGCCGCATCCGCCGCCGCAATGAGCAACTTGCTGGGCATGCATCCGACCCGCGCGCACGTCGTGCCATGTGGTCCGCGTTCGATCAGCAGCACCCGGCCACCATGCGATTTTGCCGCCCGAAAAGCGGTCAGACCGGCACTGCCGGCGCCAATCACGGCGACATCGACGTCGATAGTATTCATGCGGGGCCGACGGTATTTTGTTCGCGCAGTTCGGCGAACGCGTCGATGCTGCCGATGCGTACCACGATCGGGTTCATCGAGAGCATGGTCTGGATCGGGCGCCAGGCAAACAGCCACTCTTTCTGGCCAGCCAGATGGCGCCCTTTGGTGAACGCTGCACCCAGCGGACTCGGCGCGCCATAGGCCACTGCCGCATCGATGCCGGCCCATTGCGGCAGGGCTTTTTGTACGGCGCGATGGATACGCTCACCGAACTCCTCGGTGTTATGAATGATCACGCAGCACGGTGCGGCCTGATCTTGCTGAAAGAGTTTTTCGCTCAGCGCAGTCGACAGGCTGAGTGTCAGGAAACTCGCTGCCGGCAAGGCGCGCGGCGCGCCGAACGGCAATATCTGGCTGGCAGCAGAGGTGCTGGTCAACGGCTCGCCATAGCTATTCGGGCGCAGGCGGAATTCGCCTGCCTGCAGCGCGCGTTCGGCAGTCACGCGATCCGCATAAAAGTACAGCTTGGACGGACGGCTTGCTTCAACACGGTTGGATACGGACATGGTGCTCCTGATCTGGGTCAATCTGGCTGGCCTGCCCTATGTGGCAAGCCGCTATACAAGTCGGGATTCTACCGTCTTGCGAGGCTGCGGTTGTACTGCGATCGTCGGGGTCACTCGCTCATTTGTGGCTGCGCAATGCTGCGTATCTGAAAACGGCCATCGCCATTGAACAACCAGGTCTCGGAAATGTCGAGTTTGCCGTGCCGCAGCAGGTGCGCGGGCGGTCGCGGAAACGGTGCGCTCGCCCGCAAACTCGCTAGCGCGGTCGACTCGGTCGCCTTGTCGTGGTTGCTGCGCAGGATCTCGCTGCGCAGCAGCTTGCCGGCTGCGTCGAGTTCGAATTTGACCACAATGACCGAGCGCAAAAAAGCCTGTGGCTGGCCCGGATAAACCTGACTGGCGTTAGCGTCTGAAATGCGCTGGGCGATCTCTTCCTTGTACATGCCCAGCGTGCGGGCGCCCGGACTGGTCGGCGCGGAGGATGTCGCTGGTACGGCGGGTTGGCCGAGCGTATCGCTGCGGGGGGTGCTGCCGGGCCGACTGGAAGTACAGGCAGCAAGTGCGGCGCTGAGCGCGGCAAGTAGTACGGCGAGGCGGGTTTTCATGAACGCAATTCCTAAAAAATATACATGACACGGTGGCGCTATCGTCTACAACGGGTTGGCATGTGATTGACGGCGAGGCGGGACGTTCAACCGGATTCGCGTCACAAGCGCCCAGGGGCCGGCCGCCAGCTTTCGTACATCATGACCATCGATCTCGTTGTACCCGACCTCGGCCCGCATTTCAACGCCTTTACGCAAGATGTCGCCATTGGCATGCGCCGCATCTCCTGCCGATGCGGGTGTTGCAAAAACTTTGCGGTCAACAATCCCGGCGCAGCCAGCACAGGTTGACTCCTTGGCACCATGCGCCAGAAAACTTGCTTTCTCTGCTATGGTTCACGCTTTGATGCTGTTCATCAGGGGTCGCCATCGCCATGCATCTCGCCCGTTTCGTGTCATTGTCGCTACTCGGCCTGATGGCGTTGCCGGCCCATGCAAGTGAGGCTCTCGACGTGATGGTGGTGCGCAACCGGACCTCGGATCAAGCGTTTTTCGACATCCGGGCGAGCGGATTTACCCGCGCCACACCGGAACGAGTCTGGCAAGTACTGACCGATTACGAACGCCAGCCGGACTACGTGCCCAACCTGACTGCAGCCCGTGTGGTGTCGCGCAACGGAACCGAACTGGTGCTGGAGCAAGATGGCCGCGGCGGCTTTTTTTTGTTCAAGCGCGCGATCCATTTGAAGGTCAGAATATTGGAGAAACAGCCTTCCAGCATCGACGTGGCGTTAATCTCTGGTGACATGAAACGTTACAGTGCGCGCTGGCTGCTGACACCCGCCGAGCAATCCGGCGCAGCGGGTACCCGCATCGATTACAGCGGATCGATCGAACCGGATTTTTTTGTTCCGCCAGTGCTTGGGAATGCGATCGTACGCGCGGATATCCGCAAAATGATGGAAGCAGTCATTACCGAACTTGATCAATAAAACGGCATCAAAAGCCGCAGGAGACACCGATGAAATATCCAGCCACTGTCGTACTTCTCTCCGTCCTGCTGATGGCAGGTACAGCCACGACTGCACTCGCCGCCATCGATGACAATGAGTCGCCGGTCGTGGTTCACGTCAGCAAACATGGTGACCTGATCACCGTCGATGCCGACTTCAGCGTGTCGGTTCCGCCCAGACAGGCCTGGGAAGTGCTGACCGATTTCGATCACATGTCACGCTTCATTTCGAACGTCACGTTCAGCGCGGTCACGGCGCGCCAGCGCGACAAATTACAGGTCACGCAAAAGGGTGCGGCGCAGCGCGGACCGCTGAGTTTCAGTTTCGATTCCGTGCGCGAGATCGAACTGAAGCCGTTCGAAAAAATCACTACCCATCTGCTATCCGGCAACATGAAACAGCTGGACGGCACCACGCTGCTCAGTGCCAGCGAGGTCGGTACGCATATCGTGTATCACGCCGAATCGATTCCGAATACCTTCGTCCCGCCGCTGATCGGTACCGCCTTCATCGAAACCGAATCGCGTCATCAGTTCGAGCAAATGCGCGTCGAAATGCTGACCCGCAAAGCGGCCATGAAATAGCCACGAGCAAGCCATGAGCACGCGGCGAACACGACGAACGTGTTGCGCCGCTGCCCGGCCACACCGCACCGCACTTCTCCAGGAAACCTGAATGATGACATTGAACAAAACGGGCAAGATCGCTGCGACCGGCGCTGCCATCCTGATCGCGACGGTGGTGCTGCTGCTGATCGTCCTGGTGACCTGGGACTGGGATCGCAGCCGCCCATGGCTCAACGACAAGGTGACACAGGCAATCGGTCGCGACTTCGCCATCCGCGGACACATCAGCGTCAGCTGGCATCGTCCACCGGGCGAAACCGGCTGGCGCAGCTATCTGCCATGGCCACGTTTTACCGCCAGCGATGTGGTGATCGGGAATCCTGAATGGGCGCACCAGCCGACCTTCGCAGCACTCGACCAGATTCACTTCGACCTCGGCGTGCTGCCGCTGCTGCGCAAGGAAATCGACATTCCCAGCATCACGCTGGTCAATCCCGCCATCGATCTGGAACGCCTTGCTGACGGCCGCTTTAACTGGACCTTCAAGACCCGCTCCAGCCCATCGGAATGGACCTTGAACCTGGACCGGATCGGCTTTGCGACCGGCACCGTCACCATCGCTGACAAGGTCAAGAAAATCGCTGCGGTGGCGACGATTCGCCCGGTCGGCGACGTCGATATCGGCGCGCTGGTAGACAAACCGACAGCAGGATCGATCCCGGACAAGCCAGCAGCAACACAGTACGGTTTTGCGTTCGATGTCAAGGGAACCTACAACAAGGCCGCACTGACAGGCAGTGGCAAGTTCGGTGGCGTGCTGTCGCTGGTCGATGCGCGTCAGCCATTTCCGCTGCAAACCGACCTGCGCCTGGGCGACAACCATATCGTGCTGAGCGGTACCATCACCGACCCCGGCAACCTGGCAGCGATGGACCTGCAATTGCAGCTGGCATCCAGCAGCATGGCGCACCTGTACGAACTCACCGGCATGACCCTGCCCGACACCCCGCCCTTCAGCACCAGCGGTCACCTGACTGGCCGGCTACGCAAGAACGACAGCGTGTTCACCTACGAAAAATTCACCGGCCGGGTCGGCGGCTCGGACCTGTCCGGTACGCTAGGCTACGCCACCGGCGGAGTACGCCCCAAACTCACCGGTGACGTGCGTTCCGAAAAGCTGCTGTTCGCCGACCTCGCGCCATTGATTGGCGCCAACAGCAACAGCAAAAACGCACCGGCACGCGAAGAAGTCAAACAGCTTCCCGGCCGGGCAATCCCCGCCACCCCATTTCGTACCGATCGCTGGAAAGCCATGGATGCCGACGTCAAGTTCGTCGGCAAAAAAATCATTCGCGATGCGGCGTTGCCGGTCAACGATGTCTCGGCCCACGTGATCATGAACGATGGCGTGCTGACGCTGAACCCGCTGCAGTTCGGCGTCGCCGGCGGCACCTTGACCGGCAATATCGCGCTCGATGGCAGCACCGATCCGCTGCGCGCCAAGTTCAATCTGTCGGCCCGCAAACTGCGCCTGAAAGAGCTGTTCCCCACCTTCGAACCGATGAAAGCCAGCTTTGGCCAGATCAATGGTGATGCCGGATTGAGCGCCGTCGGCAATACGCCGATGGCACTGGCGGCAACGCTGGATGGCGAGGTGCGCATGCTGCTCAACGACGGCGCCATCAGCGGCACCCTGCTGGAGCAGGCCGGACTGAACGTGGCCAACATCGTGCTGGCAAAACTGTTTGGTGACAAGATCGTCAAGATCAACTGCGCGGCCGCCGAGTTCATCGTCAAAAAAGGCGTACTGGAATCACGTGTGTTTGCGCTCGATACGGAGGACGCGCTGATCAACGTGGATGGCACGGTCAATCTTGGCAATGAACAACTCGACCTGAACGTGCATCCGCATACCAAAGGCTTTCGGGTATTTTCGCTGCGCTCGCCGCTGTACGTAAAAGGAACCTTCAAGGATCCGCAAGTCGGTGTCGCCGTGGGACCGCTGGCCGTGCGGGGCGCGGCGGCGGTCGGACTGGGCTTGCTGAATCCGTTTGCGGCATTGCTGGCGATGGTCGCGCCCAGTAACAACAACGAATCGCCCTGCCCGGCTATCGTCGCCGATGCCAACCGCGGCATGAAAACCGCACCACGCAAATAGGCTTCAGTGGGCTGATCAGTACGCGATCAGTCGAACCGGCGACGCAAGCGAAATGCTTCGGTCGCCGCCACCAGCGCGGCCACGGTGCCGGGTTCCAGCGCAGCATGTCCGGCGTCGGGAATCAGGCGCATTTGCGCCTGCGGCCACGCCGCCAGCAATCGATGCGCAGCCCTCGGCGGACACACCACGTCGTAGCGTCCTTGCACGATGACGGCGGGCAGATGCCGGATGCGATCGATGCCATCGAGTAGCTGGTTCTCCGAGAAAAAACAGTCATGCAGCATGTAGTGGGCTTCGAGCCGGCCAATACCCAGGCTGACCCGATCGGACTCGGCGTCCGGTTCACCTTGTTCGTCCTGCAGCAACAAGAACGAGCAGCTACCTTCGTAGCGATTCCAGCTGCGCGCCGCCGGCAGGTAGACCGCCGGGTCATCACTGAACAGGCGTTTTTCGTAGGCGTGGATCAGGTCACCGCGTTCGTCTTCGGGAATGAAGTCGGCGAAGCGCTGATGCGCATCCGGATAGAACCACTGGATGCCGTTGATGAACCAGTCGATCTCGGCTCTGGAGCCGAGGAAGATTCCGCGCAGGATGAAACCGAGGCAGGCTAGCGGATGCGCCTGGCCATAGGCCAGCGCCAGCGTCGACCCCCATGACCCGCCGAATACCAGCCATTGGTCGATGCCAAGCAACGCACGCAGTTGTTCAATGTCGGCCACCAGCAGCTGGGTGGTGTTCTGCCGGTATTCGCCCAGCGGGGTCGACTGGCCGGCGCCACGCTGATCGAACAGGACGATGCGGTAAAACGCCGGATCGAAAAAGCGTCGATGGTTCGGTGACAGCCCGCCACCCGGACCGCCATGCAAAAACAGCACCGGCATGCCGTTCGGATTGCCGCATTCTTCCCAATACAGCGTGTGTAACGTATCGACGACAAGCCTGCCCGTGCGATATGGAACAAGTGGCGGGAACAGGACGTCATCGGCGGTATCGTTCATGGTGCTTTCGGGTTCTGGGTCGAGGTGAGAAAAAATCGGCGATGTCGCCGATAATGCGTCGGCGAGCTGTACCGATGCAGCATCATAAACCAACCAAAAACACCGACATAAGCGAGAACCGTCAATGAAAACCAAAGCCGCAGTAGCATGGCAAGCAGGCCGTCCCCTGACCATCGAAGACGTCGAACTGGGCGGCCCCCGCTCCGGTGAAGTCCTGGTCGAAATCAAAGCCACCGGCATTTGCCACACCGATTACTACACGCTCTCCGGCGCCGATCCGGAAGGCCTTTTCCCGGCGATCCTGGGCCATGAGGGCGCCGGTATCGTGGTCGACGTGGGGCCTGACGTGAAGTCGATCCGCAAGGATGACCATGTGATTCCGCTGTACACGCCGGAATGCCGTCAGTGCAAATTCTGCCTCTCGCAAAAAACCAATTTATGCCAGTCGATCCGCTCGACCCAGGGCCGTGGCTTGATGCCGGATGCGACCAGCCGTTTCTCGATTGATGGCAAGCCGCTGTTCCATTACATGGGCACCTCGACCTTCTCGAACTACATCGTGGTGCCGGAAATTGCACTCGCAAAAATCCGCGAAGACGCGCCGTTCGACAAGGTCTGCTACATCGGTTGCGGCGTCACCACCGGCGTGGGTGCCGTGATCTTTACCGCCAAGGTGGAAGCCGGCGCGAACGTGGTGGTGTTCGGCCTTGGTGGCATCGGCCTGAACGTGATCCAGGCTGCAAAAATGGTTGGCGCAGACAAGATCATCGGCGTCGATCTGAACCCGGCACGCGAAGCCATGGCCCGTAAATTCGGCATGACGCATTTCGTCAATGCCAAGGAAGTCGAGAATGTGGTCGACCATATCATCCAGATCACCGATGGCGGCGCCGACTATTCGTTCGAATGCATCGGCAACACCAAGGTCATGCGCCAGGCCCTGGAATGCACCCACAAGGGCTGGGGCAAATCGATCATCATCGGCGTGGCCGAAGCCGGTGCCGAAATCAGCACCCGCCCATTCCAGCTGGTGACCGGCCGCGAATGGAAAGGCTCGGCCTTCGGTGGCGCACGCGGCCGTACCGATGTACCAAAAATCGTCGACTGGTACATGGAAGGCAAGCTCAATATCGACGACCTGATCACGCACCGCCTGCCGCTGGAGCGAATCAATGAAGGCTTCGACCTGATGAAGAGCGGCGAGTCGATCCGCTCGGTCGTGCTGTACTGATGGAGTGCCTCAGCGAGCATGCGTGTTTTGGTGGCGTGCAGGGTTTTTATCAGCACGCCTCGACCACGATCGGGTTGCCGATGCGGTTCTCGGTATACCAGCCGCCGCAAGCCAAGGACGGCCCGGTACCGGTGCTGTTTTTTCTGGCTGGCCTGACCTGTACCGAAGAGACCTTCATGATGAAAGCCGGTGCGCAGCGTTATGCGGCCGAGCACGGCATCATGCTGATCGCGCCCGATACCAGCCCGCGCGATACCGGGATTGCGGGCGCGGCCGATAGCTGGGACTTCGGTAACGGCGCCGGCTTTTATCTGGATGCGACCGAGGCGCCGTGGTCGACGCATTTCCGGATGGAGTCGTACCTGGTCGACGAACTGCGCGCATTGATCGTGCAGCAGTTTCCGGCCCGCGCCGATGCGATTGGCGTGTGCGGTCACTCGATGGGAGGGCATGGCGCATTGACACTGGCGTTGCGGCACCCGGACGTGTTTCGCTCGGTCTCGGCGTTCGCGCCGATCGCCGCGCCGTCGCAATGTCCGTGGGGCGAAAAGGCATTCACCCACTACCTCGGCGCCGACCAGTCGACCTGGGACGCGCACGATGCCAGTAGCTTGATGGCAAAGAGCAAGGCACCGTTCCCCGACGGCATCCTGATCGACCAGGGACTGGGCGACAAATTTCTGGAGGCGCAGCAGTTATTGCCGGAAGTTTTCGAAGCCGCCTGTCGACATGCGCAGCAACCGCTAATCGTGCGACGCCATCCCGGTTACGACCATGGTTACTACTTTATTGCCAGTTTCATTGCGGATCACCTGGCGTTTCATCATCGCCACCTGTCGGCCTGAAGTCTTTTTTGCTTGCCTGCTAGGCAAAAGAAATAATCTGTTGTAGACTTCGGGCCCTTCAGGTGTGAAGACAAACATCGTGTTTTGAAGCAGGCAGAAGTATTGCCGGGGATGTGCAGCCGGGTGCTTAGCTCAGTTGGTAGAGCGGCGCCCTTACAAGGCGTAGGTCGGCGGTTCGAGCCCGTCAGCACCCACCAGGTACACAACCTGGCAGCAAGTCCAGTTTAGGAGTGGTAGTTCAGTTGGTTAGAATACCGGCCTGTCACGCCGGGGGTCGCGGGTTCGAGTCCCGTCCACTCCGCCAATATAAAAAAGCCTGCGCAAGCAGGCTTTTTTTATGCCAGTCATATATGCCCGCTTGCGGGCACACTCTGCGGAGTGGAGTAAGCCGCCTGCGCGGCTTGCGGCGGGACGCGAAGGCAATCGCTTGCAAGCGATTGAGCGGCCTGCCGCCGGTAGGCGAGTCCCGTCCACTCCGCCAATTTAAAAAAGCCTGCGCAAGCAGGCTTTTTTTATGCCCGTCATATATGCCCGCTTGCGGGCACACTCTGCGGAGTGGAGTAAGCCGCCTGCGCGGCTTGCGGCTAGCCCACTTGTCGAGCATAGAATGCTGCAGTGAAAGCAAGTCCGCCTGTGCGTCAGGAAGAACAATGACCGCCATTATTTGCGGCTTTGACGAGCCGCCAACAACTGTGTCCGTGATTCGGCAACGGAGATCCCTTTTCCTTGCATGCGGTCCTTCTCGCCCACGGCAATAATTTTTAATGTGGCAATCAGGGATTCCTTTTCCTGAAACTGTTTGACGCCCTCAATCACCATGCCGGCCTCACCATTGCGGGTGATGACGAACGGATTACCGTTCATTTCCAGATCTTCGGAAATCTGCGCCGTATGACTCTTCAGGTAGGAAATGGACTTGATATTGGCTATCGACTGCATGGTGTCTCCCCCAGGGTTCGCCATACCTGAATTTGGTACTGAATTTAGTTGAAGTCAACGGCTGACATGCCCCGCTAACTCATCTCCGATCGTCACGATCAAACAATGCCATCTGCCCATCCACCCCCTCCTCCTCGCCCAACCGCACACCCGCACCAAGCAGTCGCACAGCCTGCTGACGACGTCGGAAGCCGATTTCCAGCAAGCCATGCAGCACGTCCCGATCAATCGCCGTGGCGACACATTCCACCGTGGTCTGGCGGAAGTCGGCGAAGCGGATCTTGATGAACAGTTTATGAATATGCTTTTCGGCTGCGGCGCGCTGCACGCGCGCGATCAGCATGTCAATGATTGCGTCGAATTCGGCGGCGCAAGCTGCCAGATCGGCCAGATCAGTGACGTAGGTTTCTTCGACACTGACCGATTTGCGTTCGGACGACGGATTGACCACGCGCTCATCGATACCGCGACACAGGTTGTAGAGCCGTTCACCGAACTTGCCGAACTGCTGCGTCAATTCGGCGCGCGGCCAGTTGCGCAGATCGGCGCAGTAGTGGGCACCGAGCGCGTTGAGCTTGGCGGCCGTGACCTTGCCCACGCCGTGCAGTTTTTTGACCGGCAATGCGGCAACGAAGGCATCGATTTCATGCGGCCGCACGACGAACTGCCCATTCGGCTTATTCCAGTCACTGGCGATCTTGGCGATGAATTTATTGGGCGCGATGCCTGCTGATGCGGTGATGCCAACGGTGGCTTCGATGCGCGCGCGAATTTCCTGTGCGATCAGGGTCGCGCTGCCGCCATGTTGCGTGGCATGGGTGACGTCGAGGTAGGCTTCATCCAGCGACAGCGGTTCGACCAGTGCGGTGTAGTCGCGATAGATCGCCAGGATCTGCTTCGACGCGATACGGTACTTCTCCATCGCCGGGCGCACGACGATCAGGCCGGGGCAACGCTGCAAAGCCTGTGATGTCGCCATGGCCGAACGCACACCGAAACGGCGTGCTTCGTAATTGCAGGTCGCGACCACGCCGCGCTGATCAGCGCGACCGCCAACAGCCACCGGCAGCAGGCGCAACGAGGGGTCATCGCGCATTTCGACAGCGGCATAGAAGCAATCACAATCGCAGTGGATGATCTTTCGCTGAGGAGGTTTCAAGTTGGCGTGTCGGCGGGAATCGGGCGCTCATTCTAACGGTCGGGCAATAAAAAAACCGCGGCATCCGTTAGCCGGATGCAGCGGTTTTTTGTGACACGCGACGTGTGGGTCAGTTGATGGTGTCGTCTTTCTTCTGGATTTTTGCGTCAGCGGCGAGACGGGCCTTGCGCTCGCGGGAGGCGCTGCGCTTCTCGGCTTTCATGTCCGACTTGGCCTGAGCCTTGTCTTCCTTGTACTCCTCTTTTGCCATGTCCTTTTTCATCTTGTAGTCGCTCTTGGCGGCGGCATCTTCTGCGCGCTTCTGGACATACGGATCGGCGGCTGGTGCCACGGACACGGCACCGCTGGCACCGACGCCGACGGCAGGCGTGGCCGGGCTCATCGGGGTCACGGCGACGGGAGCATTGACGCCTCCGTTGCTATTGATGCCGGCACCGACAGCAGGCACGGACAAGGTTTGTGCACCGGCAAAATTGGCAAATACAAGGACGGCTGTGCCCAGCAAAAATTTAGGTGATTTCATCATGGTTAAATCCTTTTAAAATGGAAAAAATGGAACGGCAACCCGTTCTCGAGGTGGCCGCGATGGAACCAGTACCGGGTTCAAGGGGTCACGACTCATTGACACGTTGACATTATCAGAAGTTCTTTGAAAAGGACGTATCGTCGTTTTTACTTACATCTTTCCCGCGCCGGGGAATGTGCCATGACCTGCACTGAACCAGTGCTGCAGACATTACGGAACGCGTGGTTTTTGCAGCAGCGCCTTCAGGTTCGCCAACCGGTCCTTCGGCGAGATGATGTCCGCTTCGGTTGGCACGGCATCGCCTTCATCGAGTTTCATTTCCTTGATAAAGCGCGACATCTCGCAGTTCACGCTTTCGCGGGCACGCTTGCGGCGCTTGCACCAGCTCACGTGCAGCGTGCGCTGCGCCCGCGTGATGCCAACGTACATCAGGCGGCGCTCTTCTTCGATGCGCGCACCCAGCGTCTCGAACGGCGCATCGGGATCGCCCTTGTGCGGCAGGATGCCTTCTTCGACACCGATCAAAAAGACATGCGGAAATTCCAGTCCCTTGGACGCATGCAGCGTCGACATGCGCACCGCATCGGGCTCTTCGTCTTTGCCTTCGAGCATGGTCATCAGGGCCACCATCTGGGTCAATTCCAGCAGGCTTTTTTCGGGTGCTTCGCCATCTTTGCCGCCGGTGCATTTTTCTTTCAGCCAGCTAGTGAAATCGACCACGTTTTCCCATTTGCTGCGGGCCTGGCGATCATCGAAATTGTCGTACAGGTAGTGCTCGTAATTGATCGCTTTCATCATGTCGTCGAGGACTTCGGCAGCATCTTCGCCGGTGTCGGTGGCACGTTCTTCGAGCTGGCGGATGAAGTTGCCGAAGTCGCGCAGGGGCTTGAGCTGGCGATCCGGCAGCTTGGCGTCCAGCCCGCCCTTGAACACCGCCTCGAACAGCGAACATTGCCATTGGCCGGCAAAGGTACCCAGCACTTCCAGCGTCGACTGGCCGACGCCGCGCTTGGGCGTGGTCACGGCGCGGATGAAGGCCGGGTCGTCCGAACCGTTGGCGACCAAGCGCAGGTAGCTGATGATGTCCTTGATTTCGGCGCGGTCAAAATAGCTCTGGCCGCCCGACATCGTGTACGGAATGCGTTCGCGACGCAGGGCTTTTTCGAGCACGCGGGCCTGATGATTGCCACGGTACAGGATCGCGTAATCCGAGAAATTGGCACGCCGCTCGAAGCGATGCGCCGACAGCATGATGGCGACCTGGTCGGCTTCGATCTCATCGTCTTCCATGGCCATCACCTTGACCGGATCACCGAGGCCATGCTCGGACCAGAGTGCCTTGTCGAACAGTTTCGGATTGTTGGAAATGACGGCGTTGGCAGCGCTCAGGATGCGCGTGCTGGAGCGGTAATTCTGTTCCAGCTTGATGACTTTGAGATCGGGGAAATCCACCTGCAAGGTCTTCAGGTTTTCGATGGTCGCGCCACGCCAGGCATAGATCGCCTGGTCATCATCGCCCACCGCCGTGAAGAGCGGTTTCTTGCCGATGCCGGTGACCAGCAGCTTAACCAGCTCGTACTGGCAGGTATTGGTGTCCTGGTATTCATCGACCAGCAAATACCGCAGCCGCCGCTGCCACTTGTCACGCACCGCCTCGTTACTGCGAAACAGCTCGACCGGCAAGCGGATCAGGTCATCGAAATCGACGGCCTGATAGGCCGACAGCGTCGCGACATAACTGCGATAGATGCGCGCCGCCTCGGCTTCGTCCTCGTCGACTGCTTGCCTGATGGCGGTATCGGGATCGATCAGGCCGTTCTTCCACAATGACATGGCGTTCTGAATGCGGCGGATCAACTGCTTGTCGGTGGTGATCGCCAAGTCCTGCACCAGCGAAAAACAATCGTCGCTGTCCATGATCGAAAAGCGATCCTTCAGGCCGAGCTGGCGCGCTTCCTGACGCAGGATTTTGACGCCCAGCGAATGGAAGGTGCTGACGGTCAACTGCTTGGCCTGACGCGGTTGCTTGAGCAGTTTGGCGATGCGTTCCTGCATTTCCAGCGCGGCCTTGTTGGTGAAGGTCAGTGCAGCGATATGTTTGGGTTCGTAGCCGCAATCCTCGATCAGATGCGCGATCTTTTGCGTGATGACGCGGGTCTTGCCGGAGCCGGCACCGGCCAGCACCAGGCACGGGCCATCGAGGTAATACACCGCTTCGCGCTGCGGTGCATTCAGGCCAAACGGGGGAGTCGAAGACATGGAAAAGGGGGATAGTCGGGCGAGCTGCATTGTAACGCTGCAGGCCCGACCATCCGGGGCTTACTTGGCGGGGACGAGCACCTTGCCATCGGCATCGCGCAGCTCGACCGGGCCAAGCCGGAGCTTGTCGAGTTGTGGTGCGATGCTGGCCTGGTCACCCACCCCGATGACGATCAGGTTCTCCGGTGTCAGATACCTGGCAGCCACGGCTTGCGCCTGTTTGCCGGTCACGGCAGCAAACCGTTTGGGCAAGCCGGCGTAGTAATCCGCGCCGAGGTCATAGACGAAAATGTTCGCTAGCGAAGCGCCAATGGCCTGGTTGTTTTCAAAGCGTCCCGGCAGTGACAGGATCTGCGAATTGCGCGCGTTGGCCAGTTCGGCCGCCCCCATCGGCTGGCGGATCATGCCACGCACTTCCTTGAAAATTTCGGCGACGGCCAGACCGGTGACATCGGTACGGATGCTGCCAGCAACTGCAAACGGTCCCGATGCGCGATGAAACGCGAAGGCCGATTTGGTGCCATAGGTATAGCCTTTTTCCTCCCGCAGATTGCTGTTGATGCGACTGGTGAACAGGCCACCGAGCGCCGCGTTCATGACCTGCAGTGCGGCGTAGTCGGGCGAGCTGCGTTGCGGTCCGAGGGTGGCGACACGCAGCGCCGTCTGCGGCGCCCCGGGCTTGTCGACCAGGATCAGTTTTGCGGTCGTCGTCTGCACCGGACCGAATACCACCGGCTTGGGCGCAGTGCCTTTCCAGTCACCGAAACGGGCTTCGGCCAATGCCCGGACTTCGTCACGTGTGATGTCGCCGGTCACCACCAGCGCTGCATTGCCGGGTACGTAATGCTGCTGCCAGAAAGCCTGCAAATCGGCGCGGCTGGTGGCCTTGATGGCGGTTTCGGTGCCGAGTTCGACACTGCCGTACGGATGCTGGCTGCCATACAGCGCCGCCAGTTCGACACGGGCCGCCACGGCTGGTGCATTCTCGCGTTCCTGGCTGAGCTCACCGAGCCGGCTGCTGCGGTTGCGCTCGACTTCATCGGGTGGAAATGCCGGGTGCTGCACCAGGTCGGCCAGCACATCCAGCGATTTTGCGAAGTTGGCCTTGAGCGACATCACTGACGCGATCGAGGCATCCGCACTCGACCCGGTGGCCATGAACGCACCCAGCTGGGCGATGTCATCGGCGATCTGCGGTGCGCTGCGGCTGCTGGTGCCCTCCTCCAGCATGTGCGCGGTAAAGCCGGACAATCCGGGACGCTCGGCCGGGTTGGCGTCCGACCCGCTGCGTACGACCAGCTGGGCCGCCACCAGCGGAAGTGCCGGGTTGCGGTTGTGGATCACAGTCAATCCGTTGGCGAGCGTGAAGGTATCGCCGGTGGGCAGGGCAAACGGTTTGAGTACCTGGCCTTTCGGTACCTGCCGACGCCACGGCTCGTCCTGATTCAGCGACGTGCGCTTTGCGACCGCGGTTTTCAGCACCGGCGGGGTGGCAACTTCCGGTCCGAGCTGCTTCGGTCCGGGCACGCCATGCACGACCACGCGCGCATTCGGTGCCAGTTGCGCTGCCAGCACGCGCTTGACGTCGGCGGCTGTTACCTGGCGATAGCGTTCGATATCCTTCGGCAGATAACCCGGATCACCGAGGTACTGGTTGTACTGGTTGAGCTGGTTGGCCAGGCCTTCGCCACCGACTTTTTCGATGCGGGTCAGCATCGCGGTTTCGATGGTGTTGCGGGCCCGTTCGACTTCCTTGTCATCGGGGCCGTCCTGGCGCAGTTTCTGCAGTTGCTCATCGATTGCAGCTTCAATTTCAGCAGCATCGTGGCCGGGACGCGCCGTCACCGAAACCATGAACATCGAGGTCAGCGCGTTCGAACCCTGTGCTGCGCTGACTTCCTGTGCGATCTGTTTTTCGTAGACCAGCGACTTGTAGAGCCGACTGGATTTTCCGCCACCGAGGATCTGCCCGGCGATGGCCAGTTCGGCATCGCCGGGCTGGTAGGCCGGCGACGTCAGCCACGCCATGTAAACGCGCGGCAACTCGACCCGGTCCGTGACGACGGCACGCCGCTCGGTGGTAATGGGCGGCGTCACGACGGCAATTTTCGGCAGCGCAGGGCCGCGCTTGAAGGTGCCAAAATATTTCGCCACCAGCGCTTTGGTGCGCACCTTGTCGATGTCGCCGACGATGACCAGGCTGGCGTTATTGGGCCGGTAGTAGCGGGTAAAAAAGTCCTTGATGTCTCCCAGTTTGGCGGACTGAATGTCGGCATGCGAACCGATGATGCTGGCGTAATACGGATGGGTCTTCGGGAACAACTGGTGGAACAGGGCTTCTTCGACGATGCCGTACGGTGTGTTCTCGGTACTTTGGCGGCGCTCATTGCGCACCACGTCGATCTGGTTGGTCAGCGCGGTCTGGTCCAGCACGTCGAGCAGATAGCCCATCCGGTCGGCGTGCACCCAGAGCGCCAGCTCAAGCTGGTTCGACGGCACGGTGTCGAAATAATTGGTGCGGTCGAAATCGGTACTGCCATTCGAATCGGTGGCGCCGGCGCCTTCCAGCAATTTATCGGCCATGCCGCGTGGTACATGCTTCGAGGCGGCAAACATCATGTGTTCGAACAGATGGGCAAAGCCGGTCAGGCCGGGCGCTTCGTTGGCCGGCCCGACGTGATACCAGAGGTTCACGGCGGTTAGCGGCAGCCGGTGATTTTCGACCAGGATCACGTCGAGCCCGTTGGGCAGCGTGTATTTTTCAAACGGGACATTGGGTAATGGCGCGTTGGCCGTGACCGCAGTCACCGCAGATTCTGCCGCCAGCACCGGTGGTACCAGTGCGGCATTCAGGGTCAGCAATAAGGCAGGTAATGCCAACAGCTTCGTGGTCTTCATCCATCTCTCCGGGTGTGGTTGGCAGGCGTTACAACGTCTGAATTACAACGCGTGATTATGCCTGCATCACCACAAGTACCGTATTCGGTAAAGCATTCGTCGAGACCACTAATGACCGGGATGGACAAATACTTTGCGGGATGCGGTATGCACGTTGGCGAGCCTGTTTGCACAGGCTTTCTGCCAACGTATCAATGCATTCAGGAAGGCGTGCCAAATTCCATGGTCCAGTAATACTTGTAGGCGCCGGCATCGTTACGCGTGCACGAGACACCCACTTCGACGGCAGAGGGTCCCATCAGCGCAGCGCAATGCGAGGGACTGTCGAGCCAGCTTTGCATGGCCTGGCTGACCGAGGTTTGCCCGGCAGCGATATTCTCGGCCCACACGCGCCAGCTATAACCGGCTCTGGTCATACGTTCACCACCTTTGCTGCCATCACTGCCGGTGTGCGAAAAATAATTTCTGGCGGCCATATCGGCCGAATGCAGCGCGGCGGCTGCCAGCAATTTATCGTTCCAGCTGAGCGCAGCGACTGCGGCATAGCCGGTACCGCCGCAGGAGCGACCGGAAGCACGGACCTGATTGATGCGGCTCATCAGTTCCTGCTGAAAATTGGGTAAGCCACAGGTTTGTGACGTGGAGGTTGCGGTTGGGGTTGGGGCTGGTGTCGGTGTCGATGCAACGGCAGGCGGCGGCGGAGCCTTCGCCACGGGAGCTGGAGCAGGCGGGGCCGGCGTAGGGGCCGGCGTCGGTGTACTGGTTCCCTGTCGGAACGGACTGCTGAAACCAGTATCGTTACCGCAGGCGACGAGGGTGCATGACAAAAGCAGGGCGGAAGAACAAGCAAGATAATTCACGTGAAGAACTCCAGTGTTGTGTGTAAATATGCCTCCGGCGACCGCGCTGGATCGGTGAAGACGCGACGTGCTGATAGATGGATTACGGATTTGGTGCCCGGACTGTGACAGCACCAAGCGGGACGGTTTGATCGAACCCGAGGATCAAGACAGAGTTTTTTTGGTGAAAGTTCCGGGAAAAATGTGGATTTGCGGCAAGTATTCGTTAATTGCATGAACAGTAATAGCCACCCGATAAGTTACCTGCGCAAGTAACTTTCAACCTCTACAACTTTTCGGGGTGCGGTGCACCATTCGTGGCGCGAGATGGGTTTTTCCTAACGTCATCTGTCGATGCCGCTCAGGCCAGTAGTCACGGGTCATGTGTTCGCAAGCAAGTTGTTGCAAAGCCGTCTACGGGGATTAAAATCGTCGCCTGTTTTTTATGTCGAAAGAAATTACAAATTGTATGAAGTTCAACCACTTGATCCAAATCAATGATCCGCTACTTCCCTTGGTGGATGCGCTAACGCGCAACCAACTATGGCAAGGATTGGTTTTGCGTGCGCAAGAACCCGCCTTGTTCGTTCCGTATCTGGACGGCTGCACAATCAGTGCTGTGTCCGGCACCGGATTTACGCGAACATTGCGATACGGCGACCTTGAAATTCTCGATCTGGTCACGCTGACCCCCGAGCACACGGTGCTCTACGCCATTCCCGAGCAAAAAGATATTGCGCCGTCATCGCTGACAATGACGATCGAGGAACCCCAACCGGATCTGTTCTTCGTCCGGTTTGCGTATGAAGACACGCATGCCGAAGCAGCCGGGTCGGTTGATGCGTTCTACAACGAGTTTCGTCTGTCAGCCTACGAAGAAGCCGATATCGATACGATCCGCCTGATCCGGCAAATGGCACAGGAAGGCAAGCTGGGCTGATCGGCAGCGAACCCGGTCAGATATCGACGGGATCGATTTCAACCGACCAGCGCGCCCGCGTCTTGATCTGGCGTAACGCGGCAATCCAGACCGACAGGTATGCCTGTAACGCAGGACGTGACGGGCATTCAACGAGCAGCTGCGCCCGGTCGACATTGGCGACCCGCGTCATGGTCATCGGAATCGGGTCGTTGATGATGATGCCGCTCTGCGTCACGGCGGCGGCGGCGGTGTGCAGGAACTCCAGGGCGATGCTCAGTTCGCGCGCTTCGGCCCGCAGCAAGGCCTGGAAAATAAACGGCGGCAAGCCGGCCTGCCGTCGCTCTGCCAATAACTCGTTGGCAAAACGGTCGTAGTTGTGCGCGATGATCGCGGCATACAGCGGATGTTGCGGATAGCGCGTCTGGATCAGCACCTCGCTGGCGCTGCCCCCCTCCTTTTGCGCGACCCGCCCCGCCCGTCCCGCCACCTGCATCAATTGAGCAAACAACCGTTCGCTGGCGCGGTAATCCTGCGAAAACAGCGCGGTATCCGGGTTCAGAATGCCGACCAGTGTCAGATTCTGGAAGTCATGGCCTTTGGCAACCATCTGGGTGCCGATCAGGATATCGACATCGCCGCGATGCACGCTGTCGAATGCCGCCTGAGCGCTGCCCTTGCGGCGGGTCGAATCGGCATCGATACGCAACAGGCGCGCAGTCGGCAGCAGGCTTTGCAAACCCTCTTCGACCCGCTGCGTACCGCGTCCCAGCGGCTGGATATCGACATTGCCGCAAGTCGGACAGGCTTTCGGAATACGGTGCTCCAGCCCGCAGTGATGGCAGCGCAGCCGATGGTCGGGTTTGTGCAGGACCATGAAGGCCGTACAACGCGTGCAATTGCTGATCCAGCCGCATGCGTCGCACGCCAGCACGGGTGCATAGCCCCGTCGGTTCAGGAACAGCAGGGATTGCTCGCCGCGGTCGAGACGCAGCTTCAGCGCCGCCAGCAGGGTCGACGTGATGCCTTCAAATGGTTTGTCGTGTTCCATGTTGATGAGCCGAACCGTCGGCAGTACCGCGTCGCGCACGGCCCGTTCACGCAGATCGAGCTGGCGATAGCGTCCTGACTGGGCGTGATGCCAGGTTTCCAGCGACGGCGTTGCCGAACCCAATACCAGCGGAATCGCTAGCTGGCGTGCGCGCCAGACCGCCAGGTCACGCGCTGAATAGCGCAATCCCTCCTGTTGCTTGTACGAAGGATCATGTTCCTCATCAATGATGATTAGCTTCAGGTGCGGCAGCGACGCCAGCAATGCCAGGCGTGTACCGAGAATGATGCGGGCGTGGCCCAGATGCGCGGCCAGCCAGTTGCCCAGCCGCTCGCCTTCGGCCAGACCGCTGTGCAGCGTCGCCACCATCACGTTCGGGAAACGTGCCCGGATATTGCCTTCCAGCTGCGGCGTCAGGTTGATCTCGGGCACCATGATCAGGATCTGCGCCGGGTTGTCGTGGTTGTTGGCCTGACTGAGGATGGTGGCGGCCGCATGCAAATACACTTCGGTCTTGCCACTGCCGGTGACGCCATACAGCAAATGCGGCGCGAAACCGGTAGCCCCGGCAATCGCGTCGGCAGCATCCTGCTGGGCTGGATTGAGCGCGGGGACGTTCGCCGGCGTGGCGTTGTGCGCTTCGCGTGGCTTGTTGAGTTTTTTGAGGGCGCGATCCAGCGAGACGGTTTTCAGCCCGCGCAGGTTTTTTGGCAGCGCCGGAATAACCACCTCGCCCAGCGGTCGATGATAGTAATCGGCAGCAAACCGGCACAGCGCGAGCCACTCGCGACTCAGCGGCGGCAACTGTCGATGTACCGCCAGCGCATTTTTCAGTTTGTCCGCGGGGACGTCGGTCTGATCACCGATACCGACAATCATCCCGGCCACTTCACGCCGCCCAAACGGGACGATGGCAAGTTGCCCAACCTGTGGCAACACATCCGCGCCCGGAGCGCCCTCCCAGCGGTAATCAAAACAAAAGTCGAGTGGCGCATCAAGCGCTACTTGCAGAATGAATTCCTTCACGACTTAAGGTGAAGCATGAAGAATTTGGCTAACTATCGGTTTCATAAGCATTTTTATTAATATCCACAGTGTCTGTGGATAACTTTGTGGATAACGGCCTCTTGATAGCCTGCCAAGCCAGCATCCATGCGGGTTCGTAGCAAATGCTTAAAAGAAAAGCAAAAATAAAACTGTTTAAAATCAATACATTGGAATTTGAGGCTCTCATATTTAAACAAATTTAAAACAAAATCTTGCCTAGCAACGCAAGGTTTATTTTGTGAATAAGTAAAAATATCCGGAATATTTCGTGTTGACTTTTTGTTTCTTTATCTCAATTGATGGTGACATTCCCAGTCATATCGAGGAGCGGAAAAAACAAGTTGTGTCAACACCGCCGCTAGCGAAAAGCAATCCCCACCGATCTCCATACCTCATGTAAAGCTTGAAGAACGCACGTAACCCACCGTTTCATAAGCACTTTTGCTGCTATCCACAATATCTGTGGATAACTTTGTGGACAAGTAAGGCTTGACAGGTCTCCAGCCCAATGCGGACGCGGGGTTTGACAAATTGCTGATTACAGAAGCAAAAAAAATGTCTTTATAAATCAATGACTTGGAAAATATAATTTGGATAAAAAAAATTTTCAAAAAAATTTTTGTATTCGATGAAGCAACACTATTTTTGTGAATAAGATTGAAAATCTGCCCGAACTATGCTGCACCGCAGATAGCTTTTGCGGGCAAACAGAGTAGTCAGCGCATCGATTTGCTGATCGTATGGACCGCCTCGACCATCACCGCGACGGCGTCCGGTGACGTGAACTGCGAGATTCCGTGACCAAGATTGAATACGTGACCATGACCCGCGCCCGGCGGACCGTACGAAGCCAGTGCGCTGGAGACTTCGGCGCGGATCTGTTCTGGCTTGGCAAACAACGCAACCGGATCCAGATTTCCCTGCAAGGCCACGCGATCACCGACCAGCGCGCGTGCCTTGCCAAGATTGACCGTCCAGTCCAGGCCAACTGCATCGGCACCGATATCGGCAATCTGATCCAGCCACAAGCCGCCACCCTTGGTGAAGACGATGCAGGGAATCCGCACACCGTCCTGATCCAGATGCAACTGAGCAACGACTTCCCGCATGTAATCGAGCGAAAATTTCTGGTACGCCCCATCGGCGAGAGCGCCCCCCCAGCTATCAAAAATCATCACGGCCTGAGCGCCGGCAGCGATCTGGGCATTCAGGTAACCGGCTACTGCGGTAGCGTTAATCGACAGGATTCGGTGCATCAGGTCAGGCCGGTCGTACAACATGCTCTTGACCCGACGGAAATCATCCGACCCACCGCCTTCGACCATATAACAGGCAAGTGTCCAGGGACTGCCTGAAAAACCGATTAGTGGCACGCGACCATCGAGCTCGGTGCGGATCTGGGTTACCGCGTCATAGACATATTGCAGGTCGCCCAGGTCGGGTGCCTGCAATGCCATCACCGCGGCCTCGTCGCGTAACGGCCGTTCGAATTTTGGTCCTTCGCCATCCGCGAAATACAGACCCAGCCCCATCGCGTCAGGCACGGTGAGAATATCCGAGAACAGAATCGCAGCATCCAGCGGGAACCGGTCCAGCGGCTGCAACGTCACTTCGGTGGCGTAATCGGGATTTTTGGCGAGCCCGAGGAAGGAACCGGCCCGGGCACGGGTAGCGCGGTATTCCGGCAGGTAGCGACCGGCCTGGCGCATGAGCCAGACAGGGGTGTAATCGGTAGGCTGGCGCAACAGAGCGCGCAGGAAGGTATCGTTCTTGAGCGGAGCAAACTTGGTGGACATCGGGCTGATCCTGACAACATCGGAGAAGGCCGTATTATCGCCGAAAGCACCGCCTGAAAAATAGTATGCTGCGGCGATCACGCCCGACCGGCATCAGATGATTTTCAGGTCTTTCAACTCAGGCTTGGCCGGTGGATACGCCAGCTTCATGCCTTCCAGTATTTCCAGCACGATCGACGCAATCACCAGGTTGCGGTGGGTTTTCGAGTCGGCCGGAATCACAAACCACGGTGCGTGGTCCGCATCGGTTGCGTTGATGGCCGTGGTGTAGGCACTCTGGTAGGCATCCCATGATTTACGCTCTTCGATATCCTGCAAATCAAACTTCCAGTGCTTGTCGGGGTCGGCAATGCGGTCTTCGAGGCGCTTCTTTTGCTGATCTTTCGAGATATGCAAAAAGAACTTCAGGACCACGGTACCGGTCTCGCTCAGCATCCGTTCAAAATCGCGTATCTGGGCCAGTCGGCGCTGGACTTCGTCATCATTGATCCAGTCATGGACGCGCGTGATGAGCACGTCTTCGTAATGGCTGCGGTTGAAAATAACGATCTCGCCCTGGGCCGGCATTTCACGGTGGATGCGCCACAGGTAATCGTGTTCTTTTTCAATGGTAGTTGGTGCCTTGAAAGCGACGCTGCGGATACCCAGTGGATCGATGCGACCCAGTACATCTTTGACGGTGCCATCTTTTCCGGAGGTATCCATGCCCTGCAATACCAACAGTAACTTGCGTTTGTGCGCCGCATAAAACACATTCTGCAGTTCGGCAATTTGCTGCGCCAGCGCATCGACCGCCAGTTTGTCCTTGGCCTTGTCTCCGCTCGACAAGGGCTTGTCGCCGGCATCACTATCGTTGACTTTGAAGGATTTTTTCGGGCGAAACTGGGTACTGAATTTCATGAGTTCTCCGATCGGAAAGTGACGATAAAACGCGACGCACCGATTGTACTTCCACAGCGAAAAAAGCGACGACGATGCCAGCCTGCCATTACAGCTACCCGGCCCGGAAGATGCCCACTACTTCGGACCAAAACCAACTAACTACGGGTACACTAGCTGCGCTTTGCTTTATGGAAATTAATAACAGGAACTAGCGCGTTGTCTCGCGCGACGCACTCACCATGTCAAGCATTGACGTAACCTCCAACGCAACATGTCGATAATTGCGCCAATGAAATTTTCAACACAGCTCGCCCATGTTGTCGCAATGCTTGGCATCGCGCTATTGGCCGCCGGCTGCTCTCGTACGAACCAGGACCCCGCGCCCTCTATCCAGGCGCCAATTACCATTACTGCACTAATCTGGGCACCTGACTGGCCGGAGCAAATGTTGCAAACCGCCGCGGCATTCACGGCAGCCCATCCGTCGATCCATGTCAACGTGCAATTCATGATCGGTAATTCAGTCGAAGAAAACATCAAGCCAAAAGTCGCGTCCAATACGCTGCCCGATATAGTTTCTGTCAATCCGAATGCCTACGCTGCGGAGTTAGCCGATCAGGGCTTCCTGGCTGATTTGGGGACGACCTTCGCCTGGGCAAACATGCTCGACAGCCTGAAGCCCGACTGGACCAGTAACAAAGGCAAGCATTTCGGCATCTCTGGTGGTGTCGCAGCGACCCTGGTTTATTACAACGAATCGATGTTCCGGAAGGCAGGCATTACCGCGCTTCCTGCTGATTTTGAGGCATTCCTGGCGGTCTGCGCGCAGCTGAAACAAGCCGGATTGACGCCGATCATCTGGAATGGCGGCTTTCCGAATGTGCTGGGCAATGGTCCGTTCAGTTCAGGATTCGCCAACAATATCGTGGCGACCCACCCGGACTGGAAAAAGGAAATCGCCAATGGCAGCCTGGATCTGGCGACGACAGAAGGCGCTGATATCTTTGGCAAGATCAAGCTCATCGCAGAGCGGGGCTATGTACAAAAGAATTTCATGAACACCAACTACGATGAAGGCATCAAGTTATTCACTGAAGGCAAGGTGGCAATGGCATTTCATGGAACCTGGGCTTCGGGGCTGTTGATGGATGGCGATGGATTTAACACCGGAGTTTTTCTTCCTCCATGGAATGCGCACGGCAAAATGGCTGTGCCGGTCATTGGCAGCGAGACGGGTTTCGCAGTTAGCGACACGCCCAATAAAGCGGCTGCTCTTCAATTTCTCGAGTTCATGACGGGCGAAGGCTATCCCATGCAGCAGAACAAACGGCAGAACATCGCACCGATGAAAGTTGTGCAGGGTACGATGGTCAGCAACCCGAAGATCGCCGCGTATATCGACGCAATCAGCGCTTATCCGGTCACCGCCAGTCCGTACTACGCGTTCCTGCCAGCGTCGACGATTACACTGACGCATACCTTACTGCAAGACGTCCTGTTCGGGAAAGAAACGCCGCAAGGCGCGGCGCAACGTCTGGATGACTCGGTGAAGAACGAAGCCCGGATAGACAACAAATAATCCCGTTTTTTAGCAATGACAATTGGCGCTCGATACGATCAATGAACACATATCCCGTCGCAAACTCGATTGACTGGTTGCGGAAAATCGGAATCCGCTATCGACTCATGGGCTCGTTCATCCTGCTGTCCCTGTTACCACTGTTGGTGACAGGGATCATCTCGTACAGCGAATCGGGTAAATCCATCGAGAACAACGCTCGCATCTTTTCGACCGAGATCGTCAAGCAAGTCGCCAAAAACGTCCAGCTGCAAATGGCCCAAGTGGAATCGGATAGCCAGGCGCTGGTGTTATCGGACGACGTACAATCGGGATTGTTGCGCTATGCGGGCGAGAACGACGCTGAACGCGTACGTGCACGCGCAGACATGACCAAAATCCTGCTGGATGCGTATGGTTCATTCGACTACATCAACCAGAAATATTTTCTTGGTACGGACATGAAGATCATGGATGCGCAGGTCTTTCCGCAATTGAGCGCGGCAGTGGTCCGGCTGGTCGAACATGCCACCGGCCCGAAGGGCCGGCCTTACTGGACCACTCTGGACGTCTTCGGTGGCGACAAGAGCATCGTCATGTTGCGTGATATTTATTTCAAGGCGAACGGGCGTGGCGCCGGCAGTCTTTTTTTAGGTGTCGACCAGTCACATTTCGCCGGGGTCTTCGACAATGTCGATCTGGGTAGCGGCAGTGGGATATCGGTCCTGGATTCACGGACAGGAAGCGTGCTGCTCAAGACGGCGAGCAAGTCAGCAATCGCCGCAACGACGACGCCCGATCAGACATTACTGGATGACATACGATCTAGCCTGGCGCAACGACGAAGCGTTGGGTTCCTGATCTATGACGTGAAATCGGTCGCGAACACGCAGGATAATCCGTCGGGCAAATATGTTGCCGCATATGCCCAGATTCCGCGCACCAGCTGGTTTGTGGTCAGTTCAATTCCGTACGGAAATTTACTGTCTGAAGCCAAATCTGTCCGCAACCAGATCATCCTCATCGGATTGCTCTGTTTTGCGGCGTCGATCGTGTTGGCTTACCTCATTTCACGCAGTATCTCGACCCCGCTGGAAGAGCTCATCGATAGCATGAAGCAAGCTGAGAAGGGCAATTACGCGATTCGCATGACGCAAGAGGGAGACGACGAACTGTCCACGCTATCGCAACAGTTCAATGACATGGCGACAAAAATCGCCCAGGAACACGAACGACTGGAAGAGCGGGTCGGAGAGCGCACACGCGATCTGGAAGAAGCCAACCACAAGCTGGCATCATTGAGCCTGACCGATGGACTTACCGGTATTGCGAACCGGCGTCACTTCGATACGGTCTTGCTCGCGGAATTGCATCGTGCAGCGCGCACCGGCAAGCCGCTCGCGCTGATGATGCTCGATGTCGATTTCTTCAAAAATTACAATGACCATTACGGCCATCAGGAAGGCGATGTTTGCCTGCGCAAGGTGGCTCGCCTGATGCAGTCGCACGCTCGACGGGCGAGCGACTTGGTTGCGCGCTACGGCGGCGAAGAATTCGTGATGCTCGCGGTCGATACCGATGCCGCTAGCGCGATGGGGCTCGCCGAAGGTATTCGTGGAGCACTGGAAGCGCTAGCGTTACCACATGCCAAGTCGCCACTGGCTGTGGGCTGCGTGACCACCAGTATTGGTGTTGCCGTACTGATACCTGACGATGAGCAAACTGCCGAGATGTTTATCCGGATGGCGGACAAGGCAATGTATCGTGCCAAGGAGCAAGGGCGCAACCAGGTGGTGATGTTCGGCAGGGATACGACGACAACGCTCTCGCCTGCCTGATCAGATCAGACTACATGCATCGGGCCCGATCAGCCAATTACACACTCCCCTGGAATGCAAAAAAGCAGCCGAGGCTGCTTTTTCATTTGCTGCGCGCTGCCTGCTGCTTAACGCTTTTGACGCAAGCGCTGGATCGCTGCCAACTGGGCAATCGCCACCGACAATTCAGCTTGCGCCGCTGCGTAGTCGATTTTTGATTCCTGGTTGATCATCGCTTCTTCTGCAAGACGCTTGGCTTCCAATGCCTTGGCTTCATCGAGGTCGGTACCGCGAATTGCGGTATCGGCCAGAACGGTGACGGCGTTTGGTTGCACTTCCAGAATACCACCAGCGACGAACACCAATTCCATCTCGGCCTGACCTGCAACCTTGATGCGGACGGTGCCCGGTTTGATGCGGGTGATCAGTGGCGTATGGCCCGGGTAGATACCCAGTTCGCCAGACTCGCCCGGCAATGCGACGAATTCGGCTTCACCGGAAAAGATCTGCGTTTCTGCCGAAACCACATCAACGTGAATAGTGTGTGCCATCTTGAAACCTTATCTGTTCAATGAGTCAGTCATCGTGTAACCGGCGCCAGGTAGTCCAGACGCCGGCAGGCAACAATTACTGAGTCTTCTTGGCTTTTTCGATTGCTTCTTCGATCGTGCCGACCATGTAGAACGCTTGCTCTGGCAGGTGATCGAGTTCGCCGGAGGCGATCATCTTGAAGCCGTTGATCGTGTCCTTCAGCGACACGTACTTACCAGGCGCGCCAGTAAATACTTCAGCAACGTGGAATGGCTGTGACAGGAAACGCTGCATCTTGCGAGCACGCGCGACCAGCAGTTTGTCTTCCGGAGCCAATTCATCCATGCCCAGAATCGCGATAATGTCGCGTAATTCCTTGTAGCGCTGCAGGATACCTTGTACCGCACGGGCTGTGTCGTAGTGGTCCTGGCCAACGACGAGCGGATCAAGCTGGCGCGAGGTTGAATCGAGTGGATCGACCGCAGGATAGATACCCAGCGAAGCGATGTCACGCGACAGAACGACGGTGGAATCCAGGTGAGCAAAGGTGGTTGCTGGCGATGGGTCGGTCAAGTCATCCGCAGGAACGTAGACGGCCTGAATCGAGGTGATCGAGCCGACTTTGGTCGATGTGATGCGCTCTTGCAGACGGCCCATTTCTTCGGCCAGTGTTGGCTGGTAACCGACGGCGGATGGCATACGGCCCAGCAGTGCGGAGACTTCGGTACCGGCCAGTGTGAAGCGGTAAATATTATCAACGAAGAACAGAACGTCTTTACCTTCATCGCGGAAACTTTCCGCGATAGTCAGTCCGGTCAGCGCAACGCGCAGACGGTTACCTGGCGGTTCATTCATCTGACCGTAGACCATGGCGACTTTGGAGTTCTCCGGATTTTCCAGATCGACCACTTTGGCGTCAGCCATCTCGTGATAGAAGTCATTACCTTCACGCGTACGCTCACCAACACCGGCAAACACGGACAAGCCGCTGTGTGCCTTGGCGATGTTGTTGATCAGTTCCATCATGTTCACGGTCTTGCCGACACCAGCGCCGCCGAACAGGCCAACTTTACCGCCCTTGGCAAACGGACACACCAGGTCGATCACCTTGATACCGGTTTCGAGCAGGTCTTGCGATGGCGACAACTCGTCATACGCAGGTGCCTTGCGATGGATCGATGCCATCTTTTCGTGGCTGACCGGACCGCATTCGTCGATCGGGTTACCCAACACGTCCATGATGCGACCGAGGGTTGCTTTACCGACTGGCACCATGATTGGTCCGCCGGTATTCTGGATAATCATGCCGCGGCGCAAACCGTCGGACGTACCCAGCGCGATGGTACGGACAATGCCGTCGCCCAACTGCTGCTGCACTTCCAGTGTCAGCTCCGAGCCTTCCATTTTCAAGGCGTCGTACACCTTGGGCATCGCGTTGCGCGGGAACTCAACGTCCACCACTGCGCCGATACACTGAACGATTTTGCCGTCAGCCATGTTCGTTCCTTCAAAAGTAATTTAAATTCCTGGCAGCCCGGTTACCTGCGTTCGCTCTGAAAGCGGCATGTAATCGAGTCGCGTCTTGTGTACTAGTCAATTGCTGGCAGAGTCAATTGTCGCCATCGGCGCTTCATCAACTCTGCCCCGTAAGCGGCATTAAACTGCCGCTGCTCCGGAAACAATCTCCGACAATTCTTTCGTAATCGCTGCCTGCCGCGTCTTGTTATACACAAGCTTCAATTCACCAATCACGTTGCCGGCGTTATCGCTGGCAGACTTCATCGCGACCATACGCGCCGATTGCTCGGACGCCATGTTTTCTGCGACTGCCTGGAAAATCAATGCTTCTACGTAACGCAATAACAGCTCGTCGATGACCAGCTGGGCATCCGGTTCGTAGATGTAATCCCAGGCGTGGCTGTCTTTGTCGGCTTCCAGCTTGTCGGCTGACAATGGCAGAAGTTGCTCAAGAGTCGCTTCCTGACGCATCGTGTTGATGAACTTGGTGTACACCACATACACCGCGTCAAGACGACCTTCCTGATACGCATCGAGCAAGACCTTGACCGGACCAATCAGCTTGTCGAGGTGCGGAGCATCACCGAGCTGCACGGCATGCGACACAATGGTCGCACCGATACGGTTCAGGAATCCGAATCCCTTGTTGCCAATTGCGACGGCTTCAATCTTGCTACCCTTGCTTTCGACATCGCGCATTTTGGTCGTCAGCAAACGCAGCGCATTGGTATTCAAGCCGCCGCACAACCCTTTGTCGGTTGTGACGACGACAAAACCAACGCGCTTTGCACTGTCTTGCGTGACCAGAAACGGATGCGTGTACTCGGGGTTCGCCTGAGACAGGTTGGCCGCGATATTACGGATCTTTTCGCTGTATGGGCGAGCCGCACGCATCCGCTCTTGCGCTTTGCGCATCTTGGATGCGGCGACCATTTCCATCGCCTTGGTGATCTTCTTCGTATTTTCTACGCTCTTGATCTTGCCTCGAATCTCTTTACCTGAAGCCATGCTGAATTACTCCTTATGCACAGTTAGGGTCAGAACGATTTCTTGAAATCTGCAATCGCGGCGGCCAGTGCAACTTCACCGTCCTTGTCGAGCTGCTTGGTATCTTCGATCTTTTGCAGCAATGCCGCGTGGCTGCTCTTCATGAAACCATGCAGACCTGATTCGAACGCGAGTACTTTCTTGACTTCGACATCGTCGAGGTAACCCTTGTTGACTGCAAACAGCGAACACGCCATCAGCGAAATCGACAACGGCGAGTACTGTGCCTGCTTCAGCAATTCAGTGACGCGCGCGCCACGATCGAGCTGCTTGCGGGTCGATGCATCGAGGTCGGAAGCGAATTGCGCAAACGCCGCCAATTCACGGTACTGGGCCAAGTCGGTACGAATACCACCGGACAGGTTTTTGATGACCTTGGTCTGAGCAGCGCCACCGACGCGCGACACCGAAATACCGGCGTTAATCGCAGGACGGACACCGGCGTTGAACAATGAGGTTTCCAGGAAGATCTGACCGTCGGTGATCGAAATCACGTTGGTTGGAACGAAGGCAGAGACGTCGCCCGCCTGAGTTTCGATGATCGGCAATGCAGTCAGCGAACCGGTCTTGCCCTTGACTTCACCCTTGGTGAAGGCTTCGACGTAGTCCGGGTTCACGCGTGCTGCGCGCTCAAGCAAACGGCTGTGCAGGTAGAACACGTCGCCAGGGTACGCTTCGCGACCTGGTGGACGGCGCAGCAACAACGACACTTGACGATACGCGACAGCTTGCTTGGACAGATCGTCATACACGATCAGTGCGTCTTCGCCGCGATCGCGGAAGTACTCACCCATGGCGCAACCAGCGTACGGCGCAACGAACTGCATTGCGGCCGACTCGGAAGCCGATGCGGCAACCACGATCGTGTATTCCATCGCGTTGTGCAACTCGAGCGAGCGCACGATGTTCTTGATCGATGATGCCTTTTGACCGATTGCAACGTAGATACACGTTACGTTCTGGCCTTTCTGGTTGATGATCGCATCGATCGCTACCGCGGTCTTGCCGGTTTGACGATCGCCAATGATCAATTCGCGTTGACCGCGACCAATCGGTACCATCGCGTCGATCGACTTCAGACCGGTTTGCATAGGCTGCGATACGGATTGACGGGCAATCACGCCTGGGGCGATCTTTTCGATCGGTGCGGTCAGCTTGGCGTTGACCGGACCTTTGCCATCAATCGGTTGACCGAGTGCATTGACCACGCGGCCACACAACTCAGGACCAATTGGCACTTCCAGAATACGACCGGTACATTTGACGGTATCGCCTTCGGAGATGTGCTCGTAATCACCCAGGATCACGGAACCAACCGAGTCACGCTCGAGGTTCAGCGCGAGGCCGAAGGTGTTACCTGGAAATTCCAGCATCTCGCCTTGCATGACGTCGGACAGACCGTGGATGCGGCAAATACCATCGGATACGGAAATGACCGTACCCTGATTGCGGATCTCGGCGCTATCGCTGAGACCTTGAATCCGGCTCTTGATCAGTTCGCTGATTTCGGACGGGTTGAGTTGCATATAAACTCCTAAAATTATTCTCTGGCTTACGCGAAGAGCAAGTTTTGCTGGTTACGCGGTGAGCGCGACCTGCATCTGTTGCAGCTTTGCGCGCACCGACGTGTCGAGCACTTCGTCACCGACAACAACGCGCACACCACCAATGAGCGACGGATCGACCGACACTAACGGATTGAGTTTGCGACCGAATTTCTTTTCCAGTGTAGCGATCAACTCACTGACCTGAGCCGATGACAAGTCGAACGCGCTGACGATTTCCGCATCCGCGGCGCCTTCCAGAGTATTTTTCAATACTTGGAACTGAGCGTCGATTTCGGGCAGCGAGGTCAGGCGACCGTTCTCGATCAGCATCGTGACGAAGTTATTGACTTCGGCGTTGACAGGTGATTTAACCGCTGACAAAAACGTGGAGGCAATATCGGCGTCCGAAATCTTCGGGTTGTGCGTCAGGGCTTGCAGATCAGGATCTGCAGCAACCCGGGCCATCTCCGACACCAGGGACGACCAGGCGGCCAGATCTTCGGACTGTGCGATGCGAAACAGGGCTTCGGCGTAAGGACGGGCAATCGTTGCGAGTTCGGCCATGATTACAGCTCTGTTTTCAGTTGGGTCAACAGGTCAGCGTGGACGGCTGCATTGACTTCACGCTTCAGAATCTGTTCAGCACCTTTCACCGCCAGAGTCGCGACCTGATCACGCAATGCTTCGCGGGCCTGGGTCACTTGCTGATCGGCTTCTGCCTTGGCAGCGGCAAGAATGCGCGCGGCTTCAGCGGAGGCTGTGTTCTTGGCTTCGTCAATGATGCCCTGGGCACGCTTCTCAGCATCGCTGATCCGCTTTTGACCAGCATCGTTAGCCGATGCCAGTTGTGCCTGAACACGCTTCTCTGCGGCAGCCATTTCGGCCTTGCCACGTTCGGCCGCAGCCAAACCGTCCGCGATCTTCTTGGCACGCTCATCGAGCGCTTTCGTCAACGGTGGCCATACGAATTTCATCGTGAAGCCAGCGAGGATGAAGAAGACCACGAACTGTGCAATCAAAGTTGCATTGAGGTTCATGGTATTTTCCTTAGCAGAATACGGTCGGCCGACACTCCGGAACGGAGCGCGGCCACGAGCAGCGAATTACTTGGCGATGAACGGGTTTGCGAAGGCAAACAACATGGCGATACCAACACCGATCAGGAACGCAGCATCGATCAGACCAGCCAGCAGGAACATTTTGGTTTGCAGTGCATTCATCAATTCTGGTTGGCGAGCCGATGCTTCAAGATACTTACCGCCCATGATAGCGATACCGATACAAGCACCAATGGCGCCCAGGCCGATAATCAAACCACACGCCAATGCTACGAATGAGAGGTCAGTCATGACAATTCCTTAAAAGTTAAAATAAATATAAAAATCAAATCAAAAAACCAGCGTACCAATACAACAATTTCAAAACCTGAAACCGATCAATGCCCTTCGTGCGCCTGGCCGATATACACCAGCGTCAGCATCATGAAAATGAATGCCTGCAGGAACACGATCAGGATATGGAAGATTGCCCAGATAGTACCTGCGAGGACGTGGCCGGCGAAACCGAACACGGTAGCAGTCGAACCGAGCAATGCAATCAGCAGGAACAGCAACTCGCCTGCAAACATGTTTCCGAACAGTCGCATGGCCAGTGATACGGTCTTCGCGGCAAATTCAATCACGTTGAGGAGCAAGTTGAACGGGGCAAGCCAGATACCGAAGGGCGCAGCGAAGAGTTCATGAATGAAGCCGCCGACACCCTTGATTTTCAGGTTGTAATAGATCATCAGTGCGAATACACCAAGCGCGATCCCCATGGTGCCATTGAGGTCAGCGGTTGGAACCACGCGGTGATGCGGGAAAATATGTTCGATACCAAAATAGCTGAACAAACCGGAGAACATGTCGACCGGCAGGAAGTCGAGCGAATTCATGAGAGCGACCCAGACAAAAATCGTCAGTGCCAGCGGAGCGATGAAACTGCGATCGCCATGGACGATTGATTTCGCCTGATTGTCTACCATCTCGTAGACCATTTCGACTGCAGCCTGGAAGCGACCCGGCACTCCGGAAGTTGCCTTGCGCGCTGCCATGTACATCACCAGGCAGCCGACGACGCCAGCAAACACGGACCAGAAAATGGTATCCATGTTGAGGATCGAGAAATCGATGATTTTGTCCTGGTGCTTGGTGGACAGATGTCCCAGGTGGTGAACGATGTATTCAGAGGCAGTCGGTGCGTGTTCCGCAGCCGCGCCAGCAATCGCTTCAGTCGTCATGTCAGTGCCTAAATAATAGAATGATGTAACTTTTCAGTGCCACGACGAAGGCAGCGATGAGCGCCAGCCAGTTCAAGTCGCGGTACAGCCATGCAGTCGCGCCCAGGAGCGCCACCGTCAATGCAATCTTTACAAATTCACCAATAAAAAATGACACCGGGTTGGCACCGCCGGGTTTGCGGGAATCAGCAAACAGTCGCAGCGCAAACAGGCCATTCGGAACTACACAACACAGTCCACCCAACAGCGCCGACAAAAACCCGGCGACTCCGGCCAACGCACCAGCAATCAGACTGACGACCAGTGTCGCTGCGAACTGCAAAAATACGATTCGCAACATGCTTGTCCAAGGTCGGTTGCACATCGCCTGTGATTCGGCTTTGATATGCGGGAAATGAGTGCGTAATGTGGGTATTCGGAAGCCACGGGATTATAAGTGGTTTCCGAAGGACCAGTCAATTATTTGGCGCACTGCAAGGGGGCACAATGCTGTCCCCTGCCTTGGAATGGCGCAAATAAATTTACCGGTTTATCATTTTGCGTCCTAGTAGATCGCTGCGGTGCGGCTACCCGGTTTGCTGAACCGGGTTTTTTGTGAACGATCAGGCCGTGGAGCGCAATCTCGCAAGCAAACCGTCGAGTGAATCGAGATCGGCGAAATCGATAAGTATTTGACCTTTTTTTTCGGAGTTGATTTTGATCGCTACCTTGGTCGCCAATATATCGGACAATTCTTCTTCAAGTCCGGTGTAGTCGCGCGACTTCGAGTTTGACTTGGACAGCGTTGGTGCCAATGACTGCTCGGTAGTGGCACGCTTCACCAGTTTTTCGGCCTCACGTACCGACATGCGCTTGGCGACGATCTGGTTGGCCAGCGTGATCTGGGTAGCGGCGTCGACTGCCAGCAGCGCACGGGCATGCCCCATGTCGATGTCACCTGCCATCAGCATGGTCTGCACCGGCTTGGCCAGGTTCAGCAAGCGCAACAAATTCGACACCGCGCTGCGTGAGCGCCCAACCGCACCGGCGGCTTGTTCGTGCGTGAATTCAAAGTCCGTAATCAGACGGTGAATGCCCTGCGCTTCTTCGAGCGGATTCAGGTCTTCGCGCTGGATGTTTTCAATCAGGGCCATGGCAGCCGCGGTCTGATCTTCGACATCCTTGACCAGCACCGGCACTTCCGTGAGGCCGGCTAATTGCGCGGCTCTGAAACGGCGCTCGCCCGCAATGATTTCATAACGAGCGACACCATCAAGTGCCGCAATCGGTCGCACCAGAATGGCCTGCAAGACGCCCTGCGCCTTGATGGACGCCGCCAGTTCGTTCAGCGCACCCTCGTCCATGCGAAGACGCGGCTGATATTTTCCGGCCTGCAGGACATCCACCGACAGTATTGATGGCGCACCAGGGACGTTCAGAACGGCGTCATCCAGATCAGTAGAACCGCCTAGCAATGCTTCCAGACCGCGACCGAGGCCGCTTTTGTGTTTTTTTGTGGCCATGATTTCTTTACATTGTTTTGATACGTTCGACCATCTCGGCACCGAATGCGATGTACGCCTGCGCACCTTTGGAACCGGGATCGAAGTTAACACCCGGCATCCCGTAAGAAGGCGCTTCGGCCAGGCGAATATTTCGGGGGATCATGGTTTTGAATACCTTGTCACCGAAATGCTGTTCCAGTTGTGCGGAGACTTGCTGCGACAACGTCATGCGCGGATCAAACATGACCCGCAACAGGCCGATGATTTTCAAATCCGTGTTGAGCTTGGCATGCACTTTCTTGATCGTATTGACCAGATCGGACAGCCCTTCCAGTGCGTAATATTCACACTGCATCGGAATGATGACGCCGTTGGCCGCACACAGGCCGTTCAGGGTCAGTATCGACAAGGCAGGTGGACAGTCGATCAGGATGAAATCGTAGTCGTCAGCCACCAGGCTCAGTGCATCTTTCAACCGCTTTTCACGATTGTCGAGTTCGACCATCTCGACTTCGGCGCCGGCCAGTTCCCGGTTCGCGGGCAACACGTCAAATCCGCCATTCTCGGATCTCAGGCGGGCGCTGGCGACGTCGGACATGCCCAGCAAGACTTCATAGATAGAGACTTTCAGGGTCGCTTTGTTGATGCCCGCACCCATCGTTGCATTACCTTGCGGATCGAGGTCGACCAGCATCACGCGTTGGCCGATCCGGGTCAGCCCTGCCGCAAGGTTGACTGCTGTCGTGGTCTTGCCTACCCCACCCTTCTGGTTTGCAACACAAAATATTTTAGCCATTGTTTTTAATTGCTCTCGGCGTAGTGGCAGGACGGTTGAACGGCGATACTCATTTCGATGAATCCTGCAGCGTCCTGACGAGTTTGGCGGTATCAAAGCCCTGTGCGGTCAGTCGCTGCAGCAGCGCCTGGTAGCTCGGTTCTGCGACCTCTGGCGAACGGGCAAGTATCCACAAGTACTCATGGGTAGGTCCACCGACGGCGGCCAGCGAATAATCCGTGGACAAATCGACAACCCAGTAATCTGCCCACACCATAGGCAGCCAGGATAACCATTGCGGCGCAAAACGTACTTTCAGTTTTGAAGTCATTTGTAGATTCGGTATGCGCGCACGACCGACGGCTTCCTCGACTGCGCCATTGGCTTTTTTGCATCTATTGATAACATCGATCTCGCCATCGCTGCGCTTGACGTAGTTGGCAGTGACGTTACTGACACAGTCTTTCTGGAACTTGTTAGGCAAACGGGCAATTTCGACCCATTTTCCGGCGTAGCGGTTCAGATCAAGTTCCGTGACAGGCGTTACCGTCTGCGCCCCGGCGCTGCCAAGCTGCACCATCAAAAGTAGTGGAGCAAGACCAGAAACCATGGTGCGATAAAAATGACTCATGCTGCATGTCTTTCAATGAAAATCAAATGGCGTTCGGCATGCAGTCCCGGCACCGTCACAGGGCGGATCTCAGTCACCGTCCAGCCATCCGGCAACCGGCTGATTTCGTCGTGGGGAAGCTGCCCCTTCATGGCGATGAACTTGCCGCCCTCGTCGAGCAAGTGGCCCGACCAGTTCACGAAGTCAGCGAGCTCTGCAAACGCACGCGACGTGATGACGTCAAATGGCTGCACCACCTTCAGCTGTTCGACCCGCGCGGTATGTATCGTGACGTTGGCAAGGCCCAGTTCAACTTTTGCCTGCGTCAGAAAAGCGGTCTTCTTGTGGACGGTATCGATCATCGATATGCGCATCGCCGGTTCGGCCTGTTGCGCCCAGATCGCCAGCACCATCCCCGGCAGTCCACCACCGGCGCCAACATCGAGCACGTGTTTCACGTGAAAAAATGCAGGGATCACGGCCAGCGAATCCAGCAAATGCTGTGTCACCATTTGCAAGGGGTCGCGCACTGCGGTCAGGTTATAGACGGCATTCCATTTGCAGAGCAAGGCAACGTAATCAATCAAGCGATCGATGGTTGCCGGCGTAAGATCCAGGTCGAGTTGATCGACGCCCTGGCGCAGCGCTTGTGTCAGTACTTCACGATTCAAAACAGTCATTATTGGCAAGGCTCAGGTGGCAACATCAGCGGTAACAGGCACGGATTGAAACTCATTGAATCCGCCCTTTTTCAAGTGCACCAGCAACAGCGAAATCGCGGCAGGTGTCACGCCCGACATCCGGGATGCCTGGCCTATCGTTTCCGGGCGGTTGAAATGCAGCTTTTGCCGTACTTCCATCGATAGCGCGGTGACTGCCAGATAGTCAAACTCGGCAGGCAATTTCAGCTGCTCGAAGTGCTCATGGCGTTCGACTTCCTTTGCCTGACGGTCGATGTAACCGGCGTATTTCAACTGGATTTCAACTTGCTCGCGCACGATCGGGTCAGACACTCCGGGGCCGGCGAGTGATTGGCCATCGATACCGGTCATGCCCAGCAAAGCGGCATAGGTAACGTTCGGGCGACGCAACAGGTCGGCCAGCGCATATTCCCGCTCAATCGCTTTTCCCAGCACCCGCTCACCTTCGGCGTCGGCCAGCACGCGGGGGCTGATCCACGTGGAACGCAAGCGCTCCAGTTCGCGCGCAACTGCTTCGCGCTTTTGTTCGAAAGCAGCCCATTGCGTGTCGCCCACACAACCTAGTTCACGACCGATTTCGGTCAGGCGCATATCGGCGTTGTCTTCACGCAGGCTAAGCCGGTATTCGGCCCGACTTGTAAACATCCGATAGGGTTCCTGCACGCCTTGGGTAATCAGGTCATCGACCAGTACACCAAGATAAGCCTGGTCACGCCCTGGACACCAGGCCGCCCTGCCCTGAGTTTGCAACGCGGCGTTCAACCCGGCCAGCATGCCTTGTGCCGCGGCCTCTTCGTATCCGGTCGTACCATTGATTTGTCCAGCAAAAAACAGCCCCTGAATTGCTTTGGTTTCGAGGGAGGATTTCAATCCGCGTGGATCAAAGTAGTCATATTCGATCGCATATCCCGGACGCAGAATATGCGCCTGCTCCAGACCGACCATCGAGCGAACCAGTGCGAGCTGTATATCAAAAGGCAAACTGGTTGAGATACCGTTCGGATAAATCTCGTGGGTAGTCAATCCCTCCGGCTCCAGATAAATCTGATGCGACGATTTACCAGCGAAACGATGGATCTTGTCTTCGATCGATGGGCAATAGCGCGGTCCGACACCCTCGATCACGCCGGTATACATCGGGCTGCGATCCAGACCGCTACGGATAATGTCATGCGTGCGTTCATTGGTGTGCGTGATCCAGCATGGCAGTTGGGCCGGATGCATGGCAGCCGAACCCATGACCGAAAATACCGGCACGGGGTCGATATCACCTGGCTGTATCTGCATCACGGAAAAATCAATACTACGGCCATCCAAGCGCGGAGGCGTCCCGGTTTTCAGGCGTCCTTGCGGCATGCGCAACTCTTTCAGTCGGGCCGATAGGGAGACAGCTGGCGGGTCACCAGCACGCCCTGCTGCATAATTATTCAATCCAACATGAATCTTTCCATCAAGAAAAGTGCCGGCAGTGAGTACGACCGAGCGTGCGCGGAATTGAATTCCGATCTGGGTAACCGCACCAACGACGCGATCACCTTCCACCATCAGGTCGTCCACTGCCTGCTGGAATAGCCAAAGATTGGGCTGATTTTCGAGGCGGGACCGGATCGCCTGCTTGTACAAGATGCGGTCGGCCTGCGCGCGCGTGGCACGCACTGCTGGGCCCTTTGATGAATTCAGAATACGAAACTGGATGCCGGCTTCATCGGTGGCGATTGCCATTGCACCACCCATCGCATCGACTTCCCGCACCAGATGCCCCTTGCCTATGCCCCCGATCGAGGGATTGCAGGACATCTGTCCGAGGGTCTCGATATTGTGACTCAGGAGCAAAGTTTTTTGCCCCATTCGCGCTGCTGCGAGCGCAGCTTCCGTACCGGCGTGGCCTCCGCCGATCACGATGACGTCAAATTCTGATGGGTATTGCATGATTCTGCTCGATGTACGGTGGACTGAAGCGAGATTATAGGGGCATTGCGTGCTGCACCACCGACTCATTCATTGACGGTAGCGTGATCGTCGGTTGGTGATGACACGCTTGTTTCACGTGAAACCATATTAACGCATCAATCTGAGAACGACGGAAGCCGCAAGAAGCAAGCACCCGGCGGCCATCATCAGCGGTCCCCACGGCATATATAAACGCTTCTTCACCGGTATTTTAGGTCCGATTAGACCAACCTCCCTTGTCTCAGCGCCCGCATCCATCCTGAATACGTTGGTAGTTTGCGGTTGCTTCTTAAGCGGGATATGGAAGTCCACACTCACCAGTGATGGAGCAACCCCGACAGCAGCACTGAGAAGGTTCACAGTTAACGCGGGTCCTGCCGCTGCGTTGCCACTGATAGCGTTCACGCCACGATCCATACCACGCTCGCCGTATAGCTCCATGCCGAAATCGCTATCAGCGTCAAAAGACACGATGGTCACTGGATCGAGCGGATCTTGCTGAAGGAAGCGAGCCGCAGCAACTGGATCGACAATGTCCGGCTGTAGAACATCGGGCGCAAGCATCACTTCCACGATCAGGTCTTTGCTTTTAAGTTGATTGAATGCCCGCTCAAAACGCTCAGGGGATAAACCCTTCAGTTTTTCTTGAGTCTCAGCTAACGGTGTGAGTCCATCCACCAGAATCAGCACCATTCGCTCGGTTTGCGTCAGGCCATAGGTTTTTTGATGGATTTCGCTACGTCCAGTGTCTGAGCGTTGAAACACGGCAGATGCAAGCACTTATAACCCCCGGTCAAAGTAGTTGTTTCACGTGAAACACGTGAAGCTCTATTGACAGAGTGTAATTCGCGCTGACTACCGAATAAAGGCGTCGTAACTTGTTTTGCTTATTAACAACAGCACAACGACCAAAAACAACTTCCTGACAAATCCGCTGCCGTGCTTGATCGCAAGACGACTCCCAACCAACGATCCGAGAACATTGCAGGCACCCATCATCAATCCAATTTGCCACAGCACATGACCACTGTTCCAGAACCAGAACAATGCAGACACGTTGCAGGCCACGTTGACTACCTTGGATACTGCAGAAGCACCAAGAAAATCGAACCCAAAAATACGTACAAACAGAAAAACCAGAAAGCTACCCGTACCCGGCCCGAAAAACCCGTCGTAAAAACCGACACCACCACCGATAGCAATCGCAAGCCAGCGCTCTTTGACACCGGAATGGTAAGGCGCATGCACACTCCCGAAATCCTTTTTCTTGAGCGTGTAAGCCCCAACGCCAATCAGAATAAATGGCAGTAACTTGCGGATAAAATCAGCCGGCACATGGGTTACCGTAAATGCCCCGGCAAAGGCAAACACGAACGCCGCGGCAGCCGCTGGCAATGCAGCGCTCCATTCAACGTTAACCCGTCTAGAAAAGCTGACCGCTGCCACACTGGTCCCCAGAAACCCGGATAACTTGTTCGTGCCTAGTAATGTCGCTGGAGCCATGTTCGGGAACACCGAAAATAGTGCGGGCAATTGAATCAGGCCTCCACCACCGACCACGGCATCGACCAATCCAGCTAAAAAAGCCGCCACGTACAACAGCGCGAATTGCTCCATGCTAGCGCCACACAGCGCAAAGCAAGCGCCGATCGGTAGTGTAGTGAGGCAATAATATCCTGCGTACTTTCTTCATCTGATTCCACGTTAAGAGCCACCACTAGACATCGGGATAGCCATCCATCCCGAATCTGTTCATTGCCGCCGAATATTTTACCGCGCCACTGCCCGTGCATCGGGTTGCTACAATAGGAAAAAATTCCAGGAGACCACATGAACCCGTTCACATTCAACACCGTACCCCACCTCGTTTGTCAGCAAGGGGCGACCCGGCAGCTAGGACAGCTGGTTGCCGACAATTTCCATCACATCAGCAGGATTCTGATTGTTACCGACCCAGGCTTTCTCGCCACCGGTCTGGTCGATGGCCCCATCGCTACACTGGAAAAAGCCGGGTTCGCGGTCAGCGTGTATGCCGATGTCATGGCCGATCCACCGGAGGCAATTATCTTGCAGGCTGCCGCCCGTGCGCGTGCATCCGACATCGACCTGGTCATCGGGCTCGGTGGCGGCAGCTCGATGGACGTCGCCAAACTGATCGCCGTTCTCGCTGCGAGCGAGCAGCCACTGGCGACCATGTACGGTATAGGGAACGTCAAAGGCCCCCGGTTAAAACTTATTCAAATACCAACAACGGCCGGTACCGGCTCGGAAGTCACGCCCATCTCGATTGTCACCACGGGCGAGACCACGAAAATGGGCGTGGTCTCGCCCATGCTGTACGCCGACATGGCGATTCTGGATGCGGAGCTGACAGTGGGACTGCCGCCCGCCATTACCGCCGCCACAGGCATCGATGCGATGGTGCATGCGATCGAAGCCTACACATCGCGTCACAAAAAAAATCCGCTCTCGGACTCCCTGGCCCGCCAGGCCTTGCACCTGATCAGCAACAACCTGCGGCGTGCTTGCACACACGGCACCGATCTGGAAGCGCGTCAGGCCATGCTGCTGGGCGCGATGCTGGCAGGCCAGGCCTTTGCCAATGCACCCGTCGCCGCAGTCCACGCACTGGCCTACCCGATCGGCGGCATCTTCCATGTCCCACATGGTTTGTCGAACTCGCTGGTACTGCCGCATGTGCTGCGATTTAATGCACCGTCGGCCAGCGCGCTGTATGCAGAACTTGCGGATGTGCTGGTGCCGGGAACCAGCGGAACCACCGCCGAAAAATCGACGGCCATGATAGAGGCGATGGAACAACTGGCAGACGATGTCGGCATCGCCACCAGACTGCGGGATGTAGGGATTACGGAAGCGGATTTGGACAGGTTGGCAGACGATGCCATGTTGCAGACGCGGTTGCTCGGAAACAATCCACGGGAGGTAACACGCAGCGACGTCCGCGCAATCTACGCCGCTGCTTTATAGACAAAAACCGCGAACTCAGGGGCGCTTGAAACGCGCCGCCAGTTCGCCCACAATGCCGCGCCGGAAGGCCAGTACGCAAATGATGAAGATCAGGCCGATGACGATGGTTACCGATTGACCAATCGAGCGGAACCACTCGATATGCGTGAACGTGGCCAGTGCATTGCCAAAGTCCCCGAGCTTGTTTTCCAGCGCGATAATGATCACTGCCCCGACGATCGGACCAACCAGCGTGCCGAGTCCACCCACCAGCGTCATCAGTACTACCATGCCAGACATCGACCAGTGCACGTCGGTCAGGGTTTCAAAGCCCAGCACCAGCGTCTTGGTAGCGCCAGCAAGGCCGGACAGCGCCGCTGAGAGCACGAATGCCAGCAACTTGTAGCGGTCAACGTCGTATCCCAAGGAAATCGCGCGTGGCTCGTTTTCCTTGATCGCTTTCAGCACCTGACCGAAATGCGAATGCACGACACGCATGATGAAAGCGTAGCCGCCAACCGCAATGGCCAGCACCAGGTAGTACAGCACCAGGTCACTGCTCAGGTCGATCATCCCGAACAGTTTTCCTCGCGGCACGCCTTGCAAGCCATCTTCGCCGCCAGTAAATTTCATTTGCAGGAAGACGAAGTACAGCATTTGCGCCAATGCCAGCGTGATCATCGTGAAATAGATACCCTGTCGCCGGATTGCCAGACTGCCCATTAGCAAGCCGATCAGGGCGCCGGCCAGAGTGCCTAGCAGAATGCCAATTTCCGAGGAGACGCCCATTGACGCCATCGCGTATCCAGCCACATAGCCGGCGCCACCAAAAAATGCTGCGTGTCCGAACGACAGCAATCCGGTGAATCCGATCAGCAGGTTGAATGCGCACGCAAACAGCGCAAAGCACAATACCTTCATCAGGAACACCGGGTACAACCAGAATGGAGCCGCCAGCAAGGCGGCCAGTGCAATGCCGTAACCGATTTTCTTGTTCATGCTCTCAAGCTCCGTTGCGGAGAGACCGCTGTCTCGTCCGGATGATACTGTTGCGATGACACGCTGGTGGTGATCGATGAAATGATCACTTCTCTTTTCCGAACAGTCCGGCCGGACGAATCATCAACACGATCGCCATCACGATGAACACCACCGTGGCGGACGCTTCCGGATAGAACACGCGGGTCAACCCTTCGATGATGCCCAATGCCAGACCGGTCAGGATCGAGCCCAGTATCGACCCCATGCCACCAATCACGACCACCGCAAACACGACAATGATCAGGTTCGATCCCATCAGCGGTGACACCTGGATTACTGGCGCGGCCAGCACGCCGGCGAAAGCTGCGAGCGCGACGCCGAAGCCGTAGGTCAGTGTCACCATCAGCGGAACATTGATACCAAACGCCTCGACCAGTTTCGGGTTCTCGGTACCTGCCCGCAAATAGGCGCCCAGCCGGGTTTTTTCGATCACGAACCAGGTCACGAAGCACACCGTCAGCGAGGCGACAACCACCCAGGCCCGATAATTCGGCAACATCATGAAACCCAGATCGGTCGCACCGGACAGCGCGTCCGGCACCGAATACGGCTGGCCAGACACACCATAGATCGAACGAAACACGCCTTCGACCATCAACGTGATACCAAAGGTCAGCAATAATCCATACAGGTGATCGAGCTTGTACAACCAGCGCAGCATGGTTTTCTCGATCACGATACCGAACAGCCCGACGACTAACGGGCCGACCAGCAACATTGTCCAGTAGCTCAAGCCAAAATAAGTGAGTCCTATCCAGGCCGAAAACGCGCCCATCATGTACAGCGCACCATGGGCGAAATTGATCACGTTTAACAAGCCGAAAATCACCGCCAGACCGAGCGACAACATCGCGTAAAACGAACCATTGACCAGGCCGAGCAGCAACTGGCTCATCATGGCCTGCAGGGGAATGCCGAAAATTTCCATGGCAAATTCAGGGAGAGTGCACCCGGCGAAACCCGGGTGGGATTGCAAAAGAATTGGTGCGCGCGGATTGGACTCCGGCTGCGCACCAGGGCAGCGTTGAGTTTCAGTCGGGCTTGATGCCCGGCCTGTTACCCAACTTGTCAGTCAAGTTGACGCTAAAGACTGCAGGCACGGGCCAATGTCACTTCCAGGTCGCGCACTTGGATTCGGCCTTGGTCGTGAACGCCTGTTCTCCGGGAATCGACTGGATGACCTTGTAGTAATCCCACGGGTACTTCGATTCTGCTGGCGTCTTCACCTGCATCAGGAACATGTCATGGATCATGCTGCCATCGCCGCGGAAGGTACCGTTCTTGGCGTACATGTCATTGACCTTGGTCTTGTGCAATTGTGCAATGACCTTGTCGGAATCGTCGCTACCGGCAGCCTTGACGGCATTGAGGTAGGTCAGCGTTGCCGAGTAGTCCGCAGCTTGCAAACTCGATGGCATCTTCTTCATTTTCTCGAAGTAACGGCGTGACCACTTGCGTGACTCGTCGCTCTGATCCCAGTACCAGCTATCGGTCAAGTACATACCTTGCGTCAGTTTCAGCGTCAGCGAATGGACGTCATTGATGAACATCAGCAGGCCTGCGAGCTTCATGGTTTTGGTCACGCCAAATTCATTGGCGGCCTTGATGGCATTGACGGTGTCACCGCCGGCATTGGCCAGACCGAGAATTTGCGCTTTGGACGCTTGTGCCTGCAACAGGAACGACGAGAAATCGGAAGCCGACAACGGATGGCGTACTGCACCGGCCACGGTACCGCCGTTGGCTTTCACTACACTGGTCGTATCGCTTTCCAGCGAGGCGCCGAATGCATAGTCAGCGGTCAGGAAGAACCAGCTTTTGCCACCCTGCTTGACCACGGCGCCGCCGGTGCCCTTGGCCAGTGCGACGGTGTCGTACGCATAGTGCATGGTGTACGGTGTGCATTCTTCATTGGTCAGGCGGGCAGTGCCGGCACCGATCGAAATGAAGGGCTTTTTCTTTTCCAGAGCGACTTTCGACATCGCCAGGTTGGTACCGGAATTGGTCCCACCGACCAGCATGTCCACACCTTGCTGATCGAACCATTCGCGCGCCTTGCTGGCTGCGATGTCAGCCTTGTTCTGGTGGTCGGCCGTAATCAGTTCAATTTTCTTGCCGTTGACGGTGCCGCCAAAATCGGCAATCGCCATCTTGATGGCTTCGACGCCACCCTGGCCGTCGATGTCCGAATACAAGCCGGAGATGTCGGTGATAAACCCGATCTTCACGACATCGCCAGAAATCTGCGCAGAAGCAGCGCCGGCAAACGTCAGCGCAACTGCAGCGGCAACTGCCAGGGTCATGGTCTTGGGCATGATTGTTTTGGTACTTGTAGTCATTGTCTCTTCTCCTTGAAGTTATACGGATGGTCTGAGTGCCGGACGTGTGTCGTCAAACGCCCAGCAATTCATTGAGTACGGGCATCTTGGCCTCTAACTCGGATGCAGCAAAAGTCTCGACGATCTGACCGTGCTCCACCACATAAAACCGGTCCGCCAGGGGTGCGGCGAAACGGAAATTCTGCTCCACCATGACGATGGTGTATCCATTGGCTTTCAGCGTCAGGATCATGCGCGCGAGTGCCTGCACGATGACCGGTGCCAGGCCCTCGGAAATTTCATCGAGCAACAGCAAACGCGCCCCGGTGCGCAATATCCGCGCCACTGCCAGCATCTGCTGCTCACCACCGGACAGACGGGTTCCCTGGCTAAATCGACGCTCTTTCAGGTTCGGGAACATGTCGTAGATTTCCTCAACCGACATGCCCTTGTCAGTCTGTGAAACCACCGGCGGCAACATCAGGTTTTCTTCGGCGGTCAGCGATGAAAATATTCCGCGTTCTTCCGGGCAGTAACCGACACCCAAATGGGCAATCTTGTGTGTTGCCAACCCGATCGCTTCGACGCCATTGATCTTGATGGATCCCTTGCGGGTACCGGTCAAGCCCATGATCGCCCGCAGCGTCGTGCTGCGACCGGCGCCATTGCGGCCCAGCAGCGTCACGACCTCGCCCCGGTTTACCGACAGGTTCACGTCGTGCAGGATGTGGGACTCGCCATACCAGGCATGCAAGCCTGAGATTTCTAGCGCTTTGGCGGCCATCAGTGGGCTCCTTCCAGCGCACCCGAAGTGGTGCCCATGTAGGCCTCCATCACCAGCGGATTATTCGAGACTTCCTCGTAGCGACCTTCGGCCAGCATCGCGCCGCGCTGCAATACCGAAATACGATCACAGATGCCGGACACCACATTCATGTTGTGTTCGACCATCAGGATGGTGCGACCAACCGAGACCTTCTTGATTAGCGCCGTCACGCGATCGACGTCTTCGTGGCCCATGCCCTGGGTCGGCTCATCGAGCAGCATCAATTCCGGCTCCATTGCCAGCGTGGTCGCAATCTCCAGTGCGCGCTTGCGTCCGTAGGGCAAATCGACGGTGATGGTGTCGGCGAATTCTGCCAGGTCGACCTCGCCCAGTAACGCCATCGCACGGTCATTCAACGCCGACAGGCTGCGTTCGCTTTTCCAGAAATGAAAGGAGGTGCCCAGTGTGCGCTGCAAACCGATCCGTACATTTTCGAGCACGCTCAGATGCGGGAACACCGCAGAAATCTGAAATGAACGGATCACGCCTTGACGGGCAATCTGCGCCGGTCTGGCGGCGGTGATGTCCTTGCCATTGAACAGAATCTGGCCAGATGTCGGCACCAGAAATTTGGTCAGCAAATTGAAGCAGGTGGTCTTGCCGGCACCATTCGGCCCGATCAGTGCGTGGATGTGTCCACGCTGCACCTTCAGGTTCACTGCACTGACTGCGGTGAACCCCTTGAACTCTTTGGTCAAGTTTTTTGTTTCTAGGATGACTTCGGTCATCGTGTCTCCTGATTGCTTAATTTTTGGGCAGTCTCATTTTTTATAGATAGTACAAGCCGCTATATCATCCATCAATACCGTATAACTACGACGCCGGATGACGTTGCTGCGGCTCTATTGTGTGCAATCTGATCGCACGAAACGACATTGCACCGCCCAAGGTACGCGCGCTGGCTGCTGATCATAACGTGTCACGAAACGAATCAGCAATTACCGCGCTACGACTAAGTGTTATCCCTTAGACGAACTGGCATGTGCCGCCAGAATTAGCATCGCCGCACGCTCGGCAATCATGACCGTCGGCGAATTTGTATTGCCCGATGTGATCGTCGGCATGATCGACGCATCCACCACACGCAGACCAGCCACACCACGCACTTGCAACGCACTGTCGACCACTGCCATCGGGTCGGAAGCTGCACCCATTTTGCAGGTGCCGACCGGATGAAAAATCGTCGTACCAATATCGCCGGCAGCGCGCACCAGCTCCTCTTCGCTGGTGAACATCGCACCCGGTTTCAATTCTTGTGCCGCATATTTTTTCAATGCCGGCGCAGCGGCGATCCGGCGCGTGAGTCGCTGCGCATCGGCGGCCACATGGCGGTCTTCCGCCGTACTCAGATAATTGGGCGTGATCTGCGGTGCCTGTGTTGCGTCACCCGAAGCGATCCGGACATGGCCACGCGAGGTCGGTCGCACGTTGCACACGCTGGCAGTGAAGGCCGGAAATCCATGCAGCGGATCACCGAACTTTTCCAGCGACAGTGGCTGCACGTGATACTGCAAATTCGGTGTCACCTGCGATGGATCAGAGCGCGCAAAAGCACCCAGCTGGGACGGTGCCATCGACATCGGGCCGGACCGGAACATCGCGTATTCCATACCGATTTTCATTTTGCCGAACCAGCTGTTGGCCATCATGTTCAGCGTCTTCGCATTGGTGACCTTGAAGACCATGCGAATCTGCAAATGGTCCTGCAGATTTTCACCGACGCCGGGCGAGTCCACCATCGGCGCGATGCCATGTTTCTGCAGCAAGGCCGCCGATCCGATACCGGACAACTGCAGGATATGCGGTGAGCCTATGGCACCTGCACACAGCACTGTTTCGTGTACCGATTCAGCCGACCAGTGCACGCCACCACCGGTAAATTCGACGCCGGTACAACGCACACCATCGGGACCGTTTTTCAGTGTCAGGCGTTTTACCTGGCAGCCGGTCATGATCTCGAGGTTGCCACGGGTACCAGCAGTTTTCAGGAACGCCTTGGCAGTACTGACACGTACGCCACGACGCTGATTGACATCGAAATAAGCACTGCCGTTATTGTCGCCACGATTGAAATCAGCGGTTTTCGGAATCCCGACTTCAGCCGCTGCATCGCGAAATGCATCCAGAATTTCCCAGGACAGACGCTGCTTTTCGACACGCCATTCGCCACCAGCGCCATGGAATTCTGTCGCGCCCTGATAGTGATCTTCGCTCTTCTTGAACAACGGCAAAACCTGATCCCAGCGCCAGGCATCGTCGCCGCACGCCTGCGCCCAGCCATCGTAATCCTGCGACTGGCCGCGCATGTAAATCATGCCATTGATCGACGACGATCCGCCCAGCACCTTGCCGCGCGGGTATCCCAGACTGCGTCCGTTCAGGCCGGCATCCGGTTCTGTCTTGAAGCGCCAGTCTGTACGCGGATTGTTGATGCAATACAGATAACCGACCGGGATATGAATCCACAGATAGTCATCCTTGCCACCGGCCTCGATCAACAGGACGCGATTGGCGGGATTGTCGGACAGGCGTTTCGCCAGTACACAGCCGGCCGAACCGGCACCGACGATGATGTAATCGTATTTACCGGCGGATTGGGTCATGGTCAGCTCCGTCGATTACTTCGCTACCGGCATCGTGAACTCGGCGCCCTTGTCGATGGTCTCTGGCCAACGCTGCATGATGGATTTGTAGCGCGTATAAAAGCGTACGCCTTCTTCGCCGTAAGCATGGGTGTCGCCAAACAGCGAACGCTTCCAGCCACCGAACGAATGCCAGGCCATCGGCACCGGGATCGGGACATTGATGCCGACCATGCCCACTTCGATGCGACGTGAAAACTCGCGTGCGGTATTGCCATCCGAGGTGAACAACGCGACGCCATTACCGAATTCATGGCCGTTGATCAGCTCGACTGCCGCCGCAAAATCCGGCACGCGCACGATACACAACACCGGCCCGAAAATTTCTTCGTTATGAATTTTCATGCCTTCCTTGACGTGATCAAAGAGCGTGCCGCCGAGGAAGAAGCCTTGCTCGTGACCTGCCACACTCAGACCGCGACCATCCACCAGCAAGGTTGCACCTTCGTCGATACCGTCCTGAATGTAGCCCTCGATCTTGGCCTTGTGCACGGCGGTCACGACCGGACCCATTTCGGCAGCGGCTTCCATGCCGTTCATGATCTTCAATGCCTTCACGCGCGGGATCAGCGCTTCGACCAATTTGTCCGCCACCGAGCCGACTGCGACAGCAACCGAAATTGCCATGCAGCGCTCGCCGGCAGAACCGTACGCTGCACCCATCAGGGCATCGACAGCCAGATCGAGGTTGGCATCGGGCATCACGACCAGATGATTTTTTGCACCGCCCAATGCTTGCACGCGCAATGGATACGGTCCTTTGCGCTTGGCGCCTTCGGTGTAGATGTATTCGGCAATCGGTGTCGATCCGACGAACGAAACAGCCTTGACATCCGGATGCTGCAACAGGGCATCGACGGCAATCTTGTCACCCTGGACCACGTTGAACACACCGGGTGGCAAGCCAGCCTGCTTGAACAGATCGGCCAGCAGCAGCGACGCGGAAGGATCACGCTCCGACGGTTTCAGGATGAAGGTATTGCCGGTGGCGATCGCCATCGGCGCCATCCACAATGGCACCATTACCGGAAAGTTGAACGGCGTGATACCGACCGTGACACCCAATGGCTGACGCATTTGCCAGTTATCGATACCGCCGCCGATGTTGTCGGAGAATTGGGTCTTCAGCAGTTGCGGCGCACCGCAGGCAAATTCGACGACTTCCAGGCCGCGCGTGACTTCGCCCTTCGCATCGGAAAACACCTTGCCGTGTTCACGCGTGATCGCTGCTGCCAGCGCATCATGGTTCAGCTCCATCAATTCCTTGAAGCGCATCAGGATGCGGGCGCGGCGCAGCGGCGCGGTTGCCGCCCAGGCTGGCGCGGCAGCATTGGCCGCGGCCACGGCCTGATTGACTTCGTCGACACTGGCCAGCACGACTTCTGCGGCAACGGCACCGGTGGCCGGATTGAATACATCCTGACGACGGCCGCTGGTGGATTCGACGATGCGGTTGTTGATGAAGTGCTGGAGAACAGGAACGGGCTGGTTCATAACTAATCCTTGGGCAAATTAACGTGACGGCAAGAATATCGCGGGAAGAATGCAGAATCCAATGAGTTATCATCGTTTCTTCATAAGCATCACTTATGGAAAAACCGGGGAAACCGATGGATTTCACGCAATTACGCGCTTTCATCACCATTGCGCGCGAAGGCAATCTTACACGTGCTGCACAGCGATTGAACCTGACCCAGCCCGCTGTCAGCCTGCAATTGAAATCCCTGCAAACAACGCTGGACGTCAAGCTGTTCATCCGCACGCCGGGGGGCATGCAATTGACCGACGACGGAAAAAAATTGCTGCCCTACGCCGAACGCATCATGGAGGGCGTCGCCGAATTCCATCAGGGAGTACGCGCCATGCAATCCACGGTTGCCGGCCCACTGTCGATCGGCACGATACTCGATGCCGAATTCACCCGTCTGGGTGCATTCCTGAAGCGGCTGGTGGAAAATTATCCGCAACTCTCGACCGAGCTGCGCCAAGGCATGTCCGGCAACGTGCTGGATCAGGTCAAATCCGGCGCGCTCGATGTCGGTTTCTACCTGGGAATCCCACCGAAAGAATTCCACCACCAGGTATTGACGACGTTCACTTATAACGTCGTCGCGCCGCAGGGCTGGAAAGCACGGGTAGCCGGCAAGGACTGGGATGCGTTGGCCGAGCTGCCGTGGATCTGGGCACCACCGGAGTCGGCGCATCACCGGCTTTTGTCGAAAAAATTTTCCGCTCACAAAACCCTGCCCGAAAAAGTCGCCCTGGTCGATCAGGAATCCTCGATGCTGGACCTGGTCAAATCGGGTGTTGGCCTGTCACTGGCACGCGAATCGATTGCCCTGCATGAAGCCCATGTGCACGGACTGGTCATCGCCGATGCCGTCAGCCTGTCGACCGAACTCTCGTTCATCGCATTGCAAAGCCGTAAAAACGAACCCGCCATCCATGCTGCCTTTGGCCTGCTGAAAGCGCTCTGGAGCCACTGATTCCCTGCTTTTTCTGGTCGCGCTGCCGTTGATTTTCCACGGCGTAATCACGTCTGTGGATAAGTCTCTGGATAACCGGTGCAGCAACTGTGCATAACGGTCACGCAAACCGATACGCCGAAAGTTATTCAGAACTTGTCCTTGGCAATCTGCGTACTTGTGGACCCGGTTATCTTTTTTCCAAGCAGTTGATCTATCAACGAATTTTCCGCTTGTCCACAGCAAGGCGCCTGTGTTAACAATTACTACTAAAGAGATATATAGACCTATAAGTAAAAGCCGGAAGACGAAAAAAAAAACCGGCAAAACAAAACCTGAACGGCGAAACAAATTTCCTTCTCTTGAAGATCTGAAACCGCACGGTCTGCATTCAGGATCGACATTGACAGCACGAGAGCATCGCTCAACGCTGTGATGCGATGTCAGTGAAGGGGAATGGGTACGGAATACGGAATAAACACCGTCAGCAGGCTTCTGGTGCATTTTCAGAATCCAGAAAGCGCGTAAAAAACGGCCTCTGCCTGGTACATCGACAGCAGCGGCATTCCGCACAAGGTCGCATGCAAACCCGGGTCTGTAGACAAGTCTCTGGATAACCGGTGGATGGACTGTGGACAAGTTCGTTTTATCGGCAATCGCAAAAACTTATCCAGAACTTGTCCTGCGAAAAAAAGGGGTTTACCGACCCACTTATCTTTTCTTCAAGCAGTTGATCTATCAACGAATTTCCGGCTTATCCACAGAAAAGGGGCTGTGTTAACAATCATTACTAAAGAGATATATAAACCTTTAATGTAAAACCTGAAACGCGATTTCGGTGTGTTCAAAACGACTTCCTTAAAAAAACGAAAAACAGCTCTGCAGACCAGTCAGGACGACCCCGCACAGCATGGCAGAGAGCCTCGTGACGCGACGAACGACAGCGATTGCACAGAGGGGATCGTTAACGTGATTCAACCGCCACCAGCCGCGTTCTGCTAGTGGTTACAGTGAATTACCTGACATTGTTTTTTTGGAGAAGGAATGACACGGATCGCGCCTCGACTATCCTTGCCGTCCTGTAGGCTCGACGGCGTCTGGCGCAAGCGGTCAGAGTTCATCACCGGGCAAGCGCAGATCGTCGGGTTTCTGGAAAAAGTGGGTCGCCGAAATCGACTATCGGCGCATCAAGGAACTATGGGCCTGTGACGGCAACCGGATTGCGGTGCCCGGTGTGTCTTGCGGACGAAGCGCAAGTGCAGTTAGGTAACTGGTTCCGTAGTCATGGCAACGAAAACCGGGAAGTTGATGCGAACGGATGAATGTAATTGCGCTTGACCAACATCAACAAGCTGTCGATTTTTGCCATCGAGCACAAGCCGGTCCGGACCGGTGAGCGGCGACCGGATGGGTGTCCGGGCTTGTCCGCCCACGGTGCCTGAGAATTACACTTCCAGCGTCATCAGACTGGCATTCCCGCCAGCAGCAGTCGTATTGACGCACAGTGCGCGCTCGGCTACCAGGCGCCACAACGCAATCGGCGTGGTGCCATCGGTCGCTATCAACGGCACCAATGCCCCACTGCGTGCGGCCAGGTCGCTACGAATGGATCGCGCCAGCTCATCATCAGCTACCAGCGCAAGCTGCAAATGACGTGACGGGTCAGTGATGTCATCGATCCGTATCACGCCCTCGCGCACTGCACGCGGCAGTCCGCCGGGCAGCAAGCCGTGCGCTGCTGCCAGCATCACGGGCCGGTTTCCGGTCGCCAGCACCGCTGCCAGCTGGTTCAGCAAAGCCCCTACTGTACTGGCTGCACAGAGAATGTCGCCACGCGCGGCGAACGACAGCGTATTGCGTTCACCGGTCGGGCCCGGCAAGACCACGGTGCTGCCCAGCAAACTGCTACGGGCGTATTGGCTGCCAAGTCCGGTCACTGTGTCGTGTCCGTGCATGCTGGCCCATGACAGCAGCGCGTTGAGTACCGGTGCGTCGGACATGCCGCGATGCTCGTCGATCATGTGCGCGCCGAGTTTGCCATCGGGCGCACGTTGCAGACGCTTCAGATACAGCGGACCACCAGCTTTCGGACCCGTGCCGGATTTTCCTTCACCACCAAACGGCTGCACGCCAACCACCGCGCCGACGATATTACGGTTCACGTAGATGTTGCCGGCATGGATGCGGCTAGTGATGACGTCGATGGTTTCGTCGATGCGCGAATGAATCCCGAAAGTTAGTCCGTAGCCGGTTGCATTGATCGCCTCCACCAGCGCCGGCAAGTCCTCGCGCCGGTAGCGCAGTACATGCAGCACCGGACCAAAGACTTCGCGGGTCAACTCCGACAATGCGGTAATTTCAATGACGGTCGGTGCCACGAAAGTACCGTGTTGCGTGCTATCAGGCAGTGGCAACTGAAACACGGGACGGCCATTTTTTTTCATCTGTGCGATATGCGCCAGCAAGCCCTCGCGTGCCTCGGCATCGATCACCGGCCCGATATCGGTGGCCAGGCGGTCGGGATTGCCTACGCTTAGTTCGACCATCGCCCCTTTGAGCATGGTGATGGTCTTGTCGGCGATATCCTGTTGCAGGCACAGGACGCGCAGCGCCGAACAGCGCTGTCCGGCGCTGTCGAAGGCCGAGCTGATGACGTCCTGCACTACCTGTTCGGCTAGTGCGCTGGAATCGACGATCATGGCATTTTGTCCGCCGGTTTCGGCGATCAGCGCAATGTCGCGCGACTCTGTCGATGCACGCGCGGCCAGTGTCCGGTTGATGAGTTGCGCCACGTCAGTCGAACCGGTAAAAATGACGCCGCACACGCGCGCATCGGCCACCAGTTGCGCACCGATCGTCTCGCCCTGCCCTGGCAAAAATTGCAGTGCGCCGCGCGGTACGCCCGCTGCATGCAGCAATTGCACGGCCCGGAAGGCAATCAGCGGTGTCTGTTCGGCTGGCTTGGCCAGCACCACATTGCCAGCCGCAAGCGCAGCACTGACCTGTCCCGCAAAAATCGCCAGCGGAAAATTCCAGGGACTGATGCAGACCACAGGACCTAGCGCCAGAGCGTTTGGTGTGCCGTCGACGCGTGCCGCGTAATAGCGCAAAAAGTCAACCGCTTCGCGCACTTCGGCGATTGCATTCGGCAATGACTTGCCCGCTTCACGGATGGCAATAGCCATCAGTTCCAGACGGTGGTTTTCGAACAGATCGGCAGCGCGAAACAGCACTGCGGCACGGTCTGTCGGTGACCGGGTTTGCCAGTCGGTTGCACAGGCGTTAGCAGCAAGCAGGGCCGACTCGATCTCGCTACTGCCAGCGTCGGTGACCGTACCGACCTGGTCGCGCCGATCAGCTGGATTCAAAATTGCCTGATGGGTACTTTGAAGAACCGCAGAAATAGCACCATGCAACAGCGGCGTTGCATGCCATTGCATCGTACCGAACCGTGCGAACGCCTGATCGATCTCGGCCAGTACCAGTTCATTGCTCAGATCGATACCAGCCGAGTTCGTCCGCTCGGCACCAAACAGGTCGCGCGGTAAAACAATGTTGGCATGCGCCACGCCGGCCAGTTGTCGGGCCTGCGCGACCGGATCTGCCACCAACGCTGCTACTGCGACATTGGCGTCGACGATCTGATTGACGAAGGATGAATTCGCGCCGTTTTCCAGCAGCCTGCGTACCAGATAGGCCAGCAGCGTCTGATGCGAGCCGACGGGTGCATAGATGCGGCACGGCTTGTCGAGATTGGCCTTGCCCACTACTTGGTCATACAAGGTTTCACCCATGCCGTGCAGGCACTGGAATTCGTAATCGGTCACGCCGCGCGCTTCTGCGGAGGTATAAATTGCTGCCAGCGTGTGGGCGTTATGTGTCGCAAATTGCGGGTACAGCACGTCGGTCGCAGCGAGTAATTTTTCGGCACAGACCAGGTACGAGACATCCGTATAAACCTTGCGCGTGTAAACCGGATAGCCCTCCATCCCGTCGACTTGCGCCCGCTTGATTTCGGCGTCCCAGTAGGCGCCCTTGACCAGGCGCACCATCAGTTTGCGACCGCTACGACGTGCCAGGTCGATCAGGAAATCGATTACAGACGGGCAGCGTTTCTGGTATGCCTGCACCACAAAGCCTATTCCCTCATACCCGTCAAGCGCCGGATCATGGGCCAGCGCTTCCATCAGGTCGAGTGACAGTTCGAGGCGATCAGCCTCTTCGGCATCGATATTGAGACCGATATCGTAGGATTTCGCCAGCAACAGCAGGCTTTGCAGGCGCGGGAGTAATTCGGACATGACCCGTGCGTGCTGGGCGCGCGCGTAGCGTGGGTGCAAGGCAGACAATTTGACGGAGATCCCAGGGCCTTGGCGGATTCCGCGCCCGGCCGATGCGCGACCGATCGCGTGAATCGCGTTTTCGTAGGAGGCGTAGTATTTTTGTGCATCTTCAGCTGTCAACGCCGCTTCACCCAGCATGTCGTACGAATAGCGATAGCCGCGTGCTTCATTGTCGCGGCTGTTGACGAGTGCGTCAGCGATGGTTTGTCCGGTAACGAACTGGTTTCCCAGCATCCGCATGGCCAGATCGACGCCTTTGCGGATCAGCGGTTCGCCGCCTTTGGTGATCAGTTTGCCGAGTGCCGACCCCAGGGTTTTTTCGCTGCTGGTCGATACCAGCTTGCCCGTTACCAGCAAACCCCAAGTGGCGGCATTGACGAATAGCGAGGGCGATTCGCCGAGATGCTTGCGCCAGTCGCCCTTGCTGATCTTGTCGGCAATCAGCCGGTCGGCAGTCTGGTGGTCAGGGATACGCAACAGCGCTTCGGCCAGACACATCAACGCCACGCCTTCCTCCGACGACAGCGAAAATTCGTGCATCAAAGCATCCACTCCGGAGGCGCGAGTACGCTTTTCGCGCACGGCGATTACCAGGCGCTCCGCCAGTATTCCGGTCTGTGCAGTCAATGCGGTATTCTGCGGAACCTGCGCAACCAGCCAGTCGACAGCTTCTTTTTCCTGCTTGCGATATGCTGCCGTTATTGCCCTACGTAAATCCGTAACTGGCTTGGACATTTCGTCATGTAATGCTGAAAAAGGCGAGCGGCTGACAGGGGCAGAAAAGGGCATTTTTTACTCGGTGATATAGGATTGGGTACGGGCCGGATTTCAGAAGAAGTTGGCACTTCCAAGGAAACTGAATATTCGATTGTATGTGTGATTGGATCGTATTTATTCTGGTATTCCCGACAACTATCAAAACTTTGTTTTTAGTGAGACAATTTCACCAAATAAAATTCTTAACTGAGATTCTCGATGCTAGACAAAATCAGCAAAAAAATACTAAGCGAACTGCAAAATGATGGTCGCATCAGCAATGTGGAATTATCGGCACGGGTAAACCTGTCTCCGGCGGCTTGCCTGGAACGGGTACGCAAACTGCAGGAAGGAGGCTACATCCTCGGTTATACCGCGCAGCTCAATCCGCAATTGCTGGACGTGTCGTTATTGGTGTTTATTGAAGTCGTACTGGACCGGACCACGCCGGAAGTGTTCGATGCGTTCAAACGCAGTGTCCAGATCATTCCCGAGGTGCTGGAATGCCACATGGTCGCAGGCGGTTTCGATTACCTGGTCAAGGCCCGGGTACGTGACATGAACGCCTACCGCGAGTTTTTGGGTAAATCACTGCTGCAATTGAAAGGCGTGCGCGAGACACACACTTACGCGGTAATGGAAGAAGTCAAGAACACGACCAAATTGCCGATACGCTGATGCGCCGCCGAGGTGGTCAGTTCTGCTGACGTAGTGGCGACCATGTCGGTGTTTCTAGTGCTCTACGGTCGAACGGTATCCCGCAAAAACGTTTCATCGGTCAATGCCGTCAGATGATCTCGTAGCCACTTGTGCGCCGGGCTGCGGGCATCGCGTTGGTGCCATAGCATATCAACTTGCACCTGTGGCAGCGCGAACGGAAGTTCCTTGGCGATCAGTTCGCCGGTCATGCCGGTCGAGGCGATCAGGTGCCTCGGCAGCACGGTAAGCAGATCCGAGTTGGCCACCACCCGCCCTGCCGTGAAAAACTGATTCACCGTGAGCAGAATACGGCGATCACGTCCGAGTTGGGTCAGCGTATCGCTGACCAGTCCATGCGCACGTCCCGAAAAACTCACGAGCAAATGGTTGGCGGCGCAATAGGCGTCCAACGTCAGCTCTGCTTTCGCCAGCGGATGTTGTTTGCGCATCACACAGACATATTTGCCCGAGTACAGCAATTCGTGGCGGATCGGCGTATCGGGTTCGCCAGCCAATTGCGCCACCACACCCGGGAAAAAGCCAATCGCGAGGTCGATATCACCACGTAACAGCATCGGTCGCGGTTCGCGGGTCGTCAACGGCACCATGCGCACGTTTAAACCTGGCGCATCACGCTCGATCGAGCGCACCAGCGACGGCAACCAGAGCGCTGCGGTGGCATCTGCCATTGCCATGCGAAATGTTGCCTGCGTGGTCGATACATCGAAACTTTGTGGCGCCATCGCCGCTTCCAGATCCGAGAGCGCACGTCGCACGGCCGGCCAGAGTTCGTCTGCGTGAGGAGTTGGTTTGACACCATGTGCTGTCCGGATCAGCAATTCGTCGCCGACCGAATCCCGCAATCGTTTCAATGCGTTCGACACCGCAGGTTGGGTCATCGCAAGGCGACTGGCCGCACGTGTCAGATTACGTTCGCTCATCACTGCATCGAAAACACGCAGCAAATTCAAGTCCAGAGTCAAGAAGCTCATCGGTAATGGCCGGTCGGGAGAAGTGAAAAAATCATGATGGAATTGTGACGTTAACAACTTGATTTTATTCACAAAAAGTATAACTGATATGTGAAATTGGAATTGGATTTATAACAGGCAGCTAACTACACTGCACTGCAACATAATACACATTCCACAGAAAGCCCCACATGTCCATTCTGGCCATCGCCTTCCCGGCACAAGCCGCCGTCCCCGTCGCCCAGTCAGCCATCCTCGCCGTGGTCGCCGCGGCACGGCCGTTGTTCGGCATCGGCGTATTTGTGACATTGTTTTTGGTATTCAGGCCGCTGCTGGCAGGTGTGCTGCGTGCCGCATTGCTGGTGCTGAAGCCGCGCAAGTCGCTCGAACAGCGCTCGGTTCGCAGCCGGTTGCGCGGCATCCTGACGCTCAACCGGATGGCCAGTGATCTAGATCATTGCCAGCCCAATGTTGCGTCCGAACTGCGTGCATTCGCAGCACGCGGCTGACAGGCGACGTTCAAACGGCTGCTATTCCCACATTCTTCGAAAGGGTCACCATGAAAACGTTATCGTTCGCTCCACCTGTCGATCACTTCTCGGTTCCTTCGCTGGCGCTGCTGGCCAAGAAATTTTCTGCCATCCTGCCGCTCACGCCAGTCGTGACAGGCGCACGCGGATTGGCATTAGCCGATATCGCCGACATCTCATTGCGTACCACGGCAAAACACGGCTTGACGGTCAGCCGTCGCCTCCGCCTGGCTGCTGACCTGTAACGCGTCTCCTCCTTTCCGGTTACTGCAGGATTGAGCCCCGCTGGCAAGTGCCACGCGGGGCTTTTTTATGTGGCTGAGCAGGCGTCTGAGGTCATCAATATGGTGAAAAAAAAGCACGACCGACACACCTGAAAGAGTGTCGGTCGTGCTTTTGCAGATTTCTGACTGTCGAGCTATCTGACTGTCAATCAAACTCAGTTGGACAGGCGCTTCTCCAACTGGTCTTTAATCGCGACCAATTCTTGCGGCAGGTGATGATGCAACTTGTCGAACAATTCAGTGTGCAGCTTCAACTCTTCCTGCCAGGCGGCATGGTCGATGGAGGTGATCTGCTTAAACTGCTCTGACGTGAAATCGATGCCGTCCCAGCTCAAGTCGGCATAGGAAGGCGTGGTACCGAAGATGTTTTCAATGCCAGCGGCGTTGTGGTCGATCCGGTCCAGCATCCACTTCAGCACGCGCATGTTGTCGCCAAAACCTGGCCAGACAAACTTGCCGTCGTCGCCGGTGCGAAACCAGTTCACACAGTAAATCTTCGGCAAGGTTGCGCCCGTTGCGGCCAGTTTCTCGCCCATATCGAGCCAGTGCTGAAAGTAGTCGCTCATGTTGTAACCAATGAATGGCAGCATGGCGAACGGATCGCGACGTACTACGCCAGTCTGGCCGGCTGCTGCAGCAGTGGTTTCCGAACCCATGGTCGCCGCCATGTAGACGCCTTCCACCCAATTGCGCGCCTCTGTCACCAGCGGAATCGTCGTCGAACGACGGCCGCCAAAAATAAAGGCTGAAATTGGCACGCCGGCCGGGTCGTCCCAGGCGGTATCGATGACCGGATTTTGCGTTGCTGCCACGGTGAAGCGGGCATTCGGATGTGCTGCCTTGCGACCACTTTCCTGGGCGCTGGCTGGTGTCCAGTCCTTGCCCTGCCAATCGATCAGATGGGCTGGCGCTTCCTTGGTCAGTCCTTCCCACCAGACATCCCCGTCATCGGTCAATGCCACATTGGTAAAGATCGTGTCGCTGGCCAGCGATGCCATACAGTTGAAGTTGGTTTTCTGGTTGGTACCCGGCGCGACGCCGAAATAACCTGCTTCCGGATTGATGGCATACAAACGGCCATCTGCGCCCGGCTTGATCCAGGCGATATCGTCACCGATGGTGGTGACTTTCCAGCCTTCAAAACCGGCTGGCGGAATCAGCATCGCAAAATTGGTTTTACCGCAGGCCGACGGGAACGCGGCGGCGACATAATGCTTTTTGCCTGCAGGCGATTCGACGCCGAGAATCAGCATGTGCTCGGCCAGCCAGCCCTTGGCGCGACCCATGCTGGAGGCGATACGCAGGGCGAGGCATTTTTTGCCCAGCAGTGCATTGCCGCCATAGCCGGAACCGAACGACCAGATTTCGCGGGTTTCCGGATAATGGACGATGTACTTGGTCGGGTTGCACGGCCAGCGTGCGCTTTGTTCACCGGTGGCCAATGGCGCACCGACGGTGTGTACGCAAGGTACGAACTCGCCGTCTGTACCGAGGACATCAAAAATCGCCTTGCCCATGCGTGTCATGACGCGCATGTTGACGGCGACGTATGGTGAGTCGGACAGCTCGACGCCGATATGGGCAATCGGTGAACCCAGCGGGCCCATCGAAAACGGCACCACATACATCGTACGGCCTTGCATGGCACCATCGAACAGGCCGTTGAGCTTGGCGCGCATCGCGTCCGGGGCTGTCCAGTTATTGGTCGGGCCGGCCTCAGCTTCGGTAGCAGAGCAGATAAACGTACGGTCTTCGACACGCGCGACGTCGGTCGGGTCGGAACAGGCCAGATAGCTGTTGGGCCGCTTGTCCTGATTGAGCTTTATCATCATGCCGGAGGCGACCATCTCGGCGCACAACCGGTCATATTCTTCTTGCGAGCCATCACACCAGACGATGCGTGCCGGCTTGGTCAGCGAGGCCACTTCGGCAACCCAGTTGATCAGTTGTTGTTGTTTGACGTAAGACGGGGCGTTGACACTGGCGACGCCACCCATGACGGGTTGATTCATGAAAAAGCCTCCAAGGCAAATAAGAAATCTGGTTCCGGTGTTGCTGGCCGCGTTCAATGAAATAATGATCGGGCAGTGAAATCAGGAAATTGTCATTATGTTTTCCACGGCGACAAACACAACGTCTTCATCATTACCGCGAAAAAATGAAGGGAAATTGTACACCGCCGGTCCGCATATCCTGCGCACTTACAACAAATCGGTAGCAATAAATCTTGACTTTTGTAGTGGGCTAATTGCAATTTTTCGGGCAAGTCATTTATTCACAATTCACACCGTCGCGTGCTTACTTCCATGAAAATTGCCATTCTCGACGACCATCAGGATCGGGTTCGTCACCTGCGCTGCTTTGAACTGCTTGCCGGACATGAAGTAAGGATATTCAACCATGTTGCCCGCGGGATCGGTCAACTGGCTATCCGTCTGGCTAGCTTCGATGCTCTGGTACTGATCCGTGAACGCACCAGCCTGCCGGCGGCGTTACTGAAAAAATTGCCGAACCTGAAACTGATCGCCCAGACCGGCAAAGTTGCCGGGCATATCGACGTCGATGCGGCCACGGCACTCGGCATACTGATCGTCGAAGGCACCGGTGACCCGGTTGCTCCGGCAGAACTGACCTGGGCTCTGATCATGGCGGCGTCGCGCCGGCTTCCTGACTATGCATTGAATTTGCGCGAGGGATTGTGGCAAACCGTCTCCATCACGCCCGAGCGCAACATGCTGGGCCGGGCACTGAAAGGCCAGACACTGGCGATCTGGGGATACGGAAAAATCGGCAGAATCGTGGCCGGATATGGCAAGGCATTCGGCATGGATGTTCTGGTCTGGGGGCGGGAGCAGAGCCGCGCTGTGGCCAGCCAGGATGGCTATCGCATCGCCGCATCCAAGGCGGAATTTTTTGAACAGGCCGATGTGTTGTCGCTGCATTTGCGTCTGAACGAGGCAACCCGTTGCTGTGTCGGTGCCGATGATCTGGCACGCATGAAACCGGCATCCTTGCTGGTCAATACCAGCCGCGCCGAGCTGATTGCCGCTGATGCGCTGGAGCAGGCGCTGCAAGCGGGGCGTCCTGGTTTCGCTGCACTCGACGTGTTCGAGACCGAGCCGCTGCCTGCCAGCGCCGCACTGCTTCGAATGCACAATGTGCTGGCAACTCCGCATTTGGGATACGTCGAGGAGCACAGCTACGAGCTATATTTTGCAGCGGCATTCCGCAACATCCTCGATGTCGCCGCGGGCACGCCGCACAACGTGCTGAACCCGTCTGCCATTGGCATGGTGCGCTGCTGACCCGTGTGTGCACCATGGCGCGAAGCAGGTGGTTCAGCCAGGCGTCTTGAAGGACCCCATCGACGCTAATTTGAGCGGTCTGCCCTCCGGCGCACGTTGCATGACGCCACCTCCCCGATTCCACATGGTTGCCCATCCGGGTGGCCAGGGCAGCTCCTCCCCCGCATAGGCTGCCACGCCGCTACGCACCGGAATAATCGGCACGCCACTAGGTGCCGGGCCCTGGCAGTGGTCCCAGCTCAGGCTGAAGGTGTAATTGGGCAAGAGTAAATCGCAGGCATGCGCGAACCATTCGGTGTGATCTTCATCACGACCAAGCGCCAGCGCCAGACCCTGGGCATCAAAGCGCGCCAATGCGCTGGCCAGTTCGGCAGCCGTTGCGCCAGGGGTATCGCCCCAGCCCAGCACCGGATTGAAATTGTAGTCGGCGCCCGATCCGTACCAGCCTTCGCGCCAGGGTCGTTGCATCCAGTTGCGGGTTCCGCAAAACAAATGCCAGCGCCAGTGCAGTCCGGACGGTTTTGGCCAGTTGTACAGATACAGGCGCTGATAGCCGGCCCGGTGTAGTTCCCGCAACATGGCCATCAGCCGTGCTTGCGGCATACGGTCAGGTGGCGAGTGCCGAAACAGGATCGGCTCACCGTCCGCATGTTGCACGTCATCCGATGACAAATTCAGGTCCAGCGTACGGGCCTCGCTGCCGAACCGTGCAGCAATCCATCCCGTCAGCAGATTGACTGACACGATGACCCCGTAGCCGCGATGACGATGGAAAATAACAGTACCGGGGGCAACAGGTTTCATAAAAAGCTGATCAGGTTGGATGGAGTGGATGCGCCAGTTTAGCGAAAATTGCGCGCTGGTGTGTCTGCGACCTGGCGACGCGGAACAGGTTTTTGCACCAGCCTGAGGCACTGGTGTCACTCAGCCAGGCCCGTGAAGCACATAGTTGGTGTATTGCGGCGCAAAAGCGGCTGCCCTGTCCTTGGTCACGCTGGCCTGTAATTTGCTAACGCCATGTCACTACTTTGCGATGAAGTGGCAGCAGCTTTTCATCACGAAGTCAAAAAACCGAAGACAGCGCACACCCTGCACTGCCTTGCTGGTTCCCCGATATCTCGGGTAATTGTCCGGCGACCTGCCGGGATCAGGAGAATGATGTGATGAAAGACGACTTTATTTTGGGTGACAGCGCCTTGCACCAGCGTCTGTGCGCGATTACCGAAATCCTCGGAAAATTTGTTGCCACGGCACCGCGGCCACTGAGCATTTCGCAACTCACTGAAAGTACCGGGCGGTCCGAAAAAGAGCTGGTCAAGCTTTGTGCCGGACTAGCCCGTGCCGAATTACTGCAACCCCACATGGCGCAGGTGCCAGGCCACTGGGCGCTGACATGCGCACCTGACCTGGTCACCCTGGAAGATGTGTTTCGTTGCGCAATGGCCGAACACCCATCCGAACAGGCACTGTCGACCAAAGCGCCCGCGCCGTCCGAGCGCCACACGCAACGCCTGCATCGCGATGCCGACCTGCTGGTGACACAGGCAGCGATGGCGATCAACCAGAGCGTGTTCCAGCATTTGCGTCAATTTTCGCTGGACCGGTTGAACTTCAGTACGTCTGTTCCATTCCCATCAGGCAGCGCTTCCCGCTACAGCTCGCGCCGTCCATCATTGAGTCTCTGACGCTAATATCTATGTCTGTTTCGCATAAAGTAATGCGAACATGGCATTGGCTTTGCCTTGCTCCGCTCGTCTACGATGTGTCCGTTCCTGACTGACCGGGCAGTCTCACTTCTTCCATGTGTCGCCAGGATACGGAAGCGGGGTCGGGGTATGGCCTCGCGCGATGATTGTGCGTACACACGGAGCGGCGATGACAGTGGTTCCCGATTTTATTCTTGGTAGCGGTGATGTCCACGCACGATTTTGCGCAATCACTGAGGTGCTGGGCAAACTGGTGTCCGTGGCACCGCAGTCCCTCAGCCTTGCGCAGTTAGCGCAGAGTACCGGCAGGACTGCGCGAGAGCTTGGCAAGCGATGTCTGGAACTGGCGCGCAATGGCTTGATCACTGAAACGACCAATGGTTTGTGGCAACTGGCTGTCGACCCGGCCGAGGTGACTCTGGAAGATGTCTACCGCTGCGTCACTTTCGCAGCAACGCCGCCCTCCAGAACGGCGTTGAAGCCGGTGGTACATCATGCCAATCTTGCGGTTGACCTGCTCCTGATGCAGGCCGCGATTGCCATCAACCAGAGCATGCACCAGCATCTTCGGCAATTTTCGCTGGACCGGCTGAAGCCAGCGGCGCAACCGCCGTTTCCCGCCGGGCGGCAGGCGCTACGCGGATTAAATTACAATAACCCTCCGATCTGATCTTCAACAGGCGACCCGCCTGCTTCCCATGACGTTACGCGTAATCGCCACCGGTGGTACTTTTGATAAACATTACGATGAGATTGCTGGCAAGCTGACCTTTGGCGCAGGGCATCTCGCAGGTGCCATCAAACGCGCCCGGCTGACACTGCCTGTGGTACTGGAAGAATTACCGTTCCTGGATTCTCTGGAGATGCAGGACGCGGACCGCGAACGCATACGCGACTGCTGCCTTGCCTCAATCGAGACGGCCATCGTCATCATTCATGGCACCGACACCATGCGCGAAACTGCCGCAGTGCTCGGGTCTGCCGGGATACCAAAAACGATTGTTCTGACAGGAGCGATGATCCCCTACGAAATTGCCAATTCCGACGCCTTGTTCAATTTCGGTTTCGCCTGCGCGATGGCGCAAGTCTTGCCACATGGTGTTTATGTAGCAATGAACGGTCAGTACTTCGACTGGAGCAACGTGCAAAAAAACCGCATTGCTGGCGTGTTCGAGACTAGCTGACCGCATTGCGGTACAGCGACTTCCACGGCCCGCAATTTTTTTGTATACCATCCCTGTGACTTCCGCCTTGCCTTGAGCAAAGCTCGCGCGTCCGGCAAAGAGCTTTGCTGCGGAATTTTCAGGAGCACTACCTCATGATTCAGTCCCGACGATTTGCTGCCCATCTTGCTTCGCTGGCACTGGCACTAGCACTGTCGGCTTGCGGCGGCGGCGGGGCATCGACAGCGACGCCGGCAACCGACCAGAGCGCGGTCCGCACAATCGCCGACCCCGGTGCCCCAGTTTTGACCGGCAACACCGCGACAGATGGATTCAATCAGATTAATTTTCGTCGCCAGCAAATGGGACTGACGGTCCTGAGTCGCAACAGGCAAGTGGATATCGCCGCCCAGGGGCACTCGAATTACCAGAAAATCAACGACACGATTACCCACACACAGATTCCGGGAAGCCAGGGCTTTACCGGTACCGAGGTAGCGAACCGTCTGACTGCTGCCAATTACGCATTCACGTCGACCACCGGCTACGCGTTCGGCGAAGTCATTGCCGCAAGCGGTGACTTGTCAGGTGCCGCCAATGCAGATGATCTGATTACGGCCATCTATCATCGGTTCGTCATTTTCGAACCGAAATTCAAGGAAGCTGGCGCCGGATCGGCGGGATTGAGTGCCACTGGCTATAACTTTTTTACGGTAGATTTCACGGCCAACGGCTTGAGCGGTGGTGTCGGTACAGGCCAACTCGCCGTCTATCCGTTCACCGGCCAACAAAATGTATCGCCAATTTTTTACAGCGATCAGGAATCACCTGATCCGATTCCCGGTCAGAATGCGGTCGGTTACCCGGTCAGCGTCCATGCTGATATCGATGCAACCGTCCTGACGCAGCGATTCACGATCACGCCGCGCGGCGGCGTTGCACTTGCCACGCGCTTGCTGATTCATGCTGACGATCCTGAAACACCGACATCAGCGGCAGCGATTGTTCCCCTCACCGTGTTGACCGCAGCGACCATTTACGATGTCCAGTTCATCGGTACGGTATCCGGAGTGGCTGTAACGCGTAACTGGTCGTTCACCACGCGCTGAGCAGCCAAGAACAGATCGATTTCCTTAAAATAACTTTTGCTATACATCGAAGCGGTTAGTGGTTAGTATTTTATCGTAACCAATACTCACTAATTGGCAGCCTGTCGGCCGCCTTGAGGAAGCCCCGATGTCAATTGCAGAGCAAAATCCTTTTCAGCTTGCCTTGATTCATTTCTGCGAGCGACGCGCAGATATCGACGTGCTAGGCCAGAAAATCGCCGAGAATGTCCGCAAGCTGACGCAGTTGCAGCAACAGGCGCTGCAGGTGAAAACCCACCTCGCGCGTTCACCGGGTAACGTGTTTGAACTCAGTGTGGTGCGACTACGTGCCGATATGTCACTACTGACCGCCGACACCCGGCGCCTGGCAAAACTTGCGGGCGATCTGCATATTGAATTCATCGAAATTGCCGCACGCCATCTGGCCGAAAGCCGTTTGCGCATGGCGCGACTGGTCAATCTGCAGGCGCAACATGCCGAGCAGTGTCCGGTCGATTTGCGCCAGCGTATCAATAGCGCCATCAATCAATGCCATAAAGAGGTCGAACAGATCATGGGCCTGATCGACCGCACCGGCTCATCGGTCGCGGTGTTGACGGTCACTACCGAGCAATTCTGTATGGCTTCCGGCTAAGCACTCGCGCGGCATATCGAAGCAAGTGCAGGTTTATTTCCCAATACAAAACCGACTAAAAATAACCCCAAGTAAATCATCCGAGGTGAACTCGCCCGTGATGCTGCTAAGCCGGTCTTGCGCCAAGCGTAACTCTTCGGCAAACAAGTCCAGCGCATGATCATTGAGCGCGGCATGTTCGGCAGCTGCGTTCAGGTGCAGCCGCGCAGCACCGAGTGCTATCAGATGACGCTCCCGCGCCAGGTACAGCGATTCGCCGGTTTGCTGCCATCCGGCAAGCCGAAGTAACTCTGCGCGTAACAACTCCATTCCCAGCTTGTCCGTGGCGGACAAATAAATGTGTGTCGCGTTGTCCAGTCGATCGATGGCCGGCCGGTGTCCGGACAAATCGATCTTGTTCCAGACACGCATGACCGGTACGTTGTCCGGAAAGCGCGCCGTGATGTGCTCGTCTGCCAGTGTCGGTCCGCGACAGGCATCGAGCATGTGGATGATGACATCGGCCTGCTCGACGGCAGCCCAGGTGCGCGCGATACCGATGCGTTCGACGTCATCGGCGGCGTCGGCGCTATCGCGAATCCCGGCGGTATCGATAATGTTGAGTGGAATGCCTTCGATCTGGATAGTTTCGGTCACCTTGTCGCGCGTGGTACCGGCAATTGGCGTGACGATGGCGACATCAGCGCCCGCTAACGCGTTCAGCAGAGATGACTTGCCGACGTTCGGTTGGCCTGCCAGCACGATATTGAGGCCGTCGCGTAACAACGCACCTTGCGCGGCTTGCTGGAAGACCTGGTCCAGGCTGCTGCGGATGGTGTCGAGCTTGCCGCGCGCATCGGATTTTTCGAGGAAGTCGATTTCTTCCTCCGGAAAATCCAGCGTCGCTTCCACCAGCATGCGCAATTGAGTGACCTGTTCGACCAGCGTGTGGATGATGCTGGAAAAGACCCCCGACAGCGATTGCGATGCAGAGCGTGCCGCCGCTTCAGTCGACGCTTCAATCAGGTCGGCGACGGCTTCGGCCTGGGCCAGGTCGAGCTTGTCATTGAGGAAGGCACGATGGGTAAATTCACCCGGCTGTGCCATGCGCAAATCAATGCCATTACCGGCTTGCAGGCAACGTGCCAGCAACAACTGCATCACCACCGGACCGCCATGTCCCTGCAGCTCGAGGACATCTTCGCCCGTATAAGAATGCGGCGCCTTGAAATAGAGTGCCAATCCCTGATCAATCACGCTGCCATCGGCATCGACAAAATTCGTGTAAGTGGCATGCCGGGGTTGCAGGGCTGCGCCCTGCGGTAGCGTGCAAATGGCAGTAACCATGGTGCCGAGGTTTTTGCCGGAAACGCGCACCACGCCAATACCGCCGCGGCCTGGCGCCGTGGCGATCGCTACGATGGGAGAAGAGTCTAAAGTCATGAGCAATTCTAGCGTTTGTTGGAAAGTATCAATCAATAAAAAAGCCCGTGAAAAACAATTCACGGGCCTTGAACAACGGGTACGCCGGTATCAAGCCAGCTTCTGTTCCGCTTTCTTGGTGATCACCCATTGCTGGGCAATCGACAATACGTTATTGACGACCCAGTACAGCACCAGTCCGGACGGGAAGAAGAAGAACATGACCGAGAAAATAATCGGCATGAACATCATGACCTTGGCCTGCATCGGGTCGGGTGGCGTTGGATTGAGCTTGGTCTGGATGAACATCGAGATGGCCATCAGCACCGGCAGGATGTAGAACGGGTCGGGTGAGGCGAGGTCATGAATCCAGCCCAGCCACGGCGCGTTACGCATCTCTACGCTGGCCAGCAGAACCCAGTACAGCGAAATGAAGACCGGGATCTGCACCACGATCGGCAGGCAACCACCGAGCGGGTTGATTTTTTCGGTTTTGTACAGCTCCATCATGGACTGATTCATTTTTTGCGGATCGCCTTTGAAGCGCTCGCGGATCGCCGTCATTTTCGGCGTGACCAACTTCATTTTTGCCATGCTGCGATAACTTGCGGCAGACAGGGGGAAGAATGCCAGTTTGATCATGATCGTCAACACGATGATGGTCCAGCCCCAGTTGCCGAGGATTTTATGGATCTGCGTCATCAGCCAGAAAATCGGCTTGGCGATGATGGTCAGCCAGCCATAGTCCTTGACCAGATCCAGGCCCTGGGCAGTCTGTTCGAGTACCGCCGATTCCTGCGGACCGGAATACAGTTGCGTATCGAGTGACGTGCTTGCGCCAGCAGCAATGCTGCCCAGCGGTACGATGCTACCGACGGCGTACAGATTGGTGCCGACCTTTTTCGTGAAAATTTCGCGTTGGGTCTTGGCTGGCAGGACGAAGGCTGAGACGAAGTAGTGCTGAATCAATGCAATCCAGCCGTTGTCAGCCTTGGTGGCGTGCTCTTCGGTACCTTTTTCGATTTTATCGAAAGTCAGCTTCTGGAATTTGTCGGTATCGGTGTAGACAGCGGGACCGGTGAAGGTGCTGTAGAACGAGGACTCACCGGCTGGCTTGCTGCCGTCGCGAACGAGTTGCAGGTAAAGCGATGGCGACACCGCCGTAGCGCCGGTATTGGTGACATCGTGCTTCAGGTCGATGTGGTAGTCGCCGCGCTTGAACGTGTAGGTCTTGGTCAGCTTGACGCCGCCCTGCTCGGCATCCATTACCACCTGCAGTGCGCCGCTGGAGTCCATGGTGCGCACGCCCGGCCTGGCGGTGAAGAGCGATTTGTGACTAGGGAAGTCGCCACCGATCAGACCCGTGTCAGCCAGATAGGTACGGCTGGCGCTACTGTCAAACAGGACCACATTCTTGGTCTTGTCCACAGTATCGACGTGCTTGAGCAGCTCAAGTCGCTTCAGTTCTCCGCCCAGCGTGTCGATGTCTGCCTTGAAGACATCGGTCGTGATGGTGATGGTTTCGCCCTTGGTGGCAGGTGCCGTTGCGATACCGGATGCGGTCGTTACACCGGACGCTGGCAAGCTGGCAGTAGGTGTGGCTGGTGTGGCTGGCGTGGTTGTGGCTGCCGGTTTTACTTGTTCGCTGGCGCCAGGAAACAGCATTGGTGGCTTGCCATTATGCTGCTGCCATTTGTCCCATAGCATCAATATTGACAAGGAAAACACAACCCACAGCACGGTACGTCGGATATCCATAAGTGTTTTAAATAATTGAGTAGTGGTCAGGAATTAAGGAATTCAGGAATGGGGATGATTGCAGGTCGATGCCGATGCAGGTTCAGCGTCGATGGCGCCGCGCGTCGGCACCGGATCAATTCCGCCCGGATGCCACGGATGGCATCTGGCAAGACGCTTGGCCGCGAGGATACCGCCTTTCAGGGCACCGTGCTCGCTAATTGCCTGTGCTGCATAGTTGGAGCAACTGGGATAAAACCGGCAGTTCTGGCCAAGAAACGGGCTAATCCCCAACTGATATCCACGCAAGAAAAGCAGCATGAGCGTCTTCACGATCGGGCCTCCGGGCGCTGCGAAGCAAACAGGCGCAGCAATTCGGACCGTAATTCGCGTTTCAGGCTGGCCGTGGTGGCGGGCCCTTTGCGCACGTTGACCGGTTTTGACAATCTGACGATGCAATCGATAGGCGGCAGTTCGGCGATCCGGAACAATTCGCGCGTGGTGCGCTTGATGGTGTTACGCGTCACGGCGCGCGGCGCCAGTCGCTTGGCAGCCACCACGCCAAGGCGGGCATGGGTCAGTTGATTGACGCGGGTGTACAGCACGAAATGGGCTGTACGATACACGGGCCGCAAACGAAAAACGGATGAAAATTCATCCGTTTTAACGATGCGCCGTTCGCGTGCAAAGTCCTGTGAACGAGCGCCGGTCACGCCAGCTTCAAGCCGTTGCGACAGGTCTTAAGCGGCCAGGCGCTTACGACCCTTGCTGCGACGTGCGTTAAGCACTGCGCGGCCACCGCGGGTTGCCATGCGTGCGCGGAAGCCATGGGTACGCTTGCGGCGAACGACGGAAGGTTGATAAGTACGTTTCATTATGGTCTCGCTAATCAGCAGAAAAAAATCGGAGTATTAAAGCCGGAGTATGAAGGCTCGCGGAATGTTCAGGCCCGGGTTTGACGATGCGTCCCAATGCCCGAAAGCGCTTCATTCGTTCTTCACTCTGTACCCAGAGGCGGATGAAGCTGCTAACGGCAACAGCATGGTTCGCAAGCGGGTGAACAGTGAACCCGGGATTAGACAGCACTTTCCGTTGCCTTGTCAATTACTTAGAGACATTTCCTCACGCGCGCCGGAGCGTCGTCCGGTGCCGAAATAGTCGCCCGCGCCTGTGGATAACTCTTCCCGTCAAGGGTAGAATACGCCAGCGCGCGGCCTGCCCTCGCTGACGACCACGACCAGTCTGCGGGGAATGACCACATGGCCCCCGCCTCCCCTTTTTCATTTAGAGATGCATGGATAATTTCTGGCAAACCTGCTCCGCCCAGTTAGAGCAGGAATTAACGCCGCAGCAATTCAGCGCCTGGATCAAACCGCTCATCCCGCTCGATTACGAAGATGGCCGCTTGCGCATTGCTGCGCCTAACCGGTTCAAGCTGGATTGGGTCAAAACGCAATTTGCCAATCGCATTACGGTACTGGCTGGCCAATACTGGGAAGAGCCGATCGATGTGCAGTTCGTCCTCGACCCACGCCTCAACGCGCCGCGCAAACCCGCAGCGGCAATGCCCGCGGTGATACGTGCTGAAGCCAACGGTATCGACGGCATCCGTGGTACGGCCGATGGCCTGGTCGATCTGCCCCCGGTCGAGAGCGCCCCGCGACGTGATCAGAGCCGGGTTAACACTGCACTGACGTTCGACAGTTTCGTGACCGGCAAGGCCAATCAGCTGGCAAGAGCGGCGGCAATTCAGGTCGCCAGCAACCCCGGGGTTTCCTACAATCCGCTGTTCCTGTACGGCGGCGTCGGCCTCGGCAAGACCCATCTGATCCACGCGATTGGTAATCAGGTGATGGCAGATAATCCGTCCGCCAAGATCCGCTACATCCATGCCGAGCAGTATGTGCGTGACGTCGTGACCGCGTATCAGCGCAAGGGTTTCGACGACTTCAAGCGCTACTATCATTCGCTGGATGTGCTGCTGATCGATGATATTCAATTCTTCGGCGGCAAAAGCCGGACCCAGGAAGAATTCTTCTATGCGTTCGAGGCACTGATCGCCGCCAAGAAGCAGATCATCATCACCAGCGATACCTACCCGAAAGAAATCACCGGCATGGATGACCGCCTGATTTCGCGCTTCGACTCTGGCCTGACGGTAGCGGTGGAGCCACCCGAACTGGAAATGCGGGTTGCAATTTTGCTGAAGAAAGCCAACCAGGAAGGCGTGAATTTTTCGGACGACGTGGCCTTCTTCGTGGCCAAGCACCTGCGCTCGAACGTGCGCGAGCTCGAAGGCGCACTGCGCAAGATCCTCGCGTTCTCGCGTTTTCATGGCAAGGACATCACGATCGAAGTGGTCAAGGATGCGTTGAAGGATTTGCTGTCGGTCCAGAATCGGCAGATTTCCGTTGAAAACATCCAGAAGACGGTCGCCGACTTTTTCAATATCAAGGTCGCCGACATGTACTCCAAAAAGCGCCCGGCCAACATTGCCCGGCCACGCCAGATCGCGATGTACCTGGCCAAGGAACTGACCCAGAAGAGCTTGCCGGAAATTGGCGACCTGTTCGGCGGGCGCGATCACACCACCGTGTTGCATGCGGTGCGCAAGATTGCCGCGGATCGCTCCAAAAATCCCGAATGCAATCATGAATTGCACGTACTGGAACAAACACTGAAAGGCTGAGCGACCGCTGCCTGCCAGCCTGTGGATAACTCCACATGACATGGGTGGCAGCGGGACAGGTCGGCAACATCTGCGTCGTGGTTTTTGAAGAAATGACGCCTTTTCTGTCAAAATACGCGATGGACAAAATTGCAGTCCGACTCACGGGGCCGGAACCAGTGGCAGGGAAAAATCACTGGCGCCATTTCCACCAACAATCATCACCAAGGATAAAACCATGCAATTGGTCAAAACCAGCAGAGACACCCTACTCCGGCCGCTGCAGATTGTGAGCGGTATTGTCGAGCGTCGGCACACATTGCCGATTCTGGCCAATATCCTCATTCGCAAGGAAGGCGATACCGTGTCGTTCCTGTCGACCGACATCGAAGTACAGATCACGACCCACATCAAGGTCGAGGGCGGCGGCGAAGCGGTCGCCACCACAGTGGCTGCGCGCAAGCTGCTCGACATCCTGCGTGCCCTGCCCGAGTCCGGCGATGTGTCGCTGACGATGGCGAATAAACGCATGACGGTGCAGTCCGGCAAATCACGTTTTGCCTTGCAAACGCTCGCGGCCGAAGAATTCCCGACCGTCACGCAAGCCGAGCATTACAGCGCGCAGCTGAGCCTGCCGCAAAAAACCCTGAAGCATCTGTTCAACATGGTCCATTTTTCGATGGCCCAGCAAGACATCCGGTATTACCTGAATGGCTTGCTGCTGGTCGTCGATGGCAAGCATGTCATTGCCGTGGCAACCGATGGTCACCGGCTGGCGTTTTGCCAGGTCGAGACCGACCAGGAATTCACGCGTCAGGAAGTCATCATTCCGCGCAAGACCATCATCGAATTGCAGCGCCTGCTCGAAGACACCGACGAACTGGTCCATATCGACATCGCCACCAACCAGGTCAAGCTAAAATTTGCCGACATCGAACTGATTTCGAAGCTGGTCGAAGGCAAGTTCCCGGACTACACCCGCGTTGTGCCGAAGGGGTACAAGAACAACTTCACGCTTGGCCGTGACCAGTTGCTGCGCTCGTTGCAGCGCGCCGCGATCATGACCAGCGACAAGTTCAAGGGCGTACGCTGCATCGTCACACCGGGCAGCATGAAGGTCAGTTCGACCAATGCCGATCAGGAAGAGTCGGTCGAAGAAATCGAAATCGATTACGGTGGTGACAGCGTCGACATCGGCTTCAATGTCACGTACCTGCTCGATGTGCTGAACAACCTCAAGTGCGATCAGGTCAACGTCGCACTGGGCGATGCCAATTCGTCGGCCTTGATCACCATTCCCGACAATGCCGATTTCAAGTACGTCGTCATGCCGATGCGGATCTGATCCGCCCTGAATGTTTGGTGCAAGGGGCCCGGTTGGCCCTTGCCGTGTTACCGCAGTCGTCTTTGCAGAATTCCGTTTTTCAGTTCATCAGGTAGTTGGTTCGCAGAGTCAGCCCCAGCAGTCAGTCACCGTTTAGAAGGTACCCATGTCCGCGATTCCCCAAGATAGTCCAGGCCAGCCGCAATCCAGCCAGTACGGCGCATCCTCCATCCAGATCCTCGAAGGGCTGGAAGCAGTACGCAAGCGTCCTGGCATGTACATTGGTGACACCTCCGACGGCACCGGCCTGCATCATCTGGTGTTCGAAGTGCTGGACAATTCGATCGATGAATCGCTGGCAGGACACTGTACCGAAATCAACGTCACGATCCATTCCGATAATTCCATCTCGATCACCGATAACGGGCGCGGCATTCCGACCGGCATCAAGTGGGACGACAAGCACGAACCCAAGCGCAGCGCTGCCGAAATCGTCATGACCGAACTGCATGCCGGCGGCAAGTTCGACCAGAACTCGTACAAGGTGTCGGGCGGTTTGCACGGTGTGGGTGTGTCATGCGTGAATGGTTTGTCGAAGCTGTTGAAGCTGACCGTGCGGCGCGACGGCAAAGTGCACTACATGGAGTTCGTGCGCGGAATTCCGCAGCACCGCATCATCGACACCGTCGACGGCGTGCAGATTTCACCAATCAAGGTGATCGGCGACACCGACAAGCGTGGCACCGAAGTGCACTTCTGGGCCGACGAAGACATCTTCAACCACATCGAATTCCATTACGACATCCTGGCCAAGCGCATCCGCGAATTGTCCTTCCTGAACAATGGCGTGCGCATCAAACTGAGCGATCAGCGCACCGGCAAGGAAGAAGAATTCGCCTTCGAAGGCGGCACCCGTGGTTTCGTCGAATACATTAACAAGAGCAAGTCCGTCCTGCATCCGACGGTGTTTCAGGCCACTGGCGACAAACTGTCCGACCAGAACACCAACATCAGCGTCGATGTATCGATGCAATGGAACGATGCCTACAACGAGCAAGTGCTCTGCTTCACCAACAATATCCCGCAACGCGATGGCGGCACCCATCTGACCGGCTTGCGCGCGGCCATGACTCGGGTCATCAACAAATACATCGAAGAGCACGAGTTCGCCAAACGCGCCAAAGTGGAAGTCACCGGCGACGACATGCGCGAGGGTCTGACCTGCGTGCTGTCGGTCAAGGTACCGGAGCCGAAGTTCAGCTCGCAAACCAAGGACAAGCTGGTCTCCAGCGAAGTGCGCGGCCCGGTCGAAGAGATCGTCGCCAAGACCCTGTCGGACTATCTGCAGGAAAAACCGAACGACGCCAAGATCATCTGCGGCAAGATCGTCGAAGCCGCGCGTGCCCGTGAAGCAGCGCGCAAGGCCCGCGAACTGACGCGTCGCAAAGGCGTCATGGACGGCCTCGGCCTGTCCTCCAAACTGGCCGATTGCCAGGAAAAAGATCCGGCCCTGTGCGAGTTGTACATCGTCGAGGGGGACTCCGCCGGCGGCTCCGCCAAGCAAGGTCGCGACCGTAAATTCCAGGCCATCCTGCCACTGCGCGGCAAGGTCCTGAACGTCGAAAAAGCCCGCTTTGAAAAGATGCTGTCGTCCGAGCAGATCACCACCCTGATCGCCACGCTGGGCACCAGTATCGGCCCCGATGAATTCAATCCCGACAAGCTGCGTTACCACCGCATCATCATCATGACCGACGCCGACGTCGACGGCGCGCACATCCGCACGCTGTTGCTGACGCTGCTGTACCGGCAAATGCCGGCACTGGTCGAGCGTGGCCATGTCTACATCGCGCAGCCGCCGCTGTACAAGGTCAAGCACGGTCGTGACGAGCGCTACCTGAAGGACGATGTCGAAGAAGCCGCCTACATGATGCAGATCGCACTCAATGACGCCGCCCTGATCCCGCAGGAAAACGCCGATGCCATCAGCGGTGACGCGCTGGCCGAACTGGTCCGTCAGTACAACACCGCCAACGCGATCATCATGCGACTGGCGCGCGCGGTCGACAATGCCGCGTTATCAGCGATCATGACCGGCGTCACGCTGGACCTGAGCACGCCGGAAAGCTCGGCCCAATCCGCCGCCGCCATGATGGCCACGATCAACGATCCATCGGTCGAGATCATCGTGCGATCGGATAGCTTGTCCGACAAGCACCAGCTGCGTATCCAGCGCATGTACCACGGCAATATCAAGGTCAGCGTGATCGACGCCGACTTTGTCAGTGGCCCGGATTACCAGGTGCTGGCCAATGCCGCCGCGACCTTCAAGGGCTTGCTTGGCGAAGGTGCGATGGTACGTCGTGGCACCGGTGAACGCATCAAGGAAACCCGCATCAACGATTTCCATCAGGCCATGGCCTGGTTGCGCGAGGAAGCCGAACGCGGCGTCTCGAAGCAGCGCTACAAAGGTCTGGGCGAAATGAACCCGATGCAGCTGTGGGAAACCACCATGGACCCGGCCGTGCGCCGCTTGCTCAAGGTGCAGATTGATGATGCCATTGCAGCGGATCAGATTTTCACGACGCTGATGGGCGATGATGTGGAGCCGCGCCGGGCGTTTATCGAAGCCAATGCTTTGCAGGCGGGGAATATTGATATTTGATCGTCGGTAGCAGATCCGAAACGCAGAGGGATAACGGCGTAACGACAGAAGCAAAAAGAGGGCTGCGAATGCAGCCCTCTTTTTTTACGTAAAAATTAATGCCAGTCGGAGTTAAACCGGCACTTTTTGCCACCTGCGCGTGAACCTCTTGCTGCCAGGTTTGTGCGGGCGAATTGCAGGCAGATAGCCCTGATTCCTTTCCATTGCAGTACAGACAGTGCGCAGTCGCTTCATTTTCGTTCAGTTAATTTGAACAATGTCATCAAATTGCACGCTCCATCGACGATGAGAGCAAAGGCACAATGTATTGCTTCAGGAGGCAATGCCACGCATGCACGCCGCGAAGAATCCGCATTCCAGCTGTGCCGAATCCTGCCCAACGCTGTACAGCGACGCAGGAAGCAAGACTATCGCTCCACTAAATCACTGAAACATCACCAGGAAAAATTCATGAAAAAGCAATTCGCCGGCCTCGTTCTTGCTCTCGCCGCATCTGCACCTGCTCTGGCTGCGTCGGAAACTTTTGTAATCGACGGCACCCACACGTTGCCGCGTTTTTCGTATAGCCATTTGGGGTTTTCGACCCAGCTTTCGCGCTTCGACAAAACCACCGGTACGATCGTCGTCGACAAGGCTGCCAAGACCGGCTCCGTGGACATCGTCATCGACACGCGCTCGGTCAACACCGGCTTCCCGCTGTTCAACGAACATATTCAGGGCGCTGACTTTCTGGACACAGCCAAGTACCCGACCGCAACCTTCAAATCAACCAAAGTGGTCTTCGACGGCGACAAGCCAGCCAAAGTTGAGGGGAACCTCACCATCAAGGGCGTGACCAAGCCAGTGACATTGACCATCACTTCTTTCGTGGCCGGACCGCACCCGATGCTGAAGAAAGAGGCAATTGGTGCGAACGCCACGGTGACCATCAAGCGGACCGACTTCAATGCCGGCAAATACACACCCACCGTCGGCGACGACGTGACGATCGAGCTTCCGGTCGAAGCTATCAAGCAATAATGCAAGCTGTCATCCACCAGGAGAACGCCCCATGCTGACCCTTCGCAAATCGCAAGACCGCGGCTATGCCGACCACGGCTGGCTCAAAAGCTACCATTCGTTTTCGTTCGCCGGGTATCACGATCCGGCGCACATGGAGTGGGGCAACCTGCGCGTCATCAACGAAGACCATATTGCAGCGGGCATGGGCTTCGGCAAGCACAGTCATCGCGACATGGAAATCATCAGCTATGTACTTTCGGGTGAACTGGCGCATCAGGACAGCATGGGCAACGTCAAAGGCATCCCGCCGGGTGACGTGCAGCGCATGAGCGCCGGCACGGGTGTCGCGCATAGCGAGTTCAACCATGCCAAGGATCAGACCACCCACTTCCTGCAGATCTGGATTGTGCCGAACGTGACGGGCATTGCGCCGGGTTACGAGCAGAAGACGATTCCGGCGGCAGACAAGCGTGGCGCACTGCGTCTGATCGCCTCGTCAGATGGCGCACAAGACTCCGTGACCATCCACGCCGATGCCGCACTGTATTCGGGTCTGTTCGACGGCACTGAGCACGCGGAACTAGCGCTCGATCAACACCGTAAAGCCTATGTGCATCTGGTGCGTGGCGTGCTTGAAGTCAACGGCCAATCCCTCAGCGCAGGTGACGCGGTATTGCTGGAAGCGGAAAGCCGCATCACGCTGGCCAACGGTAGCAATGCCGAGGTGCTGGTCTTCGACCTGGCGGCTTGACAATATGGATTGAACGGATCGGGTGACTCGGGCAGGTGCCTGCCATTATGGATTTAACGCAGGTCCGCCATGGGGAAAAAATGGTAACGATCGCCATGGTGTATTACTCGGGTTAGGGTCACACAAAACGCATGGCAGAGGCCGTCGCGCATGGCGCTGGCGCGTAACTCCTCGTCGTTGATGCCTAGGGCAATTTGTCCGAAGGTGGTTGGGAGGCACTGGTTGCCGCTGACGCCGTCATCATGGGCCGCCCTACCTATATGGGCAGTGTGCCCTGGCAGTTCAAGAAATTTGCCAAGGGGTCGTCCACGCCAGCGATCTCGATACTGCCAAACTGTTCGGCCAGCGCGTGGCCGAGGTAACTGCCCACCGTAAGCGCTGAGTTTGCAGGGGTAGTGATCGCGGTCGCCATTCTTACCTGGCGGGGACTGTGTTGCCATGCTCCGGGTCCGAGGGCCGTTAATTGATGGCATGATGCAAGCGATCTGAATTCCGACTTCCACTATGCCCACACCACGCGATGCATTGACTCCCGCCGCTCTCTCCATGCTCCAGGTGATCGCCGAGACGGGCAGTTTTGCTGCTGCCGCGCGGGCCAGCAATATGGTGCCAAGCGCCCTGACCTATCGCGTGCGCCAGATGGAAGAGGCTCTCGATGTCCTGTTGTTCGACCGCCGTTCACGCCAGGCCAAACTGACCGAAGCGGGGACGGAATTGTTGCGCGAGAGCGGCTGCCTGCTGGCCGAAATTGACGCCGTCGCCAATCGTGTCAAACGCGTGGCCACTGGTTGGGAACCGCAGTTGACCATTGCCGTCGATAGCATCATCAACCATGCGACAGTGATGGAACTGTGTACCAATTTTTTTAACCTGAATCCACCCACACGCTTGAAACTGCGTGTCGAAACGCTGTCAGGCACACTCGAATCGCTGGTGTCGGGACAAGCTGATCTGGCGCTGGGCGTCGTGATGGATGACAACACCAAGACCGGTTTGCACCGTGAGCTACTCGGCACGGTCAGCTTCGTCTTTGCGGTGGCTGCGCATCATCCGCTGGCAATCGCCACGCAGCCGTTATCCGACAAGGTGATCCGGCAGCACCGGGCGGTGGCCGTTGCCGACACCGTCAAACGCGGTACGAGCTTGTCGATAGGGTTGCTGACCGGGCAGGATGTTTTCACGGTGGCAGACATGCCGACCAAACTGGATGCGCAAGTGCGCGGCCTGGGGGCCGGTTTTTTGCCGACCTGCCTCGCGCAACCCTATCTCGATACCGGACGGTTGGTCGCCAGAAGCGTGGAGCGTACGCAGCAGCAAATCCAGGCCAGTTACGCTTGGCGCAAGAGCGGTACGTCAGGCCAAGGACGCGCCCTGCAGTGGTGGCTGGCTCAACTGCAAAATCCGGTGACGCGTGCGGCGTTGCTGGGGGAGCGCGACAGATTGGGCTAGCAGGCCACTGGTCCGGTACGATTGCCTGCCAGCGCGCCAGGATTGGGTGTCAAGTGGCAAGCGCCATGCCTCGCGACAGCGCCTGGAAAAGTGATCGGCGCCGATGCTGATCGACGGCTGTTTTGTCTTGATGCGGTGTGTCTGGCTCGCACGCGGCGCGCCGTTAAAACAGCGCGTCCTGACTTGCTCCCGCCATTTTCTGCCCGGCCCCGCCACGCACTGCGCGCAGCCGGATACCGGCGGCAATATGCGCGTCGGCCACCCGGGCACGCGCCCGGCGCCCGGCGTCCAGATGGTCAACCAGTGGTGCCGGATAGTCGGTACCGATCAACACGCCGCAAGCAGCTTGTACCGTCAGCGGCATGCTCCACGGCGCGACCAGATACGCGTCGGGCACAGCTCGCAGCGCCGGCAACCATCGCCGCACGAACACGCCCGCGGGATCGAGTTCCTGCGCCTGCTTGACCGGGTTATAGGCCAGCATGCTGCTTGCGCCAGCCGTGCCGGCATGGATCTGCATCTGGTTGTAGTGGATGGCCGGCTCGTAGTCGACAAATTCCCGTGCAAGAAACAGCGCCGGTTCGCGCCAGTGCAGCCACAGTTCATTGAGTGCAAAGGACAGCACCATGCCGCGCATGCGCATATTGATCCAGCCGGTGTGCTGCAGCATTTTCATCGCCGCATCCACCATCGGATACCCGGTCTCGCCGTCCCGCCAGCACGCGAAATGCGACGGGTTGAATTCTGCTTCGCGTAGCCCGTTCATGCCGGGGTGGATGTTGTCGAATTCCAGTCGCGGCATCGATTCCATATTTTGGAAATACCCGGCACGCCAGCGCAGACGGTCGGCAAAAAACCGCAGGGCATTGATCAGGCGCTCGCGCTGGTACCTGTCGACGGCAAGCTCCGGCGAGTCCACGCGCCGGTTCATGGCGAGCACGATTTCACGCATCGTGATTACCCCGTGTGCCAGGAATGGACTGAGCCGGGAGCAACCATGCTCGGCGGAGATCGGACTGGAAATTGCGTGCGGATAACGGATGATCTTGGTCCGGATGAATTCGGTCAGCAGCCGGATGGCTTCGGCGCGCCCGCCTCTGACACGGCCGGGCTTGTCGTGGCCGGCTGCCTGGAGCGGTGCGACGGACGCGACCAGCATCGGGTGCAACCCTGACGGCACAATATTGCGCGGCGCCTTGACTGGCTCGCTGCTCGCATAGGTATCGAGTTCGGCGAGCCAGTCACGCTTCGCACGCGCCTCCTGGCCGCGGATGACCCCGTTCTGCGGAGTTTGCCGCCATCGCACGCCGCGCTTGCTGCACCACGTAGCGACCAGCTTGTCACGTTGGTACGAGGCCCAGTTCCCAGTTTCCTGATGGCTCCACAGCGTTGCAAATGGCTGCTGTTGCCATATCTGCTCCAGCAGGTCGGGCGCCGAACCTGTCATCTCCACGAGCGCCGCACCGCGGTCCTGCAAGGCGGCATGCAGGCTATCGAGGCATTCACGGATGAAGGCGCCATGGGCCGCTGAAAAATCCGGCGCGAGAACGATCTCCGGTTCATGCAGGAACAGCGCCAGCACCGGGCCGGCAGCGGCAGCTCCGGCCAGCGGCGCGTGGTCGCGAATGCGCAGGTCGCGCTTGAACCAGACCACTTCCATTACGTCATTTCCTTCATGATTTTCAGAGAGTTTCCGAACACTGGCCTGCCGAATGTTGACTATTCCCGTCATGCATTGATAGTGCCTGATGTGCGAGGTTTTATTTGCTGCGCAGTCGCGCGCTTTTCCGGCTCTTTTCGAAAAAAGCATCGGGCTTGGTCTTGACCCACTTCAGAAAGCGCTGCATTTCATCTTGTTGCTTCAAGTGTTCAATCGTGGAAAATTGCCGCGCCAGTTCCGTTTCGGTAAAAAGCGCATGAATTTGACGGTGGCAGATACGATGCAGGTCAACGGTCAGCGATCCACCCTGCGACTTGGGTACGAGATGGTGGGCGTCTTTCTGCTGTCCCGGTATGGGTCGTTCGCACAATGGACACACGGTATCCTGCGTGCTTTTATGCAGCCAAGACTCCGGAAGTGCCACATTTTTTTTCCTCTTTATCCGTCCGATCATTGAACCAACCTGAAAATGTCTGCTGAAAAGACGACGCGTTTCCTGTCGCCCTCGACTCTTTTTATCGCATGCCGGTCAATGTATTTGCATCCACAATCAGCCTTACGCCTAGCGAGCCGGAACCGTTATAGACCGGGGATTTTCGCAAACAGATTTCAACGGATTCAATGTCTGCATAAGCGGCACATGCCTCGGCGATACGGGTAATAAGTCGCTCCTGGGTTGCGTAATGGCCGTCGCCGGCAAGACGGATAATTTCCGTGACCAGAGGGTCATAGTCGAACACGTACGCCATACCGTCTTCGGCAATCACGACTTTTTTCGCATTGACTTGCAAGGTCAGGTCCAGCACATGCTTGTCTGGCACGATGTCATGGGGACCGTAGGTCCCGATATCGGTATTGATTTGCAGGTCGCGCAGTTCAAAACAGGCTTGGCTTTTCATCCGGGTGTTCCGTCTTCAGAGGTGTTTGGTGGGACTGCGGTCGCATACCGCCCTGTCACTATCCGATCGCCATAACGACCTGGCAGAGCGCTCTTGGTTTGCGACAGTGCGGACACCAGTTTAATTCTCTTTTTTAAACCCGGTTGCAACGGCAATTCCCTGAAGTCAGTAGCACTACGTTGACGTGGCGATCGCTCATGCATGCGCCTGGTGCGTCGTACACGGAACGCTGCGCCAGGAACCGCGCCGCCGTCGTATGGCGGAGTGCAAACCTGACTCCGAGCGGTATCGGGGCCGGCAGCGTTACCGGGAGCGCGATCATTGCCGAGGGGTTATTATCGTCAGCCGGATTTGACGTTATCTTCAGGCGCGGCGCATGTTCTTGCGTCGGGCACGTAACGCGACCGGAATTTTTCCTCACGCCGTCAGGCAGCAACCAATTGGCTGATGCCTGTCAGCCAGTGGCCAAAGTTCTGTCCACGGCGCTCGGTAATCTCTCTATAACAAGGTATTTCGTGATCACACATTCGTTAGCGGTGCTGGCCACCGCGCTGCTGTTTGGCGGAATGACGCTGTATTCGTTCGGGCTTGCGGCGTTGCTTTTCTCGACTTTGCCAGCTGCAACGGCAGGTGCAACACTGCGTCGCGCCTTCACGTGGTTCTATGCTTTTGTCGTGGCCACAGCAGCATTCGCGGCTTTGACGTGGTGGGCGCATGACGCCACTGCCGCTGTCGTGATGGCTGGTGTCGCCCTGTCCACCGTGCCCGTATGGCAGCTGTTGATGCCAGCGATTAATCGCGCTACGGACGCCGGCCAGCGGCAGCGTTTCAAGTGGTTGCACGGCTTGTCGGTGGTCGTGACATTGAGCCATATTGTCGGCACAGGCTGGCTGCTGGCACGACTCGTTTGATTCGTCTTCACTGGTTGCCATCGCAGCTATGCCGACGCCGGTGTCCTTACCGACTTTGATTTTTCGTTTGACAGCAATGAGCGCACAGGGGCGTTGATGTCGACCCGCTGCATTTCGTGGTGCCCAAGTCGGGCTGGGCGCAGAGCCTTGCGATCGCTGGCAAGTGGTGCTGCGTGAACTGGTTTTCGGGCTGGCGAACTGTCTCGTAAGTGCATCACGAAGTGGGAAATGCCTGAGACGCACCCGATGATCGATAGCGATCATGTCCGCAATTTTCGCGATGGCGGCAAACTCCTCTTCAACTATCCGGCACTCCCGGTGCCCATGAAGAGCCACCATAAAGTCCACCACCAAACTCCCCGTCAACCTGCAAGACCTGCTGCGCCAGCGCACAGTTGAAAGCGCCCGTATCGAGTACAAGGCAGGCTGGAATCCTGATCCGGTCGTGCGGTCGATATGCGCGTTTGCCAACGACTTCGAAAATCTGGGCGGCGGTTATCTGGTCCTGGGGCAAGACTGCGACGCCAACGGTCAGCCAGTGTTTCCACCCGAAGGATTGCCCGGGCACCAGCTCGACAAGATTCAGCAAGAACTGCTGGCCTGTTGCCAACTGATCCAGCCGCCGTATTTTCCGACACTCAGTCTGGAGCGGATTGAAGGACGCCATCTGATCATCCTGTGGGCGCCAGGCGGGCAAACCCGGCCCTACAAGGCACCCGCCGCTGTCACGGCACGGCACAAGTCGTGGCACTACTATGTGCGCCGTTACAGCAGCACGGTCGAGGCCAAGGGAGAGCTGGAGCAGGAACTGCTGAGTCTGACCGCAAAGGTGCCATTCGATGATCGCTTCCGGCAATCGGCGCGGGTCGATGACTTGTCACCAGCACTGATGCAGGCGTTCCTGCGCGAGGTGGGCAGTGAGTTGCAGGACGACGCACCGGCCTTGTCGGTCGAGGCGCTCGGGCGGCAAATGAACGTGGTCGGTGGTGCGAGTGAATCGCCGATGCCGAAGAATATCGGGCTGCTGTTTTTCAATGCGACGCCGGAGCAATTTTTTCCCGGCACGCAGATCGATGTGGTGTGGTTTCCCGATGGTGCCGGTGGCGACCGGTTCGTCGAAAAAATTTTCACGGGACCGCTGGGTCGGATGACGCGCGAGGCGCTCGATTACATCCAGCGTAATTACCTGCATGAGACCGTCATCAAGCATCCGCAGCGCGCAGAGGCGCAGCGTATCGTGAACTTTCCGTATGCCGCGATTGAAGAAGCGGTGGTCAATGCGGTCTATCACCGTTCGTACGAAGAGCGCGAGCCGATCGAGGTACGAATCAGCCACGACGAACTGGTGGTGTTCAGTTTTCCAGGGCCGGACCGCTCGATCCGGCTGGCGGATTTGCAGGCCGGACGCGCAGTGAGTCGGCGTTATCGCAACCGTCGCATCGGCGAGTTCCTGAAAGAACTGGATCTGACCGAGGGCCGTGCGACCGGCATCCCAAAAATACTCAAAGTGATGGCGGCCAATGGTTCGCCGTTGTCGGTGTTCGAGAGCGATGACGAACGCACGGCGTTTGTGATCCGGTTGCCGGTGCATGTGCTGGCGCAGAGGCTTACCGCGGAAGTCACCATGGAAGTCACCATGGAAGTCACCATGGAAGTCGAAAAGTTACTCCGCGCCGTGCGCGGCGAGATGAGCCGCCAAGCACTGCAATCAGCACTGGGATTGAAAAACGCCGACTATTTCCGCAAGGCTTATGTGCTTCCCGCAATCGCTACGGGCTATTTGGAAATGACTTTGCCTGCGCAGCCGAAAAGCCGACTACAGCGCTACCGCCTCACCGATGCAGGCCGCGCATGGCTGCAAACACGAATCTGAATACGGCATTCCACCGCGTCCCCACCCTGCTCGACTACCATACTGATTTCCGACCCAATTCGCCCCATGCCCGTCTCACCAACCCCCGAACAAATCGCGATCATCGAATCGACCAAGCCGGTCACCATGATCGAAGCCGTGGCTGGCGCCGGCAAGACTACCGTGCTGGCCTGCGTGCTCAAGCGCGCTTGCGACAAAGGCGTCGCACCGGCGCAGGCCATCGCACTGTGTTTTTCGCAGGGAGCCAAGGAACGACTGACGCAAAAATTTGTGGAAGAAGGCGCGCCACGCGGCATCGTGGTCCAGACCGTCGAAGAATTCGCACGCCAGCAAGTGATCAGCATGGCCGGCGCGAGTTACCTCGACATGCCGGTTTTTTACGACAGCAACGAGCAGATCCGGCCGCATATCGTGGCCGCAGCCGAAGCGGTCTGGCAGCGCTATGCCGACGCCGGTGTCCTTACCGACTTTGATTTTTCGTTTGACAGCAATGAGCGCATCGAGGATTTCATTCGTCTGCTGGTGCGCCTGAAAGCCAACCTCGTCACGCTGGAATTCGAGGCGCGTGATACCGATGAAATCGCCGAGTCGCTCGACGAATCTGCCGAACTCATCGCAATCTGCAAAGAGGTCGAACGCCAGCGCGGTACCGATTCCGGCGAGTGTGTCTGGCAAAGCCCGTTCGACCATGTCACCGACCTGATCGGGTTATTCCGACGCCAGCCAGAAGCAGTGAACGTGCTGCCGCGTTTCCGCATCTGCGTGGTCGACGAGTGGCATGACGTCAATGCCGCCGAGTTCGCACTGGTGCAATTGCTGGCGCGGCATGCGCGGCTGGTGGTGGTGGGCGACCGCGATCAGATTATCAATGCCGAACGCGGGGCCGATCCGGCGCTGTCGTCGAACGGATTTGATTTTGCGTTTCCGGGTGCGACCCGGCAGGCGATCACCCGCACGTTTCGCTTCGGATCGTCGTTGTCGGCGCTGGCGGGAGCGATGATGCGGCGCGAATGCGTGTCGCAGCCGGGATTGAGCACCAGGGTGACGTACATGCCCTACCAGCCCGGAGCCGACAATGATTGTGCCGCCATGGTGGTCGCGACGATCACTGCAGCGCGGGCGCGCAAGGATGCCAAGCTGAGCGATTTTGCGGTCGTGGTACGCGATGCCGACCAAAGTATCGACATCGAAAACCAGCTGATCGATGCTGAAATCCCGTACCGCTGTTCTGGTTTTGATTCGTATCTGGTGCGCCCCGAGATACTGATGCTGCGCGGCCTGCTGCACATCGCCACCGGCAGTTACGACACGCTCTCTGGCGAAAAGCTGTCCACCGAAAAACTGGTGCGCAGCCTCGGCCTGTATGCGTCTGCACGGTTTGATTCGGATGCCGATTTTGCGTCGCTGTTGTCGTTCGACGAGCGGCTGGCGCCGGAGCTGAAAAACGAACGGCGCTGGAAAGAAGCGTTACGCATGATTACCGCCGAACCGGCTACGCTGGAGTCCTTTTTTTCGGGGATCTTGTGCCGCGTGTCATCGGTGGATTCGGATAGTACCGGACGCTGGAAAATTCGCTTTGCAGAAGTCGTTGCGACGCTGCGCGAGATGGCCGCGAACGTGGCCGTAAAAAACACCGCCGTGCAATTGCTGACTTACGCGGTCCGTCAGCTTGACCTGGCGTCCGCCACCAGTCGTGTCTTCGTCAGTCGTGGGCGCGCGGACTCGGCAACGCGGTCGATTGACGCCTTTATCCGCTTTGCCGGCAACCGTCCCGATCAGTCCGCCACCGATTTTCTCAGGGAGCTGGCGGCGCGCCAGGCCAGTATCGGCAAGAAGCTCAATTACCTGAAAGGTCGCGCACAACTGGATCTGACCACGGTGCAATACGCGAAGGGCAAGGAGTGGCCGCAAGTCCTGATCCCGTACCTGGAGCGTGGCCAGTTTCCGCGTACGGCCAATCTCGGCGAGGAGCGCCGTTTGCTGTATGTCGCCATGACGCGGGCGATGACGTCGCTGACCTTGTTCGAGCCAGCCGAGGCGTTCGCCAGCCGTCGCAGCGCGCTGCTGCCGCGACCATAGGCGGGGCGCTTCAGGCGGCCACGGGCTGATGCACCTCGGCCAGAATTTCATACGAGCGCTGGCGCGCTGCCTGATCGAAAATCTGCGAGGTCACCATCAACTCATCGGCACCGGTGCGCCCAATGAACGCCTCCAGCGCAGCGGCCACGGTAGCCGGCCCGCCGATCGCTGATGACGACAGCGTGTGTTCCAGCATCGCACGCGCTTCCGGTGGCAGGCGTTCCAGGTAGCCCTGTACCGGCGCTTGCAGCAAGGATGGCCGACCGCTGCGCAGGTTCACGAAGGCCTGCTGCATCGAAGTCGCCAGCAAGCGCCCTTCTTCGTCGGTATCGGCGGCAAACACATTAAAACCCAGCATGACGTAGGGTTTCGCCAGTCGTGCCGAGGGCTTGAAGCGGGCCCGATATATCTCGATGGCCTGCATCATCTGGCCCGGTGCGAAGTGCGATGCAAAGGCATACGGCAAACCGAACTCAGCGGCCAGTTGGGCGCCAAACAGGCTGCTGCCAAGTATCCAGACCGGAACGTCCAGTCCGGCACCGGGCACAGCGCGCACGCCTCGCCCGCTGTAGGGTTCGAAGTACGCCATCAGCTCCAGCACATCCTGCGGAAATTCATCCGCATCGCTCGCCAGATTGCGCCGCATTGCCCGCGCGCTGGCCTGGTCGGAACCCGGTGCGCGGCCAAGGCCCAGGTCGATGCGACCCGGGAACAGTGACGCCAGCGTGCCGAACTGCTCGGCAATCACGAGTGGCGAATGATTCGGCAACATGACCCCGCCTGCGCCGACCCGGATCGTGCTGGTACCGGCAGCGACATGGCCGATCACGACCGCCGTAGCGGCGCTGGCGATACCAGGCATGCCATGGTGTTCGGCCAGCCAGTAGCGGTGGTAACCCAGACGCTCGCCGTGTTGCGCCAGGCTGAGCGTGCTGCGAAACGATTGTGCTGCGTCGCTGCCTTCCACGATGGGGGACAGGTCAAGTATCGATAAGGGAATCATCAGAAGGCGATCACGAAGAGGGAAGTCGGTTACATGGGTCCATGCCGCGATTCTTCAAGTTGGTGGTCCCGGAGGATGACCCGTCGGCCCATCCTGGTGTACTCTGCAGGCATGAACAATGACACCGATATCCAGCTTTGCGGGTCCTTCACTGCGAAGGATTCTTCCGGCAACCTGCGCGAGATCAGCATGATCCGCATTTTTGATGAGGGCTACGGCATGATCGACGTCTATGTCGACCTGCGCCATGCCATGAACGACGATCCGCTGTCCGAAGACGCCGTCCTGATCCACCACATCACCAAGCATTTGCACGGCCTCGGCTATGTCGGACCCGACCTGATTGCGGGCGACATCGCCCTGCAGGATGACAAGCTGATCGTACTGGAAGCGCCGGAAGACTTCATCGTCTTCGCCGAAAGTCGCGGCTGGAAAAACCTGGCGGAAGAGTTCGCCGACGATGACGAGATCAGCGACGAACAGGCTGCCTCGGTAGCGCCGGCAGCCAGCGCGCAGCTCGATGCGCTGCTGCGCAAGTTCAAAAGCAAGTAGGCAGCACAAATCAGTGCAGTGGACATCCGGGAAGAGCCGCCCGACTGGGATCAGCTGTGTGCCACGGCGCATGCCAGAGAGCTGGTGCAAGCGCGCCGGCTGTCGCGCAATGCGGGGCTGCCGGTTGCCGAGGCGCTGCGCAACATATTGACAGCGGTGGCGCAGCCAGGCGGCTTGCAGGAGCTGGTGACATTGCGCCGACAATCCAGGCTGGACGAGCTGGTACGGCGTGACCGGCACCATCAGGAAAAAGCGGCTGCGTGGCACGCCAGGCAGCACCAGAAATTGCCCGATCCTGCGGCATGGCACGGCTGGTTTGACGGTTCGGCGTGGCCGAACCCGGGACGTATCGGGCTGGGCGGCGTGCTGCGCAGCCCGTCGGGAAGCATTATCGAGATCAGCATCCAGGCCGGTCACGGCGACAGCAACCAGGCGGAATACCTTGCGCTGCTGGCTTTGCTGGAGGCCGCACTGCCACTGCAACCGGCGGCGCTGGTGATCCACGGTGACAGCCGGATCGTGATCGATGATGTGACCTCGCTGCACGAAGTCCCGGGACTGCAAACTTACCGGAAACTAGCCACATCGCTGATCGCCATCCTTGGTGAAGTGCGGTTCCAGTGGATACCCCGCGCAAGAAATACAAGCGCCGACGCGCTGTCGCAACGCGCGCGCCAGACATGAAAAAGCCTCGCGTCCTGCGAGGCTTTCTGCTTTCTTTCCGTGCCAGTCAATCGATATCAATCAAATTGGCATCAATCGAATCGACATCAATCAATAACCGTATTTTTGCCCGGCCATGTTGCCCAGATATCCGCCACCAACAGCGCCGGCTACCGTAGCCAGAGTACGTCCACGCCCGCCGCCGACTTGATTACCGAGCAGGCCACCGACGACCGCGCCGGTCGCGATACCGATCGGGCTATTGGCGACGGGGGCCGGTTGCTGATAGGTCGGCTGGCGTACATCGTTGCGATAACCCGTGTCGGCCTGTGCGTACGTTTGTGATTGTGTGTGGTGCGTGTGTGTGGTGCGGCGGGCGGTCGAGGCCTGCTTGACAGCGACGGGTGCCTGTACCGGATCAACCTGATATGCGGACGCGATCGGCGCGGTCACCGGTTGCATGTATTGCAGTCCTGCGGCGGTTTGTACCAGTACCGGTGCGCCGGCATTTTGCACCAGAGGTGCGTTGTTGCTGTTGTCACTGCTGTGCGAGTTCGGCAGGATGCCGGCGATGGCCGCGACGCCCAGCAAGCTCACCAGAATCACCGAGACAGCGGCGCCGGCGGCCAGCGGATGGATGCGTGAAGGGGTGGTTGGGATCGTTTCCATGGAGTGCTCCTGCGTTGCGTGTTTGGGAGACTTGAGCCTAACCAGAGCAGGCCATCATGGCACCCTCTATTCGGTATCAAGTGTGTCAAGATGTAAGCCAGCAGCACGACTGTGTTACCGTGCATCGTCCTTCCAAAGCTTCTGTTTGCCATGTCCTTACGTCTGTCTTCACGTCCGCCTTTACGTTTGCAATCGTTGTTGTTTGCCTTGCTGGCGACGGGCCATGCCCACGCCATGCAGACGGACATCGGGTCAACGCTGCCCGATTTGCCGCAACCGCATCGTGCTTCCGACGTGACCCGTTTCAAGGCGGATCCGGGTGGCTTTACGTTGGGTTACGACGCACCCGACCAGGGCTGGGGTGCCATCGCCAGCCGCCCGACCGGAACCGAAACAGCGCTGCAACTCACGTATGGTTCCATTCTGGCCGAGAGCCTGGCTGCCGGCATTCATCTGGCGATACAACCACGCCAAAGTGAAGTAGTGCTCAACGGTGTCTATGATCCCGTCAACGATTTACGGTTGCACATGGCCGTCGGTCAGCTACGCACCAGCACTACCTATCAATTTGTCTTTGGCGAATACGCCAGTAACGTGGCGCAAAACAGCTATCTGCTTGACGTGCGCAAATACTGGCAGCCCGGTTCGTTGCTGCGTGATTTTGGCGCCAGTGTTTTTCAGGCCGGTGCGCGCGAGCATGGCGCCGAGCAGGCTTTGCTGGCGGATCGCCGCACCGAGCGGCTGGCCACCGGCAAGCAACAGGGTTACATGCTCAATCTGAGCCTGGCACCTTCGGACTATTCCACACTGGAGCTAGGCCAGGGGGTCGATCGTGCCGAATACGGTATGGCCGATGGTGCAGAAAGCACTTCCGGCACCGCAGTGCGGCAAGCCAGCTTTACGCAGTATCTGGACAACTGCACGCGGGTGCGGGGCGGGGTTCGCAGCAGCGCGTCGACCGATGAAGTCCAGCTCGACTTGCATCGTGGCAGTTGGCAGGTCGGATTGTCACGGCACACCAACCGCGATGGCGGCGAGAGCGCCACCGCCGTGACGATGGGCTATACGATAGCGCTCGGTGAAACGCGACGCAGCGCGCAAAAATGCCGTTCAAAGCCGCGCAATGTCGCCAGTTTCTCGCCGATTTTCAAGGCCGCGACAGCGCGTCCTGCGACTTTGCCATCGGGATCGCTGGTGCAAGTCGACACCACGGTGCCGGCGGCTACGGAAACCAATCCGCTGGCCGACGCTGAGGTGACCGACGCCGCCGTGAACTCCGCGATTCCAGTCAAACCTTAACGGTCGCGCTGGGCCCGCAATGCGATCCAGCCGGCCACCAGCGTAATCGTCAGCACCAGCGCGACCACAACCCAGAATCCATACGGATGGTTGGCCAGCGGAATTGCACCCACGTTCATCCCCAGCAAGCCCGTGATGATATTGATCGGCAGCGCCAGTACGGTGACAATGGTCAACACGAACAGGCTGCGGTTGTTGCCTTCGTTGACGTCGGCGGCGATTTCTTCCTGCAGCAGTTTGATGCGCTCCTGGACCGACACCAGATCGCTCAGCACCACCGAAAACTCCTCAGTCGATTGCCGTAGATCCTGCGAATCTTCCTCGGCGACCCATTGCGGCGGGCGTTGCAGCAAGCGGAACAGGGCGGCCGGTTCCGGTGCCAGCAAGCGTTGCAGCCGCACCAGCACCCGACGCAGCGCGCCCAGTTTGGCGCGCCGGTGATTGAGCCGGCCCGCCAGCAAATTGTCTTCGATGTCATCGACCTTGCTGACGGCATCCCGCACGATGCTCTCCAGTACATCGGCCTGATCGCGCAGCAAGTGCGTCAGCAGTTCCACCGATGAACGGATCGACTCGCCACCCTCGACCGCCCGACGCAAGCGTTCGATCGATTTCAGTGGTGTGCGTCGTACGCTGATGACCACATGCTTGGACACGCTGATCCAGACTGTCGAGGTATCCGATGGCTGGAATGAAAAATTGTGCAGTACATCGTTGACCACGGCGACTAGCGTGTTTTCAGCCATTTCGATGCGGGTCGAGCGCGAGCCTTCGTGCAGCGCTTCGTAGAATTCATCGACCACGCCGGTATGTTCGGTGATCCACTTTTCGCTGGCGGTATGGCTCAGATTGAAATGCAGCCAGATGAATTCGGTTGAATCCAGCGTGCGCGAGGCGCGTAACCAGTCGGCCGCTTCATGCGAGCCGATGACCGTGGCCGGCCGGGCCGATTCGAACACATAGCCCCAGATCAGGCCGGATTGATCGGAGCCATAGGTAGGTGCAGGCGTGACCATGAAAGAAGCTCCGTGTGAGGATGGAACGGCGAAACGCCGGGCAGCCAGGGACTGCCAGCGGTGGATTCTGCCACAGCCAATGTGGCGCAAGTGATTGTTGCGACGGTTGGGTGTGTTCGCGTACAGACATGTCCACCCCGAAAGCGCATCGTGCATCGCCTGATGCAATGCTGTAATCAATAATGCGACATGTAACATCGGCGTAGCGAGGCAACTTTCGGCCGTACCTTGAGGCGTATCCTGTGACGCTACTGGTGGCACTGTCACTCGGTCATCGGGGCCAACCCATACTCTTTCGAGGACGCATCATGAACAAATCCATCGCCGCGACGCTGTTGCTGGGAATTATGGGCATTGCAGGCCTGTTTGCCGGCGCTGCCCATGCCGGTGAAATCGATATCTACGAACATCCCGATTTTGGTGGCCGCGCAATCGCACTGCGCGACGCGACACCGAGCCTGGGCCGGGTTGGCTTCAACGACCGTGCCTCCAGTGTGGTGGTGCGTGGCGGAAAATGGGAAGTCTGTAGCGACGATGAGTTCAATGGATATTGCGCCATTCTCGATCGGGGCGAATACCGCCGTCTCGACGGGCGCCTGAATGATCGCATTTCGTCTGCACGTGAGGTTGACGGTCGTGACCGCGATCGGGATGAGGATGGCCGGCCGCGTCATCGTGGCGGCTGGGAGCGCGGCGGACAGGACCGCGGTGCCAGCGTGACGCTGTTTTCCGAGGAAGGAATGCGCGGTCGCAGCATGTCGGTGACGAACAATGTCGTGACCTTGTCCGACGCGAATTTCAACGACACTGCTGCCTCGATGGTGATTGAAGGTGGTTACTGGGAATTGTGTTCCGACCGCGATTTTCGTGGTCAGTGCCGGGTCCTGGGGCCGGGCCAGTACCGTCGCCTTGAGCCTGGTCTGTACCGTTCGCTCAGCTCGTTGCGCGTCGCGCAACAGGCCGGTCGCGGCGGCTACCAACAACCGCAACAGCAACCCGGTGTCGAACTGTTCACGGCACCCGGCTTTGGTGGCAACCGCTACCTGATGACGCAGGACCTCGACAACTTCAGCCGCAACGGTTTCAACGACCAGATCAATTCCTTCGTCATCACGGGCGGGCAATGGGAAATGTGCGTGGACGCCGGCTTCCGTGGTCAGTGCGTCGTGTTTGGTCCCGGAAAATATGCCAACCTCGGACGGCTATCCGGGCAATTGTCTTCCATGCGCAGGGTCGATTAAGTCGTGCATCATCGGCGCGCCGGAAAGGCAACGTAGCAGAGCTAGCGCATGTGGGGCTGCACCGCCCGACATGCGCCAATATCGTAGTGCGCCCGTTGTGCCGACTAGCGCATTCTTGCCAAGCTTACATAAAGGATCGCGATGACCGTATCAAAATGCATCAACCTGGCCGGCAGCGTGCTGCTGCTCTGCTTGTGCGGCGCAACAGACGCGCAGGCTGCTCCGGAATCTGCGTCTGCTATCAGCCTGCGCGCCAAATACGCTGAACTGACGTCGAAACTGACGAGTAATCAGTTCAAGCGCCCTTTAGTACTGGAGTCCAGCGAAACGCCGGACACGCTCAAGGGGGATATCTATGCGCTGGTCGATCATCCCTTTACGGAAGTCAGCACGGTACTTAACGGACCATCGCGCTGGTGCGATGTATTGATCCTGCACCTCAATACCAAGTACTGTCGCGCTGCCAACAGCGACGCAGGCACCACGCTCAATGTCAGCGTCGGCAAGAAAGACGACCAACAGCTCGACGCTGCCTACCGGGTCAATTTTTTGTACCGGCAGGGGACATCTGCACCGACGTATTTTGATACGCGGCTGGATGCAAAAAAGGGTCCGCTCGGTACCAGCAATTACCGCATCATGCTGGAAGCGGTTGAGGTTCCCGGCAACAAGACCTTCCTGCACCTGACCTACTCCTACACGTTTGGCTTCACCAGCAAGATCGCCATGCAGGCGTATCTGTCGACGGTCGGCAGCGACAAGGTCGGCTTTACCAGCAATGGCAAACAGGCCGACGGCCAGCCCGATTACATCGGTGGGATGCGCGGCGTGGTCGAGCGCAATACGATGCGCTACTACCTGGCCATCGATAGCTATCTGGACGCGCCCGCTGCCGCGCAAGTTGACACGCGCTTACAGGGCTGGTTCGCTGCGACCGAAGAGTATCCACTGCAACTGCATGAGGTCGAGCGCAGCGATTACCTGGCCATGAAGCGTCACGAAATCGAGCGGCAGAAGACGGCGCAGTAACAAGGCACTACGCCGATCGGTGGCCGTTCAGGCCGGCTGCGCTTCCGCTAGCGAGGGCGTGTCATCGCATCGCGCTGGCAGGCATTCGGCCAGCAATACAAAGACTTCCTCCTTCGATAGCACATAGCGTTCCATCAGCACATCTTTGAGCGCGTCGATGGTCTCGCGGTGCGGTTGCATTGCTGCCAGCGCGGCACTGTAGAGTTCATCGGCCTTGGCTTCGACCTGCTTCAGCATCTCGTCGCTGTGCGACCCTTCGGGCCGTAGCTGTGCATAGTCCAGTTTCGAGCGTGAATACATCGACAGGCGCGACACCATCAGGTTGAGCAATCGGGTCGCCTTTTCGATGTCGTTCATGCTGCCTACCGAGATCCCGCGCTCGCCGTAAAACAGCTGCTCTGCCGCGACCCCGCCATACAGCTGGATCACATCCTGCTCCATGTCTTCCAGCGTTTTCAGCGGTGCATCGTCGGCCGATTGCAGCACATAGCCCAGTGCATTGAGTTTCGAGACCGACTCGGTGCTGATCTTCAGCAAGTCGGAGCGTGCCTTGATGACGTCCAGGGGCAACCCTTGCCGCAATAGCGGATCGATCTGCATCAGGAAATGACCGAGTTCATGGATCGCCACCCGTTCGCGCTGGCGGTTCTTTTCGGCGCTGGTGGCGCGGTCGGTCAGGCCGATGGTGGCGCGTTCGAAGGCACGTACCAGCACGTCGGTGGTGATCACGCAGGATTGCTGGATCGCGATCCGGCTGGCGCAATCGACCACGGTTTCCAGCAGCGCCGGACTGAGGTTGGCGGTGACGCGCGCCACATGGTCGAGGTCGAGGTCATTGCGATCGATGCAGTCATCGGCTTTGCGTGACAACAGTACCTGCAGGATGTCGCGCCGTTCGGTCTGGTTCGGCAAGCGAAAATTGATCTTCACCGAAAAGCGCCGCAGCATTGCTTCATCCATCTCGGTCGAGGCGTCATCGAAGTTCGATGCCACCACCCAGATCACGCCAGCGCCTTCGCCGCTCTGGATGCCGTCGAGCAGCCCGAGCAAGGTGTTGGCAGTATCGTCTTCCCATTTCTTGTCACTACGTCCGCGTGGCATGAACAGCCCCTGCGCTTCGTCCAGAAAAATAATGCAGTTGCCCTGCTTGCAGGCTTTCTTGTAAATGCGCTGTAGCGCATTCGAGCCGCCGCCGACCAGGCCGGATTCCAGTCCGGAGCCGGAGGCCTGGATCAAGGCCACATCGAGTCGCTTGGCCAGATAGCCGACCAGCCTGGTCTTGCCGGTGCCGGCAGGTCCGCTCAGCATCACATTGAACGGTTTGTCGATGTTGTGCGCGCGGTACAGGCTGCGGTTGCGGATCATGTCTTCCAGATGCGCGACTTCCTGTTTGATATCGGCCATGCCGATCAGGTCATCCATGGAGCCTTTGATATCGGCGGGCTTCGTGATGCCGGCTTTCGCGCCCATGCCCGGCATGCCATTTTTGACTGCGAAGCACAGGAACAGCATGATGCCCAGCGTCAGGATGCTGAACAGGTTCTTGATGAGATAGTTTTCGACGGCTTCCAGCGGACTCTTGCCGGTACTGAGAATGCTGGCGTGCGCGGCCAGGAAATCGTCTTTTGCCATCGCATACGGAATGCCATTTTTCAGCAGGATCTCGCGTTCGATGCCGATGTGGGTATTGATCGGCACCTTCACTGCGTGGATCTGCTGTTCATCCTTGTACTTGAAGACATATCGTGGAAAATCGGCCAACGGTTGCGCTATCAAGACGTACTCGATGCGTGCGCGATTGGCGACCAGCGCCGTAATTTCGGCGACATTCTGCGTCTGCACTACCGAGATGGCTTCCTGGGAGGGCGCGGGTTTGACATTATTGAAAGTCATTGCCAGCAGGGCGATCAGCAGGAGCACCAAAGGCAGGTAAAAGCGCTTGAACGATTGATGCAACTTTGCAAAGTTGGGCATGCTGGACTCGGGATAAGAGGGAAAAATAGCGCTGTTCGCATGACGTTAAACCCACCGTCGGTGCCCGTGGATGTTCCGCTGCAACATCGCTGTACTTTACGCGTTTCGCGGCGAGCCGGTATGTCTACCTGATGGAATTGACCCGTTTGCAATGATGTTTGACAAACTTGTACAAACGTTACGCCGAGCAGGCCTGTAACGAGCCTGTCACACGCCAGGAGTAACCTGAAATTTCCACAAGGAAATATGAGAGCACTGTTGACATGCCTACCTATCAGTTCAACATCACGACCCGCCTGATCCTGTCTTTTGCTACCGTTTTACTGGTTATGGCGGCGATCACTGCGGTGGCACTGTGGCGTTTGCAAGCCGCGTATGACATGACTGATTACCTGGTCAACCGCAAACTGGCAACTCAGCAGCTGGCCGCCGACTGGCTGGGTGCGGTCAGCCTGAACAGCGTGCGGGCCATTGCGATAGCGAAGAGTGACAGTCTGGAACTGGAAGAATATTTTGCCAGCCAGCTCAGCGTGGGCGACAAGGAAATTGCCGTCTTGCGCACCGCCTTGCAGGGCTCGGCGATCACTGCCGAAGAAACTGCGCTACTGGCAGCGATCGACCTGCAACGCAGCCGCTATCTGGCGGTGCGCACAGAGGTCTTCAAGCTGAAATCAATCGGCAAGACGCAGGATGTCGAACAACAGGTCAAGCGCAACATGGAGCCGGCGCAACTGGCGAGCCTGCAAGGTATCCGTCAAGTGCTGGATAACCAGAAAATCCAGGCGAAACAGATCGCCGACGACAGCGAACGGCTCTATCGCACCAGCATCCTGCTACTGATCGGACTGGGTGTACTCAGCATTGCGCTCGGTGTGTTGTGTGCCTGGTTGCTCATTCGCAGTCTGGTGCGGCCACTCCGGCATGCCATCGGGATTGCGGCGCAGGTCGCGAGCGGCGATCTCGCCATCGAGAGCCAGCCGCGCCGTGGCGATGAGGTCGGTGCTTTGCTGATGTCGCTGGAACAAATGGCGGCAAGTCTGGCCGGTACTGTCGGCAATGTCCGTCATGGCATCGTCGCCATGGATGCCACCGCACAGCAAATGTCGATCGACAATGTTCATCTGTCTGACCGGACCGTGTTGCAGGCAGAGTCGCTGCAGGATGCGGCCAGCTCGATCGAACAACTGAGCGCGGCGGTCCGGCAAAATGCGGCCAGCGCATTGCAGGCCAATGGTCTGGCGACCTCGGCTGCCGACAACGCCAATCAAGGTGGTCAACAAATTGGCCAACTGGTAACGACCATGACCAGCATTGCCAAGAGTTCGGCACGCATGGGTGACATTATCGGCGTGATCGACGGCATCGCGTTCCAGACCAATATCCTGGCGCTCAATGCCGCCGTTGAGGCTGCCAGGGCGGGGGATCACGGGCGAGGTTTTGCCGTCGTTGCCGCAGAGGTACGGGCGCTGGCCCAACGTTCTGCTGCGGCCGCACGTGAAATCAAGGCGCTGATTCAGCAATCCGTCGACTGCGTGACGCTCGGCAGTCGCCACGTCCACAGTGCTGGTCAGACCATCGATGCCATTGTCACTTCGTCGCGCGAGGTCGCCACGATCGTCGGGCAAATCACCGATGCCAGTCACCAGCAACACATCGGTATCGAGCAAGTCAATCTGGCCGTGGCAGAGATCGATGCGGCGACCCAACAGAATGCTGCACTGGTGCGGGAAGCCGCAGCCAATGCCGCAGAGCTGCAACGGCAAAGCCAGCAATTGCGTGCGGCGATCGGTTTCTTTTCTGCCGCGCAAACCGGCTCGGCGCCGCTCAGGCTGGCGGCCTGATGTGCCGGATGGACTGCCCCGGTCAGGCACGTTGTCAGCGGGTCGGCAACTGTTGACGCCACTGCGTCAGGTAGGTGGCAATCGCCGCCGGGCTGGACATCTGCGGATACGAATGCGCTACCGCTTCGCCCTTGGGGGCGGTTTTCTGGTCACGTAATTCCCAGCTGGTAATGAGCCGGGTTGACCGGTTGAATGCATCGTCGAACGAGCTGCTGAGGGGCAGCGATTCCTTGAAAAACGCACGGCCAAAATACGTAAAGTCATTGTCATCGGCGCAGCCGAATGAACTGCGATCCTGACGTGCTGCAGTGATGATGAGGGTGTGGTCATCCTTTAACGGTGCAATAAAACCTCCGGCGTAACAAGCCGAGACCACGATGACTTTCCAGCGTATCTGCTGTTGCTTGAGCAGTGACGCCAGCTCCTTCGCAGGCAAGCCGGGCAAGTCCATGCCGAACTGTCCCAGTACCAGTTCATGGGTTGGTGAGCCATGGCTGGTGAGGAACAGGAACAGGATGTCTTTGTTGCGGTCCATCCGCGCGGCGATGGTTTGCAAGGCGGCGCGCAGACTGGTACGCGTTGCCATCGGGTTGGTTTCGACGGTCGTGCGGCTATTGATCAGCGACAGCGAACGGCCACGGGTGCCGAAGTCACGATCGAACTGGTTGCGCACGAATTCCACCTCGCGCCGAAAAACTTCCTGTGTGCCATCACCGGCCACACCCAGAAAATACATGCCGATACGCGCTGGATCGGTGGGAGCGATGGCGGCCAACGCCCGGTCCAGCAGGGGACGCTGGACGTAAAGTGCCGACTCGACCTTGCGTTCGATGAGTGCTTGCTCGGCGTTGGTTTGCGCCAGCGCCTGGGCATTGACTACCAATAGCAGCAGCGACAAAAGGAACTGCAGGAAAAGTGATGGCATTGTGCATTCGAGTGGTTGGATCTGTATGACTAGACATTAACAGATCCATCAAAACGAATACGTGCCCGGGAATGCGGATACCGTGTTGACGTCGCCGACGTATCAATTGGGTAACGCCGATTGGCCATCGGATACGGACTGGTTCGCGGTAAGGGTGCGCTCAGCAGTCGCTGGTCAATCCCGTGATGGCGTACCCTTTCGCATTGATCTGTTCTTCCGCCGCATCGATACCGTAGGCAGTGCGTGCTTGCTGGTCGCCCAGCTCCATGCCACGTGCCACGTCCAGCCATTCGCTGTTGACGACTTCATCAGGAATGACCTTGCCTTCGGGCACGGCAAGATAGGAAAAATGGCCTTCGGATTCTGTCCGCTGAAACAGGTCGATGCGCATGGTATGTCCTTGTTGAAGTGAAAGTAAACGTCAGACCCGATGCATGGCAAAAGGTTGCCATTAATGTTACATCACCAAGTCAAAATGCCGCCGGCGTCGGCGCGTTGTTACCAGTCGCCCCAACGGTTGCTCGACCCACTGGTGGAACAAAGCGCCCGCTGCGAGGCTCGTGATCCACGCCAGCAGCATGCCTGCGCCCTGGATGAGCGGATCAGGCGGGGCAAAATGCGTGAAAGCGGCATTCACCAGCAAGCAAACCGGAAAATGGATCAGGAATACCGAGTACGATATTTTGCCAAACTGGTCAACCCAGTCGAAGCGCCGACCGTCAAACCACGGGCCACTGTCGCCACGACGGTTGACGAGCACCAGGACACAGGCAACCACGGCAGCCAGCGCGATGCGACTGCGAAAGTCGATCATCAGCGCGACCAGTGCCGGCACCAGAATCGCGCCAAAAAGCAGTGCTGCGGCTCCTGGTCGTCGGCGCGGATCACAGGCCCACCAGGCGATTGCCCCGAGCCCGTAGCTACCGAAGAAATAGGGCGCCCAGTTATCCCACGCAGCGTCCCGATTAATGATCAGTAACGACAGCGATGCCAGCATCACGACCAGTGCAGGTACCAGCCATGCTGCGGTGCGTCGCGCTGCGAAGCTGCCCGATAGCCAGAGCAGCAGCACCATCAGCGCGTATAGCTGAAAGTCGATCGCCACATACCAGGCGCCGGCCGACAAAGAGGCGTATCCCAGAATGCCGTGCAACAGCAGCCCATGGGCGATCAACTGATGGATGGTGGGCGGAGCCGAAATCGATGCGTGCGTCATCCACTGGCTGGCTACGGCAGAGGCCGCAGCGGCAAGCATCGTTGCTACCAGAAATGGCGGGACCAGCTTCAGATAGCGCCCACCGACCGTGCGCCACGGCCGGGCGATTCCGGGGCGGCCTTGCGGCGTCAGCGAGCGCGCTGCCAGGAATCCGCCGGCGACCAGGAAAATCTGCACGGCGATACGGGCCTCGTCACTGAGCCAGGCGATCAGTGATGGCGCAATCAGTGCCACCTGATCGGACATCGGTCCGTAGAACGCCAGGTGATGCAGGACGATGAGCTGCACTGCAATAATTTTCAGCAGGTCGATGGAGCGAAACTGCGTGTGCCTGCCGGTACTGCCGGAATTCTCGTGGAATGCCAGAGAGGTGCGCATGCGTACTTCCGTTTTGTGGGAAGGGGCGGATGATAGCCTGTTGCCGACAAGTGCAGTTGGTCACGTTTGTTTCGAGCAAGCTGTTGTCGTCAACGGCGGCGTTTCGCGGCGTGTAACGGGGGCAACTGGTCGATACCTGACAGAGGGTCCTCGTTGCCGTCCTGGAGTGTAGCCAGCGGTATATCAGATGGCATCTTGCTCAACGCGTCATGCAGCCGATCCGCTGGACCGTCGTTTGTGTTGTCGGCACCGTGCGGAGGCGGTCGGCGCGATCCACGCAAGTGCGCATACGCCCAGGTGAATTCAGCGCCGAGCAAAAAAATCTGCGCCGAGTAATACACCCACACCAGCACCACTACCAGCGAACCGGCGGCACCGAAGGCCGAGGTGACACCACTGGTTCCGATATACAGGCTGATCAACCGCTTGCCCAGCGTGAACAGGAATGCCGTCACGAGCGCACCGATGATGACGTCGCGCCAGCCGACACTGACACGTGGCATCAATTTGTAGATCAGCGCAAACACGGCCGTGGTCAGCCCGAAGCCGAGCACGATGTCGAGCAGGTTGGCCAGCAGTACCCACTCGGCAAACAGCGGCCCCCACCAGCGCCCCAGTGCCGCCAGCGCGGCGCTGAACACCAGCGAAATCATCAGCAAAAAACCGATGCCGAGTATCATTCCGAACGACAGCAAGCGGGTGCGCAGTAAGCGCAGCAAGCCGCCACTGACTTGCCGTTGCGGCGCGCGCCAGATACGGTCCATGGCATCCTGCAATTCGCCGAAGACTGTCGTTGCGCCGACCAGCAGCAGCGCAATCCCGAACAGCGTTCCGGTAATGCTTTCCGATGGTTTGCTGGCACTTTGCAACAGGCTTTCGATGACCTGTGCACCGGATCGACCCATCAGCCCGGACAGCTGACCGACAATTTCACCGCGCACGGCTTCCGCACCGAACACCAGTCCGGCCAGAGAAATCACGATCAGCAACAGCGGTGCGATGGAAAACACCGTGTAATACGCCAGCGCGGCACCCATACTGGGCGCATAGTCATCCAGCCAGGAGGTGAAGGTGGTTTTTGCAAGCAGAACGACATCGCGTAATTGCAAGCGCGGTGGTGCACCGTTGGCTGGCGAGGTCGGAACAGCAGATTTCATGGGCAGTCTCGCAGCAGGTTCGACAGCCTGACGGGACTGCCGGCCAGTCTGGCCGGTATGCTCATCGAAGCGCTGATGAGAGGATACGCGGTGACCGGCCTGGCAGATTTTGCACCTCGTCAGGATCACATGCAATCAGACAGCAGGTGATCGGCGTGTAGGCGCTTTGGCGTAGTCAGCCGTCTGCGCAGATTACGCAAGACAAGCGCGTCGGACATTCGGCAGCGCTCCGTACAACCCTACTCAGCCAGCGTCGTCCAATAACTTCATGGCGCGCTCGGCGGTATCGCACATCGCCCAGAGATAGTCGCTTTTGATCTGGTCGTTATGATTGAAGAAATTTTCCATGCCTTCGCCGCTGATGAGCATGGTTTGCGCGTGCAAATGACCAAGCAGCTTGCGCAGTTCTTCGTGCATCTCGCTGTTGTCGCGCAGCTGTGAAAGCTGATGCAGGGTTTGACGTGTGTCGGTGGATTTTTCGGGCTTGCGGGAAGCGCTGTGTTGTCGCGCCGTTTTTTCGGTGGTGCCGGATGCCGCTGGGAGTGATGGTGAGACTTCTGCAATGGTTGGCGTTTGTTGTGCCATGTTATGGAGTGTCATTTTTGTCCCCTAGGTAAATAACAAGTCTGGATCGTTGAGGGAGATTGAACTTTTCCCAAGACTTAGTATCTCTGGCAGTTGATATCGCGACAATCCATAAAACACGGTCAGTTTTTGTTGGAAATTTTCACCCTGTTTGTCAGGGAATCACTACAACGTATGCCAACTGTTGGTAGCAATCACGACGTAATGGCAGAGCTGCCGTGTGTGCTCACTCGATCAGACCATGCTCGATCGCATATCGGGCCAGTCCGGTATTCCCTTTTAACCCCGTCTTCTCGAAAATGCGCGAGCGGTAGGTGGTCACTGTGCTGGCACTCAGATGCAATTTGGTCGCAATGTCGACCAGGCTGATACCGGACGCGAGCAACTTCATGACTTCGAGTTCACGGTCCGACAGACTTTCGTGCGGAAATCTGCCGCCGTCGCCAAGCAACTCGGCCAGTCGCTCGACCAGTGTGGGACTGACGTATTTGCGACCGGCAGCGGCAGTGCGCACCGCGTCGATCACGACGTCGGTCGGACTTTCCTTGGTAAGGTAGCCAACCGCACCATTGCGCAAGGCCCGAACTGCATAGACTTCTTCCGAATACATGCTGAACATGAGTACCGCCATGGTCGGACGCAACTGACGCAGCTGTTTGAGTAGTTCGAGCCCATTTTTTCCGGGCAATGAAATATCGACGATGGCAACATCAAAAATCTGTCCGGTAATCAGCTGCAATGCCGCCGGGCCCGAGCTGGCTTCCCCGGTTACCGTGATATCGCCAGTCGTGCCCAGCATCAGTCGTACGCCGCTGCGTACCACCGCATGGTCGTCCACCAGCATGACGCGTATGGTGTCAGGTGGCATCGGTAATTTCCTGCAGCGGCATGTGTATCGACACGACGGTGCCGTATCCGGACCCGCCATGTATGTGGAGTTCGCCGCCAAAATGGCCGATCCGTTCACGCATGCCGATCAAGCCCCATGATTCTTGCTGGTCAACGTGCTCTGGCGCGATGCCAATGCCGTTGTCTTTGATAACGATGCGCAGCACGTTGGCGACGAGCCGGACTTGCACGTCCACTGAAGTCGCTTTCGCGTGTTTTTGTACGTTGGTCAAGGCTTCCTGCACGATGCGGAAAAGCGCGATGCTGCGCTCTGCATCGATGCCATTGTCGTCAAGATGGTCTTCGATGTCCAGATTAAGGATCAGGTTAGCGCGTTGTGCAATCCGTTCGGCCACCCATTCCACTGCGGTCCAGATACCCAGTTCGTCCAGCACGCTGGGGCGCAAATCGGTGATAACACGACGTACTGTACCGATGGCTTCGTCGGCAAGACGATTCGCTTCGAGCAGCGTATCGAGCGGGACCGTACAGTGACGCCGCGCCTGGTCGACGGCCACCGACTGGTAGGCTTTGATTCCCGTGAGCAGTGTACCCAGTTCGTCATGAATTTCACGGGCGATGCGTTTGCGTTCGTTTTCCTTGACATGCTCCTGGTGCGCACCCAGTTTGCGCAGGCTCTCCTGCGTGTTGCGTAATGCCTGCTCGATTTCCCGGTGCTCGGTGATGTCCAGCCACGATCCAACCAGTCGCACAGGCTGATTGCTGCTAGAAAAAATGATCTTGCCTGATGTTTGAATATGACGAATTTCGCCATTCGACCGAACGACGCGGTATTCCCTGTTGTAATCTGTACCGGTGCGCAGGCTGTGACTGAGAATGCTGGCGGCTTTCTCCCGATCGTCCGGATGGGTACGCTGCAAAATGGCTTCCCGCCTCGGCTCGATGGCCTGCGGTACCAACCCAAGGGCCAGGAAGATTTCGTCGGACCAGGTCATGTTCTGGCTGGCGATGTCATAACTCCAGCTGCCAAGTCGGGCCAGGCTTTGCGAGATCGTCAGGGTGGCACGCGCATCGATCAAGGCTTCTTCGGTGCGCCGACGTTCGGCGATTTCGCGCCGCAGCAAATCATTCGCCTCGCGCAGTTCGGTAGTGCGTTCGCGCACCCTGTCTTCCAGATCATTGCGTATGTTGGCAAGTTTTTCGGCGTTCTGGACCGACTCGGTCACATCCCGCTGCGTCGCCGCGTAAAAGTGTTCGCCACCGCTGGTATCGGACAGTGGATACAAAGCCAGTTCGTTCCAGAACATGCTGCCGTCACGTCGATAGTTGCGTATCAGTGTGCGCATCGGCTCCCGCTTGCTGATCGCCAGCCGGATTGCAGCTTTATCACCCGGATTCGGATCATCTTTTTGCAGGAAACGGCAATTCTTGCCGATGACTTCCTGCGATGAATAGCCGGTCATCCGCGTGAAAGCAGGGTTGCAGAAGACAATGGGCGCGTCCGGCAATCGCATGTCGCAAATGACAATGCCATCGGAGGTGTCCTTGATGATTGCTTCGGCAAGCGGTAGCTGCAGGGCGTCAAACATACGAACCTTATGTTGGGGGAAGCTCAGGCCGGTGGCAATCTGCGCAGGTAGCCGTTGTCAAATCGATGCCTGCCAATGGTTATTTTTTCGGCAACTTCAGTTACCGAATTCATAACACTAAGGCAACGTATCGTACGGCTTCCACTTTCCAAAAGTCAACAAATAAGTGCCACAATTAGTTACGACGAAAAATTTGATCAGGCACTCAGCAACCGTACCGTCGAGGTTCTTTCGCGCCCATCCGGCAGCTGGAAAATAGCAATCGCCTGGGTCAGCGCCACCGCCTGATCTTGCAGGCTTTCGGCTGCCGCTGCGGCCTGTTCGACCAGCGCCGAATTTTGCTGCGTCATCTCATCCATCTGGCCGATGGCCTGGTTGATTTCCCGGATGCCCGTGCTTTGTTCCTGACTTGCCGCACTGATTTCCGACATGATATCGGCGACCTGCCTGATCGAACCAACGATGTCCTGCATGGTCTGGCCAGCCGTATCGACGAGCTTGCTGCCGGCATCGACCTTCGCGACCGAATCACCGATCAGGCCTTTGATCTCCCTGGCCGCCGCCGCCGAGCGCTGCGCCAGGCTGCGCACTTCAGAGGCCACCACCGCAAATCCGCGACCCTGCTCGCCCGCCCGGGCCGCTTCGACCGCGGCGTTCAGCGCCAGAATGTTGGTCTGGAAAGCAATCCCGTCGATCACGCCAATGATGTCGGCGATCTTGCTGGAACTTTCTTTGATCGAGCTCATGGTGTTGACCACCTTGCTGACCACTTCGCCTCCCTTGAACGCAAAGTCAGATGCAGAGATGGCCAGCTGATTGGCTTGCCGCGCATTGTCGGCATTTTGCCGGACGGTTTCGGTCAGTTCCTCCATCGACGACGCAGTTTGTTCCAGCGAACTGGCCTGGGATTCGGTGCGCGTCGACAGGTCGGCGTTACCGGAAGCGATCTCGCGCGAGGCCAGCGCGATCGTCTCGGTGCCGGTGTGCAAACGGGCAATGGTGTTGATCAGGCTGTCGTTCATGTCTTTCAGCGACTGCATCAATGCGCCGGTTTCATCGGTGGAGCTCACCGTGATGGTACCGGTGAGGTCGCCGTTGGCCACTCGCCGGGCAATGGTGACGGCTTCAAACAGCGGGCGCACGATACTACGCGTGGTCATTACCGCAATCGCTACGCCTAGAACCAGCGCCGTCAGCGCCAGTACCAGCATGGTGTTACGCGCATTGACATAGGCATCCGCCGAGTCCTTGCCAGAGACATCCACGTGGTCCAGCTGCTGCTTGATGATGGCATTGAGTGCCGCATTGAAGGCTTGTTGCGGCGGTCTGAAATCGCTCAGCAGGAAGTCAGCCGCCTGCTCTTTTTTGTATTCGGCGACGGTTTTCATGAACTCGGCCTGACCCGCCAGATATTTCTCGCGCGTCGACGCCAGGGTATTGAGTAATGCCTTGTCAGTGCTGCCGGTCATCAGAACCGTGAGCTTGCCGGTATTTTCCTTGATGAGTTTGTTGGCAGCGGCGACCGTGCCGACTTCGATCTTGGTCTTGGTCGGATCGAGCAGAATCAGGGTGTTGCGCATGGCCTGTTCACCCCGGTCAACCGCACCGAGAATCTGGTACGCCAGCAGTGCAGGCGGCACCTCGTCCCTGGTCAGCCGTTCAGTCGACCTGTTGAGGACAGTCAGGCTGGACAAGCCGACGATGGCGATCGCCAGCATGATCAGCAGACCGGCGCCGAAACCGACAGCGAGGCGGGTACCGATAGGCACATTACGGATATTCATTGGGGGGTGTCTCCTGGGGTGTCAGATGCTACGTTGGCATCTCTCGGTTTGGACTATAAACGACTTTCCCCTATGGAAGATTGCGATTTGCATCTGTCTTGGCAGGTATGGCTGCCATGCTCTCGGCTATGATTGGCGCCCTGATAACAGAACTTGACGGAATAATAATGACCGAGACGATCAGCTTGATATCGCACCCGTTCGACCGGGCGATTGCCTTGCAGCCGCAGGACGACGGCAGCTGGCTTGCACAGACCAGTACCGACTACGCCAACATGGTCGGCCCGTTTGGCGGTATTACCGCGGCGACGGTATTGCAGGCATTGCTAATCCAGCCGGAGCGACTCGGAGACCCGGTCGCGCTCACGGTCAATTTTGCCGGCCCGATCCGCGATGGCGGGTTCAGCGTGCTGGTGCGACCGATGCGCAGCAGCCGCACTACCCAGCACTGGTCGGTCGAGGTTCATCAGGACGGTCAGTGCGTGATCAATGCGATTGCGGTGTTTGCGTTGCGCCGCACGACCTGGTCGGCGACCGAGGTGGTGATGCCAGACGTCGCGCCGGCGGATGCTCTGCCGCGTGCTGGTCGCACGATGGCGGTCAAGTGGCCGGACTGTTACGACATGCGCTTTGTGCGCGGCGGATTGATGGGTGTTAGCGGCGAAGGTAACAATCCGGACAGCCTGACGCAGCTATGGATTAGCGACAGCCCGCCGCGAACGCTGGATTTTGCCGCGCTGACGGCGATCTGCGATGCCTTTTTTCCGCGCCTGTTTTCACGGCGTGCTCAGCCGGTGCCAATCGGCACGATCTCGTTGAATATCCATTTTCATGCCGATGCTGCCAGCCTGACAAACAACGGTTCGGCACCGCTGCTGGCAATGGCGCAGGGACAGGTCTTCCATCAGGGATTTGCCGATCAGGTGGCACAGGTCTGGAGTGCGCAGGGTCAGTTATTGGCAACGACGCAGCAGACGGTCTGGTTCAAGGAGTAGTCCGGCGCGACGCTCAGCCAAACTTGCGCAACGCATCGAGCGCCAATCCGGCGCCGATACTGCCGAACAGGTCGCCCTCCACCTGACGCGCGGTGGGCACCAGTCGGGCGATACGCTGGCGCAGCGAGCCAACGCCGCTGGAGCCACCCGTAAAGAATACGGTATCGACATCGGCAGCATTGACGCCGGCATCCTGCAGCAGCGCCGCAACCGTGCTTTCAACCGAACCCATCAGGCGCGTGATCGCACCATCAAAGGCATCGCGGGTCACCGTGAGTTGTTCGCGCGGTGCCAGCCGGTCCAGGTTCAGCACCACGGAGTCGGCCTGCGACAACGCGATCTTGCCTTCCTCGACCTGGATCGCCAGCCAGTGGCCACTGCGTTCCTTGATCAGATCCAGCAACCGATCCAGTTTTGGCTTGTCGCGGGCATCGCGATACAAGTCCTTGAGCTGCAGCCAGGTCTTCTGGGTGTAGGCCAGGTTGATGGTGTGCCAGGTCGCGAGGTTGAAGTAATAACTCGACGGCACTTCGCTGTCATTGGTCAGGCGACTGCCTAGGCCCAGTAGCGGCATCACCGTGGTCAGGCTCAGGTATTTGTCGAAGTCGGTACCGCCAATATGTACCCCGCCGTTGGCCAGGATATCGCTGCGACGGTCGGTGCGTTTAGCCCGTTGCGGTGACAGGCGCACCAGAGAAAAGTCCGAAGTACCGCCACCGATATCGGCCACCAGCACGAGTTCTTCGCGATCGATCTGGGATTCGTAGTCAAACGCGGCGGCGATCGGTTCGAACTGGAATGCGACATTGCGGAAACCCACCGATCTGGCGATATCGCTCAATGTTTGCTCGGCCAGCTGATCGGCCTTATTGTCGCCATCGATGAAAAATACCGGGCGCCCCAGCACGGCATGGTCGAAGGATTGGCCGCTGGCTGCTTCGGCGCGGTGTTTGAGTTCACCAATGAATTGCGCCAGCAGCATGCGGAACGGCAAGGCTCTCCCCAGCACTTCGGTCTGGCCATCGATCAGGCCGGTACCGAGCAGGCTTTTCAGCGAGCGCATCAGGCGGCCTTCATAGCCAGCCAGATAATTGGCCAGTGCGGCCCGGCCATAACTGACCAGCTCGTCTTCGGCATTGAAAAATACCGCTGACGGCAGTGTCAGCTTGCCGTCTTCCAGTGGCAGGAGCGTGGAGTATCCCGGCCGGCTCAGGCCGACGGTGGAATTCGAGGTGCCAAAATCGACGCCGCAGGCATTCGCCATGAAGTAACTTTCATCAACCGGAAAAGGGCCGCCGATCATAGTCGAACGCAGGCTGAAAGTCCCGCCTTAATTCAGGTTGGTGTGGCAGTTGCAGAACAGTGCAAACCGGGTGCGCTATGACTGCTGCAGAATCGCGGCGAGTGCTTCGGTGCGGATCGGTTTTTGCAGCAGTGCGGCACCCAACAGCCGGACCTCGCGCAGAATGTCGTCGTTCGCATCGCCAGTGACCACGACGGCGCAAATCGCTGGCCAGCGCGACAGGGCGGCTTTGGCGACGCTGGTGCCGCTCATTTTCTGCAGCCGATAGTCGGTGATCAGGGCATCGAAATGCAGTTGCGCATCCTGCATCAACGTCACGGCAGCCTCGCCGGATGCCACGCTGGTGACCGTTGCGCCCCAGACGGTGAGCAGAGCGGCGGTGACCTCGGCAACCAGAGGATCGTCTTCCACTAGCAGAACCCGGCCTTCGTAGCGGTGGTGAATCATTTGCTGCGGGACACCCCTGACCTTGTCTGTCGAACGCGTGACGCGAATCGAAAACGTCGAACCGGCACCTGGTACCGACTGCAGCCGCACCGGATGGTCCAGCAATTCGCTCATGCGTCGCACAATCGCCAGTCCGAGTCCCAGGCCTTTTTTGCGATCGCGTTCTGGATTGTTGAGCTGGATGAAATCCGTAAATACCTCTTCCTGCAAATCACTGGCAATCCCGATGCCGGTATCGGCCACCACAATCACAACCTGATTGCCATCCTCCCGCGCATGCACCCGCACTGACCCGCCTGACGGTGTGTATTTGATTGCATTCGAGACCAGATTCTTGATCATCCGTCCCAGCAACTGGCCATCACTGCGCACGGTCAGGGTCGAGGGCATCACTTGCATCGTCACCTGTTTCTGGGCCGCGATCCCGGCGAACTCTTCGGCGACTTCCGCGAAGAGTATTTTCAGGCAGCAATCGGTGATTGTCGGTTGCACCAGCCCGGCATCAAGTTGCGAGACATCCAGCAGGGTATTGAGCAAATTGGACAGGCTGCGGACGGAACGCCCGATGCGTTCCAGATGGGGTGTATCGGTATCGTCAGCATGGCGCACCTGCATGACCGACACGGCGAGCGATAACGCGTGCAGGGGCTGGCGCAAGTCGTGACTGGCGGCGGCCAGAAACTGCGTCTTGGACCGATTGGCCGCCAGTGCGGCATCGCGCGAACGCCGCAGCGCAAGCTCATTGCTGGCACGGTCGGCCTCGCGCAATTGCAGTGATTCCGCCATCGTGTCGAACGCACCGGCCAGCCGCGACATCTCGACCGGGGCGTTAGCCAGATTGCAGCGTGCCGTGAAATCGCCACTGCGCCAGCGCCGAGCGGCGTCCAGCAGCGATTGCAAGGGACGCTCGATGGCTTCCGACACAATGAGCCAGGCCAGTCCCAGGGCGGCGAGGATGCCAGCAATGGCAACTGCCAGCGCACGTCTGAGCGACTGGTTGGCAGACGCCATCGCCGTGGCCTCGTTGATGCCAACCACCACGCCGATTCCTTCTGTGGCTGACGGATTGGGCATGAACGCAAAAATTCCGTTGACCTGGCTAACCGGATCGGTCATCTCTCGCACACTGACCTTGCCATCAGAGAAGTTTTTTTGCCATAGCGGCGGCACTGTCTGACCAATCTGGCTGCGCTCTGGCAGGCTTACCAGGATCGTTCCGGTGCGGTCGACAACGGTCAGAGAATGGCCGGCTGTCAACGGATTGCGCCCCAGATGATCGGTTAGCCAATCCACGCTGAGGGACGCGAAGACGATACCGCGAGGCTGGTTGGCGGCATCGCGGGGCAGCGGATAGGCGAAGCCGATCGCCCTCTTGCCAGTCTCTTTGCCGACCATGAGATTGCCCACGACGAAGCTGTCGGTACTCTGCGCCAGCTTGAAATGGGGACGGTCGGCATTGGTCAGCGTGCCTTTTTCAAAGGGGATGGCATAGCAGTACACCAACCCGGTACTATCCGACACACCAATCGACAGTGAACCCGGAAATTGCTTGTTCAGTGCCGCCAGATAGCTATTGCAATTGGTCGCATCCGGCGCGATTTGCGCGCTGTTTGCAATCGCGAGCAGGAACTTGTGCATGCCGGCGGCAATCTGTTCCAGTTCGCCTGCGACCAGTTTGGCCTCCAGCTCGACAGCGTGTTGGGCATCGAGCCTGCGTTCCTGACGGAACCTGGCCTGGTTGTAGGCTTGCGTCGCCAGAATTGGAACAATGGACGCCAGTACCAGGAAAAAGAGACGCAGTCGAAGTGTCATTGCAACAGGTTCCGGTGAGAATAGGCACCTCAAGATAATGGATTCAGTGATGTTTGGAAAGAATAGAGATGATCGCCAAAAATAGTCGACTGGAAGCCGAGTCGCCACGGTTGACCGGGGCGCACTGATGGCGCTTGGACGTTGCTCTTGGGCTAACCCGGCCAACCCGCGCTACCTCGTCTATCACGACGAGGAATGGGGCGTGGCCTGCCATGACGAGCTGCGCTTGTTCGAAATGCTGAACCTGGAGGGCGCGCAAGCCGGGCTTAGCTGGGCGACGATCCTGAACAAGCGCGAGACCTACCGGCAGGCTTTCGATGGCTGGGACGCGCACAGGATCGCTGTCTACGATACGGCGAAGGTGGCGCAATTGCTGGCCAATCCCGGCATCGTGCGCAATCGCCTGAAGGTCGCCGCGGCCATCACGAATGCGCAGGCGTATCTGCGCCTGTGCGACGAAGTCGGCGGACTCGATGCGTACCTGTGGGGATTTGTTGGCGGTGGGCCGGTCGTCAACAGGCAGCGCGACGGCTACGTTGTTCCAGCGAAAACCGCGTTGTCGGATATGGTCTCGAAAGACCTGCTAAAGCGGGGTTTCAAGTTTGTGGGATCGACCATTGTGTATGCCTATTTGCAGGGCATCGGCGTGGTCAACGACCATACATCGGACTGCCATTTGTTTGCCGGAGAGCCAGCTACCGTACAGACATAAAAAAAAGAGCGGACATGTCCGCTCCTTCTTGTTCAGTCTTGTTGCCGGTTCAGGCTGATCAGTTCACGCGTTTCTCAATCGTGATCTGCTCGACTTCAACGCGACGATTTGGCTCCAGGCACTTGATCAGGGCAGGGCGCTTCTTGTCGCTGCACTGGACCACCGGGTTGGCTTCACCGTTGCCAACTGCATTGAGGCGGGTGGCAGGTACGCCCTTGTTGACCAGATAGGCTTTGACTGCGTCGGCACGACGCTGCGACAGCTTCATGTTGTAAGCGTTTGAGCCTAGACGGTCGGTATAGCCGGACACGGTGACGTTGTTACCCGACTGGGTATCGGCGGCCAGGGCGGCAGCGATCTGGTCCAGTTTGGTCTGTGGCATGCGCAGTTCGGCGCGATCGAACTCGAACAGCTCGGTAGCCGAGAAGGTCATTTTTTCGAAGCGTGGTGCAGGTGCTGGTGCCGGCATCGGTGCTGGCATAGGCGCCGGTGCGGCCATGGGCATCGGCATCGGCGTGATGGCGCGGACCGGTGCGGCTGGCTTGTCAAAGGCATAGACCAGGCCGATGTTCAGGTAGTTATTGTTGCTGTGGTCGAAGTTGAACGTATCGCCACGCAGGAAGCCATGGACCCGGCGCACATCGACTTGCATCGAGGTCTGTTCGGTAAAGCCATATTGGAAGCCCAGACCGGCATTGATGTATGGCGAGGTCTTGGTTGCTTCGCCACCGTTTGCGGTGTTGACGCGATCGCGTTGGGCACCTGCGCCGATCAACACGAACGGACGGAATGATTTGCGTGAAAACATGTACAACGCATCTGCGCCCAGCAGTTGCTGCTGGTAGCGGTTGCCGTTGTCACGGGAGCGTGCGTAACTGGCGCCGAATTGGACATCCCAGTCTTGGGAAACTGGTTTGCCGAAACGCAGTGCTGCGCCTTCGCCGGTTTTGTCGACACCAAAGCGCGAATCCGGATCGATGGCATTGAGGCTAGGTGCGACGTACCATGATGGGTTGTAGTCAGGTAGTGTCTGTGCCATCACGACGGTGCTGGAAGCGCAACTCATCAGTGCAAGTGCGACGGCGATTTTGCTGGATTTTTTCATGATTTTCTTTTGTAGGTAGATGTGCGAGGTATCGCATGCATCGAAAGTGACGGCATGCTGCAATCACTTTCCGCAGCATGGACATTCCTTGAAATCATCGTCTGCCGCGTTGGGAAGAACGTTACCGGGGTTGATATTGGGGCTCTGTTCGGTACCCAACAGAGCCGCTCTGATGAGAGCTCGGGAACAAAACTACCAAGGAAATTTCTGGTTAACGTTGTTTTTGTGAGACAAATATTCAAATTCCATGCATGAACCTTGTCCTGACTCTATTGCTCCGCACGTGGTGCTGGATACCTCTTTTGGCGCAGGGTTGCAGTTTTTGCGTAGCTGGCAGGCTACGACCGGCAGCTTGCACTATCTGGCATTCCTGGCACAACCGATCACCCTTGCCGAACTCCTGCAACAGCACACCGGTCACGCCGAACTGACGTGTGAAGCATCGGCGTTGCGCGCGGCCTGGCCAGAACTGCTGCCCGGATTCCATCGCTTGCTGTTCGCGCATGGACGCATCAGTCTGACGTTGATGATCGGTTCGCTGGACGATTGTCTGACGCAAGCGACGGCGCAGGTGCATGCGTTTCATGTCGATGTTGTTGCCGCGACGCAGTCGGCGCGGCGTCTGGCACGCCTGGCCGCGCCGTCGGCCGCGCTGATATTGGTCGACGGGGCGCCAGACGCGGCGCTCGCGCGTGCCGGATTTGTATTTTCGTCGGGCACGCACGCCGTGTTTCAGCCATCTCGCCCTGTGCGCGCTGGCACACCGATGGCGCGACAGGCCATCGTGCTCGGTGCCGGGCTGGCCGGTGCCGCCATCTGCGAACGCCTGATCCGGCGCGGCTGGCGCGTCACGCTACTGGAACGCCATGCCGAAGCTGCCATGGAAGCGTCAGGTAACCTGGCCGGGATTGTCATGCCGTTGCTGTCGAGGGACGACAATCTCGCCTCGCGTTTGAGCCGTGCCGCTTACCTGTTCGCCGTGCACCGCTGGTCGCGGCTGGCGCGCAAGGCATTCGATGGCAGCGCCTGCGGCGTGTTGCAGCTTGCGCGCGATGCCGAGCATGCCGAGTTGCAGGAGCAGATAGCCAGGCGCTGGAATTATCCGGCCGGGTTTGCCGAATGGCTGACAGCAGACGACGCCGGGGCTGTGCTCGGTGCGGCCACTTCTGATGGGGGCTGGCTGTTTCGTCAGGGAGGCTGGGCGCATCCCGCCGGCGTGTGCCAGGCGCTGCTGGCGGCCTGCGGTGAGCGTCTCGACATGCGCTTCGGCGTCGCCGTGACGGCATTGCGGCAGGACGGCGCCGACTGGCAACTTCTCGATGAGAAGGCCAATGTGCTGGCGCAAGCACCCACGGTAATCTTTGCAAACGGCCAGGGCGCGACACGGTTCGCGCAACTCGCCGAGCTGCCGTTGCACGCGGTGCGAGGTCAGGTCACGCATGTGGCAGCCGAGCTGGATTTTGCCCCTGCACTGGTGGTATGCCGTGAAAGTTACCTGACACCGCCATCGGACGGTATTCGCAGCGTCGGTGCGACCTATGATCGCGACAGCGACCCGCAGTTGCGTCGCGACAGCCAGACCGACAACCTGCGACGGGTCCAGGCGATGCTGCCCGGGAATTGGCCTGATGCCGCGAGTCTGCCGCTGGCAGGGCGTGTCGGTTTTCGTTGCGTTGCGCCAGATCGCTTGCCACTGGTTGGCGCGTTACCACGTCTTTTTTCTGAAATCCAAAACGGACCACGTGCCGAACGCCTGCGTGACGTACCACGCTGGCCTGGCTTGTTTGGATTGCTCGGATATGCGTCGCGCGGTTTGATCTGGGCGCCACTGGCGGCGGAACTGCTGGCCGCGCAGCTCGATGGCGAACCGTTCCCGATCGAAAGTGACCTGGTTGCGGCACTCGACCCGGCCCGCTTCCTGCTGAAGGCATTACGCCGGCCAACCGCGCAGGCGGTTTGCTCGCGCCCATAAAAAAAGGACCGCCGTAGCGGTCCTACTCGATCTGCAGCAGCAGAATATTACTTCTTGGCAGCGCGTGTTGCTTTGTCAGCAGCTTGTGTGAATTGCTCGGTTGCCGAAGTAACGTTGGCTTCCATGGTTTGCACGGCTTGCTTGGTGCTCTTGGTCAACTGCTCGTAGCCAGCGTTGGCGTTGCTGATGACCGATTTCATCATCGCAATCACGTTTTCCGAACCGGCTGGTGCGTTCTTGCTGACATCGTCAACCAGTGCGGAGACTTTACGGCTGGTTTCAGCGATCTGGGCTTCGGCAGCGCGGGTGAACTCGGCTTGGGCGCTAGTAGCGATGCTCGCAACGTGACGGCTGTAAGCCAGTGCTTTCTCGGCGCTAGGCTTGGCTTGTGAGGTCGACAGGGCCAGGAATTCTTGCGGATCTTTTGCAGCCATCAGTTGCTTGGCGTTGACGGTGCTTTCTTCCAGCGAGCTTTTGACAGCGGTCAGGTTCAGCTCAACAAGTTTCTCGACGCCTTCGAAGGCTTTGCTGGTCAATGTGGTGATCAACGCGAGTTGAGCTTCGAAGTTGGCTTTGGTTGCAGCGGAAAATTGGTCTTGAAATGAGAACATGTGAATCTCCTAAAGTTGTGGGCACATCGGATTCGTCGGCGGTAGCATTCGGTAACTTTGGTGCACCGCAACAACGACTATTCTACGCACCAAAACCGGGATGTCAAGACTATTGTGCGACGCACAAAAAATAAGCCGATGTCGTTGAAAGCTGATGGGCGGCCGATCAATGATGCTTTTTCCTGTGGCGTCATGCCCGGCCAGGCGCCATGCGGCAGTAGAATTTTTTGGTCAGCGGACTTTTATTTCTCACAACTGAACCAGCCCCTATAATTCATTCGAGACAATGCCGTACCGATTCGACCTCTACAACATCACAACAAGGCGAACACATGAATACGCTTCACTATGCACACTGGCCCGCTGGCTTGCCCACCCACCTGACCGTGCCTGCCACCAGCGTCTACGTCAATCTGCAAATCAGCGCGCTGCGCTATCCGGACAAGCCGGCCATCATTTATTACGATTCCATCCTGACCTATCGCCAGCTGCATGAAGCGGTACTGGCGCTGGCGGGGTATCTGCAGGAGCATTGCGGTGTCCAGCGCGGCGACCGGGTGTTACTCGACATGCAGAATTCGCCGCAGTGGGTGATTGCATATTTTGCCATCCTGCGCGCCGATGCCATGGTGGTGCCGGTCAACCCGATGCTGATGACCGAAGAGTTGCGCCACTACGTCGAGGATAGCGGTGCCAAGGTAGCGCTCGCGTCGCAAGATGTTTTTGCGAGACTGGCGCCGCTGGTACGCACGACGGGCCTCGTGACGGCGATCGTTGCCACCTATTCCGATTACCTCACGGTGGCGACTGATCTGAAAGTACCGGATTTCATCACTGCCGCACGCGATGTGCCGCACGCTGCCGGTGTGATTGCATGGAGCGAGGCGCTGGCCGAAGGTGGCGTCTTGCAGGAGCATCTGGCGCAACCGGATGATCTGGCCTGCATGCCGTACACCTCGGGCACGACAGGCAAACCGAAGGGGTGCGTACACACGCACAGCTCGGTGATGTTCACCGCAGCCGGTGCGCCGCACTGGGCCACGTCGATGGTGCCCGACCAGGTGACGCTGGCGGTACTGCCATTTTTCCATGTGACCGGCATGCAGATCAGCATGAATGCCGTGATCGTTGGTGGAGGCACCATGGTGATCCTGCCGCGCTGGGATCGCGATGTAGCCGGCCAGCTGATCACGCGTTACCAAGTCACGGTATGGACCAATATCCCGACCATGGTGATCGACTTGCTGTCGAATCCGCGGCTGGCGGATTATGACCTGTCGGGCCTGCGGCGCATCTCCGGTGGTGGGGCTGCGATGCCTGCGGCAATTGCCCAGAAACTGCTGGACCTGACCGGTCTGACTTTCATGGAAGGTTACGGCCTCTCGGAAACGATGGCATCGACCCACACCAACCCGCCGCAACGCATGAAGCAGCAATGCCTCGGCATCCCGATTTTCAATGTGGATTCGCGCATCATCGACCCGACCACCTGGCTGGAATTGCCGCAGGGAGAGGTCGGTGAAATCATCATCCACGGCCCGCAGGTCATGCAGGGCTATTGGAACGATCCGCAAAAGACTGCCGACTCCTTTATCGACATCGATGGCAAGCGCTTCCTGCGCACCGGCGACCTGGGCTATCAGGATACCGAAGGGTTTTTCTTCTTTACCGATCGCCTCAAGCGGATGATCAACGCCAGCGGCTACAAGGTCTGGCCAGCCGAGGTCGAATCGATGATGTACAAGCATCCGGCGATCGAGGAATGCTGCATCATCGCCTCGCGCGACGCCTATCGCGGCGAAACCGTGAAAGCGGTCGTGGTACGCAAGCCCGGCGCGGTCGCCAGCGCTGACGACATCATGCACTGGGCGCACGAGACGATGGCGGCCTACAAGGTGCCGAAGCGTATCGAATTCGTCACTGCCTTGCCGAAATCGGCTACCGGAAAGGTCATGTGGCGAGCGTTGCAGGAGAAAGAACTGGCTCAGGAATAACAAAGGTTCGTTGCCAGGATCGACTCGGACGGCGGGTAGTGCGGACCAGCGATGGTGTGCTGCTCGTCATTTTCATTCCGCCAGATTCACTAAATTGGGTGGAGCGTGTTATGACTTGGAATGTGCACTAGACCCTGCAAAATTTGCTCTTCCAGCAACGAAGTGCAGTTAATTCAGTATCCGAGTTCACGCTGATGCCGAATCGCTAGAATCACAGCATTTTCACCATCGAAGTGGTACAGCACCACGTAGCCACTGTCCCCAAATCCAATCAACCACTCGCGAAATTCCGTCTCCATGTCTTCCGCTGGTCGGCCAATGCCGGGCTGCCTGGCAATGACATTCATTCCTTCGCGAATAGCCCTTACCGCACGCCTGGCGGCATCACCATTTTTTTCGGAAAGAAATTTATAGAGTCGCTGTAAATCCAGCAGCGACGCTGGTGACCAGATCAGACGTGGCATATCGGTGGCTCTGCATCCTGACCCGCTTCCAGTTTAGCCATCCAGGCGTCTGCTTCCTCGTGGGTTACATGCAAGCCATTTTCTTGATAGTTACTCCAGGCATGGTGTGCATCCTGCCGCATCAGTTCCCGCTTTTCTTCCCGACCGACATATTGGCGGATCGCTTCAAGGATCATCCAGTGGGAGCTACGATTACGCGCATCGGCAAGGCGTTTCACCCGTTCCTTGGTTTCTGCATCAATCTTTACGGTCGTGGGTCGTAGTGTTGCTGCTGACATGGTGACTCCCTTAAAGTGATACTTGTAAGTACTTGATAATACTTCATCCAATGCGTCGGAACGCGACAGCTTGGTCATTCCGTGGCCAGGAGCGAGCCCGTCATCGGCAACGCCCGCTCGAGATCGTTCACCGTGGAAGCGAATCGATATGGCCGCAATAGATGCATCGCGCAGGTTCTCCCGAACTGAAGCAAGTCCTGCCACTCTGACTGGCGCATGAATGATATGAGTACATCACTAGTCAGATATTGACGCAGCATAGTAAGCCGGTAGGTGAAGCATCACATCCTCCGGCAAGCGCCTTCCAGGTGGAACTGCCACCTGCCGCCACACCGCGTAAAATGGCGTTCGATCTTCCGCCGCCCAAAGCCCCCCATGACCATCCTGCTCGCCACGCTCAATGCCCGCTACGCCCACGCCTCGCTCGGCCTGCGCTGTTTGCTGGCCAACATGGGAGCTCTGACAGCGCAGACCGAATTGCGCGAATTCGTCATCGGCACGCGCAGTACCGACATCGTTGAAAAACTGCTGGCGTCGAATCCGCGCATCATCGGCTTCGGTGTCTACATCTGGAATGTCGACGAAACTACCCGTGTCGTCGCATTGCTCAAACGCCTCGCGCCACAAGTAAAGATCATCCTCGGCGGTCCGGAGGTGTCGTACGAATCAGCCGGGCAGCCCATCGTGCAACTTGCCGATTACCTGATTACCGGCTGGGGCGACGTGACCTTTCCGCTGCTGTGCGAGCAGATCCTCAATGGCCCGCAACCGCTGATGAAAGTCCATGCCGGCGTGCAGGCGCCACTGGCCGAGTTGCCGATGCCGTATGACCTGTACACCGCCGAAGACATCGCCCATCGCACGCTGTATGTCGAAGCTTCGCGGGGCTGTCCGTTCAAGTGCGAGTTCTGCCTGTCGGCGCTCGACAAAACTGCCTGGCCGTTTGCGCTCGATGGCTTTATCGAAGAGCTGGAAAAGCTGCATGCGCGCGGTGCGCGACTGTTCAAGTTCGTTGATCGCACCTTCAACCTGAACATAAAGTCCAGCCTGAAGATCATGCAGTTCTTCCTCGACAAGCTGGCCGCCCATCCGGATGATCCGGTCTATGCCCACTTCGAAGTCGTGCCCGATCATTTGCCGGATGCGCTCAAGGCCGGCATCATGCAATTCCCGCCGGGTACGCTGCAGTTCGAGATCGGTATCCAGAGTTTCAATCCGGAGGTTCAGGCGCTGGTGAGCCGCAAGCAGGACAATGCCAAGGCCGCAGAAAACATCCGTTGGCTGTGCGAACACTCGCACGCGCATTTGCATGTCGACCTGATCGCCGGCTTGCCGGGTGAGGATATCGCCAGCTTTGCACGCGGATTCGACCGGCTGGTGGCATTGCAACCGCATGAAATCCAGTTCGGTATCCTGAAACGTCTGCGCGGCACGCCGATCATCCGCCACACCGACGAGTACGGTCTGATTTTCGATCCGGCGCCGCCCTACACCATCCTCGCGACCGACCGTATCAGCTTTGCCGACATGCAGCGGCTGGTGCGCTTCGCGCGTTTCTGGGACATGATCGCTAACTCGGGACGCTTCGCCAACAGCTTGCCGGTGCTGCTGGGCGATGCGCCGTTCGACCACTTCATGCAGCTCTCCGACTGGCTGTTTGCGCGTACCGATGCGACGCACCGGATCGCGCTGGAGCGTCTTGCCGTGCTGGTCGGACAGTGGCTGGCCGAACGTGGCATGGATGCCGATGCGGCGAAAGCGCTGGTCGCCAGCGACTATGCCGGCAAGGTGAATTTACCGCGCAGCGGCGCGCGCGTGAAAACCGAAGCGGTCGCCGAAAAGAGCTTGCCGCAACGCCAGGCACGACACATGGCAGCGTAGAACGATCAGTGCGGAGAGGGCGGTGGCGCTCGTGATACCGTTGCCTCCCGTCGCCCTTGCCTACAGCCAAAGTCCCCATGTGCCAACTCCTCGCAATGAACTGCAACGTCCCGACCGATATCGTGTTCAGCTTCACGGGTTTTGCCACGCGTGGCGGTGGCACTGACGAGCACAACGACGGTTGGGGAATTGCTTTTTTCGAAGGACGCGGCGTGCGCCATTTTGTCGATTACCAGGCCGCCGTGGCGTCACCGATCGCCGACCTGATCAAGCGTTGCCCGATCAAATCGACCAACGTCATCGCGCATATTCGCAAGGCCACGCAGGGCAGCATCGCCCTCGAAAACTGCCATCCGTTCGTGCGGGAATTATGGGGACGCTACTGGGTCTTCGCACACAATGGCGACCTGAAAAATTTCGCGCCGGTACTCGACGGAGCCTTCCGGCCAGTCGGCAGCACCGACAGCGAGCAGGCGTTTTGCTATGTGCTGCAGCAATTGCAGCGTCGCTTCGGCGACCAGTTGCCGGCGCTGCCGGCGTTGCGCAGCGCGCTTGCCGAGCTCACCAGCGAGATCGCCACCCACGGCACCTTCAACATGATGCTGTCACATGGCGGGGCGCTCTTTGCGCATTGCTCGACAAATTTGCACTACATCATTCGCCAATATCCGTTCGCCCAGGCGCAGCTGTCGGACAACGATGTCAGCGTCGATTTTTCGCAGGTCACGACACCGAACGACCGGGTCGCGATTATCGTCACCGAACCGCTGACGACAAATGAACACTGGACCCGCTTTGCCGCCGGCGAACTGAAAGTGTTCGTCGACGGCGCACCGGTCTGACCGGGGATTAGGAGCCCGCAAGGCGGGCTTTTGGCTGCAAATTTCACCACGGACACCACCGACTGTAGGTCAGATTTACCATGAAAACTACCAACTGTGGGCTGCAAAGCCCAACATGCGTCAAGTTCCCTATGGGGTCGGCGGTATCGAAAGCCATTTTTACACCGTTGTGCAGCACCTGACCTGATGCTTCCGGGTAGTAACAAGGTCAGCTACCGACGAACGTACAACGATCTGACAGGAAGCTTGACGCATGTTGGGCTTTGCAGCCCACGATTCGGCAACGTAAGCGACGTTTTGCCTGCAGCTCAATCTTCCGGCGGTCGATTTTTTTTCCGCCCAAATCACATCGTGTAAGAGCTGCCGAGGTTTAGGGCCACAATCAGGACAAATTCGGTGCCAGCCAGCGCTCCACATCGTCCCGGCTGGCGCCGCGCCGCGCGGTCATGTCCTTGACCTGATCCTCGCCGATCTTGCCGACGCTGAAGTACTTCGACTGCCGATGGCCGAAGTAAAAGCCGGCCACCGATGCACCCGGAAACATCGCATGCGATTCGGTGACCTGCATGCCGATATCGGCACACTGCAGCAGCGCAAACATCTCCTGCTTGACCGTGTGTTCCGGGCATGCCGGATAGCCGGGAGCAGGTCGAATACCCAGATATTCTTCCTTGATCAGCGCCGCATTGCTGAGTGCTTCGTTCGGCACCGTGCCCCACAAATCGGTACGCACGCGCTCATGCAGATGTTCGGCAAAGGCTTCGGCCAGACGGTCGGCCAGCGACTTGAGCATGATCGATGAATAGTCGTCGTGCGCCTCTTCAAAACGCTGTTCGTACTTCTCGATGCCGATGCCGGTGGTGACCGCAAACAGGCCGATGTAGTCGGCAATGCCGGACGCTTTCGGCGCAATGAAATCGGCCAGGCACTGGTTCGGCCGCGCCACGCCGTCGATGACCGGCTTGACGGTTTGCTGGCGCACGCCGTAGTAGGTGAACGCGACTTCGGTGCGAGTCTCGTCGGTATAGATTTCAATGTCGTCGTCGTTGACGCTGTTGGCCGGCAGCAGCGCGACAACGCCGTTGGCCGTCAGCCAGCGACCATCGACGACTTTCTTCAACAGCGCCAGGCCTTCTTCATAGACCTTGCTGGCGGTTTCGCCCACGACCTCGTCGGTCAGGATCGCCGGGAACGGACCGGCCAGGTCCCAGGTCTGGAAGAACGGTGCCCAGTCGATGTAGCGCGCCAGCGTGCCGAGGTCGACATTGCGGAACTCGCGCCGCCCAATGAACTTCGGCTTGACCGGTGCGTCTTCGCCGGTAAATGGCACGACCATCTTGTTGGCCCGTGCCTGCGCGATCGACAGCATCGGCACGACCTTGCGGTTGGCGTGCTGTTCGCGTATGCGTTCGTAGTCGGTCGCGATGTCGGCGATGTACTGCTCGCGCTGCTCCGGTGTCAGCAGCGATTGCGCCACCGAGACCGAGCGCGACGCATCGGCCACATACACCACCGGGCCTTCGTAGTTGTGCGCGATCTTCACGGCGGTGTGCGCACGCGACGTGGTTGCTCCACCGATCAACAGCGGAATCTTCATCATCCGGAAATACGGGTCGCGCTGCATTTCCTTGGCCACGTACGCCATCTCTTCGAGCGACGGCGTGATCAATCCGGACAGGCCGATGATGTCGGCATTCTCGGCTTTTGCACGCGCCAGAATTTCCGAGCACGGCACCATCACGCCCATGTTGACGACTTCAAAGTTATTGCATTGCAGGACCACCGAAACGATGTTCTTGCCGATGTCGTGCACGTCGCCCTTGACGGTCGCAATCACGATCTTGCCCTTGGCCTTGGCGGCGATGCCGGTCTTTTGCTCTTCCAGCAGCTTTTCGATTTCGATGAATGGAATCAGATGGGCCACGGCCTGCTTCATCACGCGGGCCGACTTGACCACCTGCGGCAAAAACATTTTGCCCTGGCCGAACAGGTCGCCGACGATATTCATGCCATCCATCAGCGGGCCTTCGATCACATGGATAGGCCGACCGCCACTGGCCAGCAATTGCTGACGCGCTTCTTCGGTGTCTTCCACGATCCATTGCGTGATGCCATGCACCAGCGCGTGCGCCAGTCGTTTTTGCACCGGGCCGTTGCGCCATTCGAGGTTCTGTTCTTCCTTCTTGCCGCCGGCTTTGAGAGTGCCGGCGATCTCGATCATCCGTTCGGTCGCATCCTCGCGCCGATTCAGCACCACATCCTCGACGCGCTCGCGCAACTCTGTCGACAGCTCGCTGTAGACGCCCATCATGCCGGCGTTGACGATACCCATCGTCATGCCAGCCTGGATCGCGTGGTACAGGAACACCGTGTGGATCGCCTCGCGCGCCGGGTCATTGCCACGGAAACTGAAGCTGACATTCGAGACGCCGCCGCTGATCTTCGCGTGCGGCAGGTTCTCGCGGATCCAGCGCGTCGCGTTGATGAAATCGACCGCGTAATTGTTATGTTCCTCGATGCCGGTGGCAATCGCAAAAATGTTCGGATCGAAGATGATGTCTTCGGGTGGAAAGCCGATCTTCGAGACCAGCAGGTTGTAGGCACGCTGGCAAATTTCGGTCTTGCGTTCGAAGGTGTCGGCCTGGCCTTTTTCATCAAACGCCATCACGATCACGGCCGCGCCGTAGCGCCGGCACAGGCGGGCCTGGCGCAGGAATTCTTCCTCGCCTTCCTTCATCGAAATCGAGTTCACCACCGACTTGCCCTGGACGCATTTCAGGCCCGCTTCGATGACCGACCATTTGGAGGAGTCGATCATGATCGGTACGCGCGCGATGTCCGGCTCGGACGCCACCAGATGCAGGAAGCGCGTCATCGCCGCGACCGAATCGAGCATCGCTTCATCCATGTTGATGTCGATGACCTGTGCGCCGTTTTCGACCTGTTGACGCGCCACCGCGATGGCTTCGTCGTATTGCTCGTTGAGGATCAGGCGCGAAAAGGCTTTCGAGCCGGTCACGTTGGTACGCTCGCCGACGTTCACAAACAGCGAATCGTCATCGATGACGAACGGCTCCAGACCCGACAGACGCATCACTGGCGCGACTTCCGGAATGCGGCGCGGCGCGATGCTGACGACGGTGTCGGCAATGTCGCGGATATGCTCCGGCGTGGTGCCGCAGCAGCCGCCGGCGATGTTGACGAAGCCGCTCTCGGCGAAGTCTTTCAGCAGCGACGATGTCACGTCCGGGGTTTCGTCGAAACCAGTGTCGCTCATCGGATTGGGCAGTCCGGCATTCGGATAAATACAGACGAAGGTATCGGCGATCTTCGACAGTTCTTCGGCATACGGCCGCATCAGCGCCGCACCCAGCGCGCAGTTCAGACCGATCGTCAGTGGCTTGGCATGGCGCACCGAATTCCAGAAGGCCGGCACGGTCTGGCCCGACAGGATGCGACCTGACGCATCGGTGACGGTCCCCGAAATCATGATCGGCAAGCGTTTGCCGGATTCTTCAAAGAAGGTATCGACGGCGAACAGCGCTGCCTTGCAATTGAGCGTGTCGAAAACGGTTTCGATCAGCAGTACATCAGCGCCACCTTCGACCAGAGCGCGGGTTTGATCGAGATAGGCTGTCACCAATTGGTCGAACGTGACATTGCGCGCTGCAGGGTCATTCACGTCCGGCGAAATCGACGCGGTCTTCGGTGTCGGGCCCAGCGCGCCGGCCACGAAGCGCGGTTTGTCCGGGGTCGAGTACTTGTCACAGGCAGCGCGGGCGATACGTGCCGACGTCACGTTCATCTCGTAGGCCAGATGCGCCATGTGATAGTCGTCCTGCGCGACGGTGGTGGCGCCGAAGGTATTGGTTTCGATCAGGTCGGCACCGGCCGCCAGGTATTGCTCGTGGATTTCGCTGACGATCTGCGGTTGCGTCAGGCTCAGCAATTCATTGTTGCCCTTGACGAAGAGCTCCCGGCCCGGGCCGGTGAAATCCGCAAAGCGCGGACCGCGATAATCTTCTTCGGTCAGCTTGTATTGCTGGATCATGGTCCCCATCGCGCCATCGAGGATCAGGATGCGGCGCGACAGCAGGTCGCGCAGGAGAGTTTCGGTGGCGGAAATGGCGTCGCGTTTCATGGTGTGCTCAAAAGAAGGTGGTCTGAAAATGCAAAACCCGGCTTGCAAAGCGGAGCCGGGTGTTTTCAGGGCCGCTTTAGCGGAATTTATTTAGGGTCATGCCATCAGGCATCGACGCTGGCGCCCGCAAGCTGGGTTTGACTTTATGGATCAAATCGGCGCTGGAAAATTATACGTCAAAGCGCGTGTCTTCTCTTCAGGACAAAAAAAAGCCCGCAATCAGGGCGGGCTTAAATCCATATCAAAAGGAGGAGACATGGAGGAGACGAGCAAAGTATAGAAGCGGGCCAACGCGCGTGCCAATTTTGATTGGCCATATGAGTTATCGCTTTTGTGAATACCATTTTGCACTGTCATTTTTATCCATCACGTAGTCCCGGTGTCTCTGGTCAGGGCACGCGTGCCAACGGTCAGCGGGAAGCCCTTCAGGAATTCGCTTGCCGGCAAGCGTTTGCCACCGGGCTTTTGCAACTCGATCAATCGCAAGGCACCGGTACCGCAGGCAACGACTAGTCCGAGCTCGACATCGGCGGCAATGATCTCTCCGGGTACGGACGCTGCCGACCGCGCGACGGCTTCTGCTTGCCAGATCTTGATCGCCGCGCCGTGCAAATTGGCCGATGCTGCCGGCGCTGGATTGAACGCGCGGATCTTGCGTGCCAACACCTCGGCCGGTTGCAGGAAGTCCAGTGCGGCTTCTTCCTTGCTGATTTTGGCGGCGTAATTGGTGCCAGCTTCGGGCTGCGGTGTGGCGGACAGCGGTCCCTGTTCGCGCTGGCGCAATGCGGTCACGATCATCTGCCCGCCCAGTTGCGCCAGCCGATCGTGCAGGCTCCCGGTCGTATCGCTGGCTGCGATCGGCAAGCTCTCGACCAGCAGCATGGGGCCGGTATCGAGGCCTTGCTCCATTTGCATGATGGTGATGCCGGTAGCGGGATCGCCTGCTTCGATGGCGCGATGGATCGGCGCGGCGCCGCGCCAGCGTGGCAACAGCGACGCATGAATATTCAGGCAACCCAGCCGCGGGATGGCCAGCACCGACGGTGGCAGGATCAATCCGTAGGCAGCGACGACCATCACGTCATGCGGTGTGGTCCGCAACAACGCATCGGCCTCGCGTGCCACGTCCGGGTATTTGCCATCGAGCCGCAACGACACGGGTTGCGCCACCGGGATATTGTGCGCCAGGGCAAACTGCTTGACCGCCGATGCATGCAGCTGCATCCCGCGCCCTGCCGGGCGATCGGGTTGGGTCAGTACCAGCACGATCTCGATACCGGCGGCGTGGATGGCAGCGAGCGCCACGGCAGCGAACTCCGGCGTTCCGGCAAAGATGATTTTCATGGGCGCCCGGGTGGTGTGTTCAGTAAGAGGGATGCAATGAGAGCGGCGGTCAGCTCTGGCTACTGCGCTTTTTGTCGCGATTGATTTCGCGCTCTTCCTTCAGCATTTTCGCCTTGATCCGGTTGCGCTTGAGCGGCGACAGATATTCAACGAACACTTTGCCTTTCAGGTGATCCATCTCGTGCTGAATGCACACAGCCAGCAGGCCGTCGGCGGATGTGTCGAAGGAGTTGCCCTCGATATCCAGAGCGCGTACCGTGATGCGTGCGTGACGCTCGACACCGTCATAGACGCCGGGCACCGACAGGCAACCTTCATCGTAGAGTTGCATCTCGGGACTTGCCTTGATGATTTCAGGATTGATGAATACTTGCAGACCAGATTGGTTTTCCGAAATGTCGACAATGATCAGCTGTTCATGCACGTCGACCTGCGACGCTGCCAGCCCGACGCCGGGTGCGTCGTACATGGTCTCGGCCATATCGGCGACGAGTTTTGCCAGACGGGCATCGAAGACCGTCAAGGGCTTGGCGATCTTGTGCAGGCGCGGATCGGGGTATCGCAATATATTCAGTAATGGCATACGGCTTTTGCGCAACAAGGCGCGTGATGTTGAACGTAGTTTTTCTTGCTAGTTCAAGGATTTGTGGGCAGACTTTGATTCAATTTGGCAAGATTTGTCACGTACTTTGATGCGTGTGCACCCTGCCGTGGCGATATTGTGAAGTCATTTCGCTACTCTCACCGGACCGACCATGAAAAAGTTTAGCACAGCCGCCCTTTGCCTCGCCTTTGCGACAGCTGCATTTTCCCTGACCGTCAGTAGTCATGCGCAAGCGGCATCCGCCCGTTGCGAATTCCTTGCCAATGCGCCTGACAGTCATCTTGTCGTCCGTGGCGACACACTCTGGGATATCTCCGGAAAATTTCTCCAGCATCCCTGGTGCTGGCCGCAGGTATGGGACATGAACCGCGACCAGATTCGCAATCCGCACTGGATATATCCCGGACAGACAGTGTATTTTGACCGCATCAATCGCCGCCTGCGGCTCGGCAGCCCGAGCGGTAGTCCAGGTGATACGCCGACGATACGGGTCTCGCCGGGCATGCGCATCCAGGGCCTCGGCAATGCCGCCATTCCGGCCATCCCCTCGAATGTGATCGAGCCTTTCCTGTCACAACCGCTGATCATCGAAGAAAACGAATTGCAAGGCACGCCGCGCATCGTCGCTGCGCAGGAAGGGCATGTCTTCCTGGGCAAAAATGACAAGGCCTATGTGCGTGGCGATCTCAAGGATGACACCGCATTTCAGGTGTTTCGCCCGGGCCTGCCGCTGAAAGATCCCGAAACCAAACAGATCATTGGCTACGAAGCGGTTTATCTGGGCAACGTCAAACTGGTTCAGGCCGACAAATCCGGCGGTGCCAGCGCGCACGTGTTCAACGTCGTCTCGACCAAGCAAGAAATGGGTGTGGGTGACCGGTTGCTGCCGGTGCCGCCAACACCGATCCTGAACTACGTGCCGCATCCGCCAGAGCAACCGGTCGACGCCCGCATCGTCTCGATTTATGGTGGCGTCACCCATGCGGGACAGAACCAGCTTGTTACCATCAATCGCGGCAAGAGGGATGGCATCGATATCGGTACCGTGTTGCAGTTAAGCCGCTTCGGTGAAACCATCATCGACAAGACCGACGGCAAGAAGGAAAAGATCAAGCTGCCCGATACCGAATATGGCACGGTGTTTGTATTCCGCGTCTTTAACGGTATTTCGTACGCGCTGGTCATGCAGGTCAGTGACTCGGTACAAATCGGAGACGTGGCCAAATCACCGGAGTAATTCCCTGTCACTGCCCGTCGATACCATTACATCCACCAGGTCTGTCGACGCTACTGCTGACGTGACGAACTGGCTCCGGCTGGAGCAGACCGCGGGCGTCGGTCCGACGACTGCGCACAGGCTCCTCGCCGAGTTCGGTTTGCCAGAAAACATCTTCGCGGCGACCGAACGTTCACTTAGCCAGCTGGTCGGCGGGCCGATCGCCCGCGCCCTCGTTGCCACCCCATCGGTGCGCACGCAAAGTCTGATTGCCGCAACGCTGAACTGGCTCGACCATCCCGATAATCACTTTCTGACCCTGGCGGACCGGCGCTACCCGCAGGCCTTGCTGAATATCCACGACCCACCGGTCGTGCTGTACGCAAAGGGCAAGGTGGAATTGTTGCAACAGGCCAGCGTGGCCATCGTTGGCAGCCGCAATGCCACTGCGCAAGGGTGTATCCATGCCGGCAAGTTTGCCGAGCACTTGAGTCAGTCGGGTTTCACGATCGTCTCCGGCATGGCATTGGGCATCGACACCGCGGCACATGCAGGTGCCTTGCCGCATGCCGGCTCGACCATTGCGGTGGTCGGTACCGGGATCGATATCGTTTATCCGGCACGCAACCGCGCTCTGGCCCATCAGATTGCGCGTGACGGCTGCCTGCTCAGTGAATACGTGCTGGGTACCGGACCGCTGGCCGCCAATTTCCCGAGGCGCAATCGGCTGATCAGCGGGCTGTCGCGCGGTGTCCTGGTGGTCGAAGCGGCAGCCCGATCGGGTTCGCTGATCACGGCTCGGGTAGCGGCCGAGCAGGGACGCGATGTCTTCGCCATTCCCGGTTCGATCCACGCGCCGCTCTCGAAAGGCTGTCATCAATTGATCAAGCAGGGCGCCAAGCTGGTCGAATCGGGGCAGGATATTCTGGAAGAAATCGGTGCTGTTGCCGTCAGCTCGTCGGTCCGTGTTGCCAACGTTGCGCCGCCTTCCGCGTTGTCGGCGCTGTTCGACGTGCTGGGTTTTGATCCGGCCGATGGCGACACACTGAGCCAGCGCAGCGGCCTGGATGCCGCCGAGCTACTGTCGCAGCTACTTGAACTGGAGCTGCTGGGTTTTATTGAAGTGATGCCAGGTGGATTTTATCGCCGCATCGGTTAAAATCCTGCGCTTCGCCGCCGCCTGCATCGTCATTGCCCGTGTGACCAGCCCGTCAATTACCTCCCCGCTTCGCACACTGCGCACAGCATTTGTGCGCTTGTGTCGGGGCGATCTTACCGCTACAGTACAGTCATGTTCGACGTCCTTGTCTACCTCTACGAAACCTATTACCGTCCGGATGCCTGCCCACCCCCGGCAGCACTGGTCAAGAAACTGTCTGCGGTCGGTTTCGACGACGATGAAATTTCCAGCGCGCTTGATTGGCTGACCGATCTGGCGCAAACCACCGATTCGCTGTCCGGCCAATATCCTCCAAAGACCATGTTTTCTGCTGGCGTGCGTATTTACGTACAACAGGAAATGGATGCGCTCGGTACCGCTGCGGTCGGCTTCATCCAGTTTCTGGAAGCAGCCAAGTTGCTCAACCCGGTGCAGCGGGAAATCGTCATCGAACGTGCGCTTGCCGTCAGCGATACCCTGATCTCGCTGGACAAGCTCAAAGTCATCGTGCTGATGGTGTTGTGGAGCCAGGGCAAAGAGCCTGACGGGCTGATGTTCGACGAGCTTTTTCTGGATGATGACGATCCAGAGCCAAGGCAGCTGCATTAATTATTCCGCCCGCGCGATCTGTTGCTTCCTTCTTCCCTTGCTGCCACTGCGTATTGCAGCATTCGCAACAACCCGCTTACTATGAGTTGCCATTTGTCCTTTGCCTGCAACGCGCTGCGTCGCAAGTTTGCCGGCATGGGCTGTATGATGCGCTCAATGACACTGCCCGCCATGTGGCGACCGCGCCTTTTCCGAGACCAACTCCATGACTAAAACCCTCATCATCGCCGAGAAGCCTTCTGTCGCGAACGATATCGCGAAGACGCTGGGCGGCTTCACCAAGCACGATGAGTATTTTGAATCCGACGAATACGTGCTTTCCTCTGCAGTGGGTCACCTGCTGGAAATCGCCGTGCCCGAAGAGTTCGATATCAAGCGCGGCAAATGGAGCTTTGCCCACTTGCCGATGATCCCGCCGTACTTCGCCCTGAACCCGATTGCCAAGACCGAAGCGCGCCTGAAAGTGTTGAACCGGCTGATCAAGCGCAAGGACGTTACCGCACTGATCAATGCCTGCGATGCCGGCCGCGAAGGCGAATTGATCTTCCGGTTGATCGCCCAGAACGCCAAGGCCAAGCAACCGATCAAGCGCCTCTGGCTGCAATCGATGACCCCAGGCGCCATCCGCGAAGCCTTTACCAATCTGCGCGACGACGCCGAGATGTTGCCGCTGGCCGACGCCGCCCGTTGCCGCAGCGAAGCCGACTGGCTCATTGGTATCAATGGCACGCGTGCCATGACCGCATTCAATTCCAAGGAAGGTGGTTTCTACCTGACCACCGTTGGCCGGGTCCAGACACCGACCCTGTCCATCGTGGTCGAGCGCGAAGAAAAAATCAAAAAGTTTGTCGCCCGTGATTTCTGGGAAGTCCGCGCCGACTTCGTCTGCGCGGCCGGCATCTACGAAGGCCGCTGGCTCGACACCAAATTCAAGAAAGACGAAACCGATCCCGAAAAACGCGCCGAGCGCCTCTGGAGCAAGGCCGCTGCCGAGTCGATCGTCGCCGCCTGCCGCACCAAACAGGGCAATGTCACCGAAGAATCCAAGCCGACCACCTCGATGGCGCCTGGCCTGTTCGACCTGACCAGCCTGCAGCGCGAAGCCAATGCCCGCTTCGGTTTTTCGGCCAAGAACACGCTCGGCCTGGCGCAGGCGCTGTACGAAAAACACAAGGTCCTGACCTACCCGCGGACCGATTCGCGCCATCTGCCCGAGGACTACATCAGCACCGTCAAGGAAACCCTGGAGACGGTCTCAGAGAACAACAACTACTACCAGTTCGCCGCGCAAATCCTGAACGGCAACTGGGTCAAACCAAACAAGCGGATTTTCGACAACACCAAGATCAGCGACCACTTCGCGATCATCCCGACGACGCAGGCACCGAAGAATCTGTCCGAGCCGGAACAGAAGCTGTATGACCTGGTCACGCGCCGCTTCCTCGCGATCTTTTTCCCGGCCGCCGAATTCCAGGTCACCACCCGCTTTACCGAAGTCTCCGGCCATCAGTTCAAGACCGAAGGCAAGGTCATGACGAATCCGGGCTGGCTGGCCGTGTATGGCAAGGATGTGGTTGATCCGAAAGCCGCCGATGGCGACGGCACGCTGGTGGCGGTGGCCAAGGGCGAGAAAGTCCAGACCGACAAGATCACTGCCAACGGCCTGGTCACCAAACCGCCAGCGCGTTACACGGAAGCGACCTTGCTATCAGCCATGGAAGGTGCCGGCAAGCTGATCGACGATGAAGAGCTGCGCGACGCGATGGCGGGCAAGGGCCTCGGCACACCAGCCACGCGGGCGGCCACCATCGAAGGGTTGATCAACGAACGCTATCTGCTGCGCGAAGGCCGGGAAATGATCCCGACCGCCAAGGCATTCCAGTTGATGACGCTGCTGCGCGGCCTCGGCGTGAACGAACTGACCGCACCGGAATTGACCGGTGAATGGGAATACAAGCTGTCGCAGATGGAACGCGGCAAGATCAGCCGTGAAGAATTCATGCGCGAAATCGCGCAGATGACGCAGATCATCGTCAAGCGTGCCAAGGAATACGACAACGTCACGATTCCCGGCGACTACACGACACTGAAGACGCCGTGCCCGAATTGCGGTGCCGTGGTCAAGGAAAACTACCGCCGTTTCGCCTGCACCAAGTGCGAATTCTCGATGAGCAAGACACCCGGCAGCCGGCAATTCGAAATCCCCGAAGTCGAAGAATTGCTCACCAACCGCACCATCGGACCACTGCAGGGATTCCGCTCCAAGATGGGCCGGCCGTTCGCTGCGATCCTGAAAATTTCACGTGACGAAGAGATCAAGAACTGCAAGCTGGAATTCGATTTCGGCCAGAACGATGACGAAGGCGAAAACGGCGAGGGCGTCGATTTCACCGGCCAGACACCGCTCGGACCGTGCCCGAAATGTGGCAACGGCGTGTTCGAACTGGGCTTGGCCTACGTCTGCGAAAAGAGTGTCGCCAAACCGAAGGAATGTGATTTCCGCAGCGGCCGCATCATCCTGCAACAAGAAATCCTGCCGGAACAAATGGTCAAATTGCTCAATGACGGCAAGACCGACCTGATGCCGGGTTTCGTGTCGCAACGCACGCGTCGTCCGTTCAAGGCATTCCTGGTCAAGGGCAAGGATGGCAAGGTCAGCTTCGAGTTCGAAGAGCGCAAGGCCAAGGCCCCGGCCAAGGGCAAGGTCGCCGCTGTGGTCGATGGTGACGAGGACGCTGCCCCGGTTGCTACCAAGGTCGTGAAGCTGGCCGCAGCCAAACCGGCTGCCAAAAAAGCGGCACCGAAAAAAGCTGCCGCCAAAAAGCCGGCAGTGCGCAAACCGGCGGCAAAAAAAATCAGCGCCTGATTGCTGCGGGTCAGGCAGCACTGCTGATTTTTCCGGCAATGGCCTGACCCCATGTTATCGTCGGATTACCGTTAATTCCAGAGAGGCAGCCCATGAACGAGATCACGCAATCCACGCCCGAAAAAGACGACTGCAACATGGCGATGCTGGCACACCTGCTGGGGATTTTTACCGGATTTCTGGGGGCGCTGGTGATCTGGCTGGTCAAGAAAGACAGCTCGGCCTACGTCGCGCAAGAAGCGGCCGAAGCGCTGAACTTCCAGATCACCGTCCTGATCGGCTATGTCATCTGCGGCGTGCTGACCTTTATCCTGATCGGGTTGATCGCGTTTCCGCTGCTGTATGTCGTCAACATCGTGTTTTGCCTGCTCGGTGCAGTGGCTGCCTCAAAAGGCACCGGTTACCGGTATCCGTTTATTGTCAGGCTGATCAAATAAGTTGTCCTGCGCAGTGCGTTCGGTGACTGTTCCGTCACACGTCTCGCCAGCCGTTTGACGCCTGCAAAAAGCCCGCCAGAAAACTTTTCTGGCGGGCTTTTTGCATTCCTGGCGACGCCATCGACACCGCTGCCATCACCGCGTCATTCCGGTTTGTTCGCACCCCTGCCACGCCACTTCCGCTTCACCCACGCCGGCAACTTCTCCAGATCATCGATATACGTAAATACCGCCGGCACCACCAGCAAGCTCAGCAACGTCGATGTAATCAATCCACCGATCACGGCAATCGCCATCGGTGAACGGAAACTCGGGTCGGCGCCCCAGCCCAGCGCCAGCGGCATCATGCCGGCCCCCATCGCAATCGTCGTCATGATGATCGGGCGACTGCGCTTGTGGCAGGCGTCGACCAGTGCATCGAAGCGGTCCATGCCGGCCTGGCGCGCCAGGATTGCATAGTCGACCAGCAGGATAGAATTTTTGGTGACGATGCCCATCAGCATGATCAGTCCGATCATCGATGGCATCGACAACGCGCGGCCCGTGATCAGCAGCGCCACGAAGGCGCCGCCGATCGACAGCGGCAAGGCCGCCAGAATCGTGACCGGCTGCATGAAGTCCTTGAACAGCAGCACCAGCACGCCATAAATACACAGCACGCCGATTGCCATGGCCAGGCCAAAGCTGGCGAACAGCGCCTGCATTTCCTGCGCGTCGCCAAGTTCGGCGATCTTCACGGCAGGCGGCAAATTCTTCAGCGACGGCAACGCTCGCGCTTCGGTATTCAACTCGCCCAGCGTGCGGCTGCCCAGTTCGACATCGAGCGTCACATTGCGGTTGCGGTTCAGGCGGTCGATCTGCGCCGGGCCGCTTTCCATGGTGATGGTGGCGACCGTGCCGAGCAGTACCGGGCCATTCTTGCCCGGCACCGTCAGGCGTTCGATAGCAGACAGATCGGCGCGCACGGCATCGGGCAGCTTGACCCGGATCGGTACCTGGCGCTCCGGCAGATTCAGCTTGGTCAGGTTGGTGTCGTAGTCGCCGGCGGTGGCCACGCGCACGGTTTCGCCGATGCTGGCCGCGGTCACGCCGAGGTCGGCGGCGCGCGCAAAGTCGGGCCGCACGATGATTTCCGGGCGCACCAGCGACGCACTCGAATTGACATTGCCGATGCCGCGCAGGGTGCGCAATTCACGCACCACTTTCTGGGCGGTTTCTGCCAGCGCGATCGGGTCTTCGCTTTGCAGCACCAGTTGCATTTTCACGCCGCTGTCGGGTGGTCCGACCGTGAAGCGCGCACCGGGAATATCGGCGATGCGTTCGCGCAGGGCGCTTTCGAGTTGTGCCATCGATTCCTTGCGGTCATTGCGGTGCACCGTCGTCAGGGTCAGCACCGCACGGCGCGCTTCGGCCGAGGCGCCCGGTGCGAAGGCGTCGCCGCTGGAGCCGCCACCGACCGAACTGAAGATCCCGGTGATGCCCTTGACCTGCATCGCCAGCAAGCGGGTACGCTCGGCCACGGCGGCGGTTTCCTGCAGCGTGGTACCGGGTGCCAGTTCGATATTGATCTGCGTCTGGGCCCGGTCGGCAGCCGGGACAAAACCGGTCGGCAGCAACGGCACCAGCGCAATCGACGCCACAAAAAACAGGCCGGCGCCGATTCCCGTCAGGATGCGATGGCGCAGGCACCACTGCATCGCGCTCATGTAATGACGCATGACCCAGCCGTCCTTCTGCTCGGTTTCGGCAGTTGGCTTCAGGATGTAGGCCGCCATCATCGGTGTCAGCAGACGCGCCACCAGCAGCGAGGCCAGAATCGCCAGCACTGCGGTCCAGCCAAACTGCTTGAAAAACAGTCCGGGAATTCCCGCCATGAAGGCCGTCGGCAAGAATACGGCCACCAGCGCAAACGTGGTCGCGATCACCGCCATGCCGATTTCATCAGCCGCCTCCATGGCGGCCTGCATCGGGGTTTTGCCCATGCGCAGATGGCGCGAGATGTTTTCGATTTCGACGATGGCGTCATCGACCAGCACCCCGACCACCAGCGCCAGCGACAGCAGCGTGACGGTGTTGAGCGTGTAGCCGAAATACTTCAGGCCAAGGAAAGTCGGAATCACCGACAACGGCAAGGCCGCGGCCGCCACCAATGTGGCGCGCCAGTCGCGCAGGAACCACCAGACCACCAGCACCGCCAGCAGCGCGCCTTCGTACAGCAACTCCATCGAGCCGGCGAAGTTCTCCTCGACCGGTTTCGCATTGTCGATCACCTGCTTGAGCTGGATCGTCGGATGGGACACCTGCAACTCGGCGACCGCCACGCGCGCATCGCGCGCCACATCGATTTCGCTGGCGCCTTTGGTGCGGAAGATTTCAAAGCCGACCACACGCTGGCCATCCTGCGTTGCCAGCGACCGCGGCTCGGCCACCGTATCGATCACGCGGGCGACCTGACTCAGGCGGATATGCCGGCCATCGGCTAGCGGGATATCCAGCTGCGCCAGTTCGGCCGCTGTTTTGACGGTGGCAATCGTGCGCACCGATTGCTCGGCACCGCTGACATCGCCACGCCCGCCCGGTGCTTCCTGCTGCACCAGCCGCAAGCGGCGCGAGACATCGACCGCCGCCACGTTCAGCGCCGCCATGCTGGTGGCATCCAGCTCCACCCGCACTTCGCGGCTGACTCCGCCGACCCGTTTGACTGCGCCGACGCCACGCACATTGAGCAGGCGCTTCGAGACCGTATTGTCGACGAACCAGCTCAGGTCCTGCTGATCCAGCGGGGCACCCGGCGCGGCGGCGGCGACGAAAGTCAGTACCACGCGACCCGCAGTCGACGCCTTCGTCACCGACGGGTCGCGCAACTCGCTGGGCAGGTCGGCGCGGACCCGCGCCACGGCGTCGCGCACGTCATTGACGGCTTCGGCGATCGGTTTTTCCAGGACGAATTCAACCGTCACCGTGACCGCGCCATCGAGCACCTTGGTATAGATGTTCTTGACGCCTTGCAGGGTGGCGACCGAGTCCTCGATCTTGCGGGCGACTTCGGTTTCGAGCTGGGCCGGTGCGGCGCCCGACAGCGTTGCGCTGACCGTGACGATCGGCAGTTCGATGTCCGGAAAATCCTGCACTGCGCTACTGCGAAACGACAATAGTCCCGCCAGCGTCAGTAGCGCGAACAGCATGATGGCAGGGATCGGATTCTTGATCGAGAAGGCGGAGAAATTCACGCTGTCTCCTTATTTGGCTGCAGCGGCAGCTGGTATAGCAGCAACTGGTACCGCGGCAACTGGTTCCGCAGCAACCGCCTTGACCAGGTCGCCATCATTGAGAAAGCCCGCCCCGCTGACCACCAGCAGCGTCTCCGGCGTGAGGCCATCGCGTACTTCGACCCGGTCCGCCAGACGCCTGCCGGTCGGCACCTTCAGCTGACTCACGCGGTTATCGGCATTGAGCCGGAACACATAGCTGAAGCCATCGCGTATCACCACCGACTGCTGTGGCACGGTCAATGCCGTCGAACTGCCGAGATCGAACTCGCCGCGGGCAAACATGCCTGCCTTGGCGGGCGCGCTGTTTGCGCTGGCCGGCACCAGGTCCACGTACACCAGTGCGGTGCGGTTCTGCAGATCGACAGTGGGGGCAATCATGCGCACCTTGCCGTTGAGTTTGCTGCCATTGGCGGCGGTGACGGTCGCTGCCATGCCGGGGGCAATGCGTCCCAGCTCGGTCGAGGTCACTTCGGCGCGCCATTCCAGCCGGCCCTGGCGAATCATCCGGAACAGTTCGGTACCGGCAGGCACCACCGCACCGACGGTGGCGCTGCGGGCCGAAATGATGCCGTTGTCGGGCGCGATCAGGCGGGTGTGTTTCAGGCGCAGTTGCTGCACATCCAGCGTGGCTTTTGCGGCCGCGACCCGGGCTTTGGCGGTTTGTTCGGTAGTCAGGTACTGGTTGATCTGCTGGGTGCTGAGCGCGCCGGTATCCTGCAAGGTGCGCGCGCGCGCCGCATTGCCGCTGGCGTCGGCGGCGCTGGCTTGGGCCTCCATCAGGCTGGCGCGTGCCTGGGCGACATCGGCGTTGGTCGATTCGGCAGAAAAGCGCGCCAGAACCTGCCCGGCACGTACCTTGTCGCCGACATTGACCTGCACGTCGGTCAGGCGCAAGCCGTTCGATTCACTGCCGATCACGGCTTCCTGCCAGGCGGTGATGTTGCCGTTGGCGGATAGTTGTATCGGCACGCTGATCCGGGTGGGCCTGGTGGTGGTGACGCTCAGCGCCGGTTTTGCCGGACCGGCTTTCTTGTCGTCGGCAGCGTTGGCAAAACCGGGTGCGCTCAGGCTCGAAAGGGCAAGCAGGCTCAGTGTCAGGCGTTTCATCATGTCGGTTCTCTTGGTCATTCTTTGAAATCGGGGTTGCGCCAGCCACCACCGGCGGCGCGATACAGGGCAATCCACGCTGCGCTGCGTTGCTGTTGCAGCGAGACTTGCGTCAGTTCGGCGGCCAGCCGCAGGCGACGGGCGTCTTCCAGCTCGACCAGACTGGCCAGGCCGCTGCGATAGCGGCTTTCGGTGCCGGCAAACGAGGCACGGTAGCCATCAACCGCCAGACCGGCGTCGGCGCTGCGCGCGCGGGTGCTGTCCAGATTGACCAGCGCTTCTTCGACTTCGCGTACCGCCTGCCGCACCCTGGCGCGATACAGCGCCACGGCTTCGTCATACGCGGCAGCGGCAGCGTCCACATTGGCGGCGCGCGTGCCGCCATCGAATACCGGCAGCGACAGCGCCAGCGGACCGATGGTCCAGGTCGGCGCATCCGTGGTCACACCGTTAGCCCGGAACGCACCGGCGCCGATCGATCCTGCCAGCGTCAGGCGCGGATAGCGTTGCGCCTGTGCGGTACCGACCGCCGCACTGGCGGCAGCGACTTCGCGCTCGGCGTTGAAGACATCGGGACGCTGGCTGAGTGTCTGCGCCGGCAAGCTGGTGATGGCGATGGGCGCGGCCAGTAACAGTGACGAGGTGGTGCTGGCCAGCTGCTGGCGCAAGTCCGGTTCCGCGATCGCCGTCAGTGCCACCAGTACCTTGACATCGATATCACAGAGCGCCTGTTGTTGCGTCACGCGGCTGCTGGCCTCGGCGGCGCTGGCGCGCGCCAGCGCCGCCGTGGCGGGTGCCACAAAACCGGCATTCGCACTGAGTTGCGACAGACGCGCAGTCTCGCTGCGCGAGGTTGCATCGGCACTGGTCACGTCCAGCAGCTGCCGGCAGGCGCGCAGCGCGTAGTACTGGTTGGCGATATCGGCGGCGACCGAGACGCGGGCGTCATGCCAGCCGGCCTGCGCACCATCGAGGCGGGCTTGCGCGCTGTCGCGTGCGAGGCGGCGTGCGCCAAACAGATCGATTTCCCACGAGGCCTGCAGTGCAACCTGCGCCACGGTCCCCAGCGGAACACCGGGTTGCGCGCTGCTGCGGCTGGCGCTGGCGGCGGCGTCCAGTGTCGGTGCCAACGCGGCGCCCGCCGACACGCGCACTGCCCGCGCCTGGCCGATCCGCGAGGCAGCCGAGGCCACCGTCGGACTGACTGCCTGGCCGGCCTCGATCAGCCGGACCAGCAGCGGATCGCCCTGTTGCTGCCACCATTGCGCCAGGTCGGTCACGCTGCCGTTGTGCGGCAAAGGCGCAATCCATTGCGGTGCCGCCGGCATCGCGACACGCGCCGCAGGAGGAGTGATCGCGCAACCGCCGAGCAGGAGCAATGCGCACAGTGTCAGTGAATTCATGGTTTTTTCTGGTTGGTAGCGGATGATGCCAGTGCGGGTAGCGGGCGCTGCAGGCCGGCCCGTGCCGGGGCTTATTACACCACACAACGCTGCTGATCGAGATGGACTGCAGAGGCAAGGTGGATAGCAACCATATCGCAGGTGCACGCGTGGCGAAGTCCCGTTTTTTTGTAGAGAGTGTGGCCCGCATTGACGCATGCACAACATCTTTCCCGAACGGGAAGTTTTGGTCAGAATTTGGAATATTTGATAAAAAAATTCCCGATCGGGAAATATCGCTTGCAATGGGGTTATACGAGATTGATAATTTCCCGAACGGGAAAGGTAAAGAACCATGACATCCATTCGATCACCCCAACAACTCGGGAATGCACTGCGCGCCGCTCGCAAGCAGCTCGGGCTGACACAGCCTCAATTGGCCCTCGCGGCAGGAGTCGGTGTGCGCTTCATCGTCGATCTTGAGGCAGGCAAGCCCACCTTGCGACTTGAAAACGTGCTACGAGTCATCGATGCCCTGGGCGGCGAGATCCAGTTGAGCGGATTGCCAGGTTCGTAGATTGGGCAGCAAACAAAGCATCGAATCTTTTGCCCAATCGTAGGTTGGGGCTGCAAAGCCCAACATGCGTCAAGCTTCCTGTCGGGTCGTTGTGCCGTCGTCGGTAGCGGACGTTGTTACTACCGCGAAGCACCAAACCAGATGCTGCACGACAGAGCAAAACCGCTTCCGCTAGCACTGACCGCATAGGGGACTTTACGCATGTTGGGCTTTGCAGCCCAACAGTCGGTCGTTTGCATGGTGGAATTTGCAGGCTAAGCTGACCTTGAGAGGGCTTGCTGTGCAGCCCAACCAGCGAACTGGCATCAAAAAGCAGTCGTATTTGCCGCAGGGTTGCGCATACACTGGCGAACTTATTTTTAGCATTACCAAAGGAATTCAGCATGGCCGGAACCAGTTTGTTTGCCCTGATCGACGACATCGCATCGATCCTCGACGATGTCGCGCTGATGACCAAGGTCGCCGCCAAAAAAACTGCCGGCGTACTCGGTGACGATCTGGCACTCAATGCCGAGCAGGTTGCCGGCGTCAAGGCCGAGCGCGAGTTGCCGGTGGTCTGGGCCGTGGCCAAAGGGTCGCTGCGCAACAAACTGATTCTGGTGCCGACTGCGCTGGCGATCAGCGCGCTGGCACCGTGGGCGGTGACGCCATTGCTGATGCTGGGTGGCGCGTACCTCTGCTACGAGGGGTTCGAAAAACTGGCGCACAAATTCCTGCACAAGGGCCCCGAGGATGCCGAACAACATGCCCGATTGCTGGCGGCTGTGGCCAGTCCCGAGGTCGACCTGGTCGCACTGGAAACAGAGAAGATCAAGGGCGCGATCCGCACCGATTTCATCTTGTCGGCCGAAATCATCGTCATCACGCTAGGCACGGTCGCCACGGCGCCATTCCTGTCGCAAGTGACGGTGCTGGCGGGCATCGCGTTCATCATGACCGTGGGTGTGTATGGCATCGTTGCCGGCATCGTCAAGCTTGACGATGGCGGTCTGTACCTGACCCGCCGATCCGGCGATGGCAGCGGGGCGCGGTTCCAGCGCAGTGTCGGGCGCGCCATCCTGGTCGCTGCACCGTGGATGATGAAGTCGCTGTCGGTGATCGGTACCATCGCCATGTTCCTGGTTGGCGGTGGTCTGCTGACCCACGGCATGCCGGGTGCGCATCATCTGATCGCGCAGGTGTTGCAGGCGCTCTCGACGGTGCCGCTGCTCGGACCGGTCTCGGCGGTGATCGGGGCGATGTTCATCGATGGCGTGGCGGGTATCGTGGCCGGTGCGATGGTGCTGGCAGGGGTCACGCTGGTACAGCGCGTGATGGGCAAGCGCGCCGCCGCGCAGTAAGCAGGCTAGTCGATCTGAACTGACATCGGACCAGCGCAGCTGCTGGTCTGACCGACTATTTTCAGGCAGCACTACTGCAAATCGCGTCGCGTTGGTACTGCTTGCGGTATCAATCTGCGCCTCTCCTGATATGAATCAGCATCCGGGCACTGTCGCCGGGCGCGCCGGAACTTATCATTATTACCACCCTCATAACCTCCGCATGAACACGCAGCGTCCCACTTGGCGCGCTGTCGTTACGGCACGCTTTTGTCGACCCGTTATTTGGCAACGCCTGTTTGCCGAAACGTCTTTATCAACATCCATCCCCTCATTGTTATCAGGAGTTCTCATGATCAAACCGCTCGTCTCACTCGCTGCCCTGTTGGCGCTTGCCGCCTGTAACTCCATGTCGCCGTCATCGCCCGACACCAAGCCCATGTCGCCCGATTCCAACAGCAGCATCAGTCCCGCGCCGGGCATGTCCGGTTCGCCAGGCATGCAGGGCTCCGGCATGACCCCGCCGTCGATGGAGTCCGGTGCCGCCGGTGCCGCCGGTGCTGGTACCAATCCGCCTGACGCGACTGGTGCAGCACCGGAAACAAGCGGCGCGACGCCACGCTGATCAGGCGCTTCAGTCGCCAGCAGGTGAGCGGCGGCCTTCGAGCGTCAGTAAAAACTGCTTGCGCTCCAGGCCGCCAGCGTAGCCAGCCAGCGATCCCGCGCTGCCGAGAACGCGATGGCACGGCACCACGATCGATACCGGATTACGACCGATCGCGGTGCCAACCGCCCGTACTGCCGAGGGTCGGCCAATTTGCCGCGCATGCTCGCCATAGCTGACGGTTGCGCCGAACGGAATGTCGCTCAGCGCCTGCCAGACGCTGCGCTGAAACGGTGTGCCGGCCAGATCGAGTGGCAACGTAAAGCGCGTCAGTTTGCCGTCGAAATAGTCATCGAGCTGTCTCGCTGCCAGTAGCAGATGGCGCTGTACGGGCGTGTACCGCCAGTCAGCCGTGCCACGGAAATACTTGTGCTGCTCGAAATACAGTCCGCAGATGCCGCGCTCGGTGGCGGCGACGATCAGCTCGCCCAGCGGACTTGGCTGGCGCAGGTAGTGGACTGCCGGCGCGATGGCCAATGCAGGCAATGCTGGGTTGGTTTGCGCAATGATGGGCGTCGATATGGTCATGTCGTTACACCTGATCTTTCTGAGAGGGTTCATCGTGAATCGATGGCGTGATTGCGGCGCTGTCGCTCTTCTGCAGCGAATGCCACAGCAGCAGCGCAGCGTAACCGCGCCACGGTGCCCAGCCGGCAGCACGCACCAGCAAGGTTTTTTCGCTCAGTCGCGTGGTCTCGGACAGCCCGTCAGCCGCCGCCTTTTGCAGCCCGAGATCACCCGCCGGAAACGCATCCGGGAAGCGCAGGGCCCGTAGCGCAATGTATTGCGCGGTCCACTCGCCGATCCCGCGCACGCCACGCAAATGCGCGACCGCCGATGCCAGCGACAATCCCGGCCGCATTGCCAATCCGCCCTGATCGGCGAAAAGGGCGATGGCGCGGATCGTTTCGGCGCGGCTGCGCGGCATGCCCAGTGCGGCGATGTCGTCGACCGCTGTGGCCGCCAGCAAGCCGGCCTCGGGGAAGTGATGCGTGACTTGGGCAAATGGCGTTTCTGCCTGTGCACCAAAGCGCGCGACCAGTCGCCCTGACAATGTCGTCGCACCTGCCACACTGATCTGCTGTCCAAGAACAGCGCGTACCGCCAGTTCGAACGCATCGAATGTGCCGGGCACACGCAGTCCCGGCACCCGCCGGATTTGCGCCGCCAGCAACGCGTCCTGCTGCAGATGCTGGTCGATGACGGTCGGATTCGCATCCAGATCAAACTGGGCACGCACCCGCGCCAGCAGTGGCATCAATTGCGGTGCCAGTGCCGGCGCGATGTCCAGCTGTAGCTGATTTTTTAGCGGCGAGTGCGTCACGCGCAACCAGCCACTGACGCCATCGATCCGCACACTGCGCAGATAGGCATTTTCGTGGACCGCTTCCAGTCCCGGCATCCCGCGCCCGGACAGATACCGCAACAACGCATCCCACGCCAATGGCGGGCGATAGGCCAGACGCAAGATCAGCGCATCGCTGCCACGGCGGTCATCAGCGGCAGCACGCCGCATCGACCCCGGGGCCAATCCGTAGCGTGCCGCAAACAGGGCATTGAAACGGCGCACGCTGCCAAACCCGGCGGCATGGGCAATCTCCGTCATCGGCAACGCAGTTTCCTGCAACAGCTTTTTGGCAAACAGCAAGCGTTGGGTTTGCGCCAGTTCGACGGGCGTCACGCCAAAGTGCTGCACCAGCACGCGTCGCAACTGCCGCGACGACAAGCCCACCGTCACCGCCAGTTGTTCGAGGGCGCTGCCGTCATCGCAATGATTGAGGGCACCCGCAGCGATGCGTTGCCATACCGCATAGGCCAGGTTTTGCTGCAAAGCATACGGCGCCAGTTCTGGCCGGCAGCGCAGGCAGGGACGATAACCGGCCTGCTCGGCGGCAGCGGCGCTACTGAAAAATGTACAGGAAGAGGCGCGCGGTGTGCGTGCCGGGCAGACGGGCCGGCAATAAATGCCGGTGCTGCTGACACCTGTAAAAAAGACACCGTCGAAGCGCGCATCGCGGGCGGTCAGCGCGCGATAACACTGCGCATGGTGCGGGCTTGCCGAGGTGGTGTTCGTGTCTGGGGCCGGGATGTCCATGGCGTTGTTATACGCTTTGGATCGCGGTAGCGTCTAGCCGTTTTCGGCCATGACAGGGGGAGCGCAGACGCTTGAAATCGACATTGAATGGGCAGGTTGCCAGCTAACCATTTCCAGGTCGTGTTTGGGCTGCAAACAAAATTTCGATAGTATGTTGGGCCGCAAAGCCAGCTCTTGCAAGGTGGTACATGGGCTGCGAACAAAGTGTCGAATTCGTTGCAGAATCGTAGGTTGGGCTGCGAAGCCCAACATGCGTCAGGTTGCTTTGCGGGTCGCGGCGACGCGCGGGCTGCAGTAGCTAAAACGGTTGCGCTCCGTTGATGCAAGCCGGGTGCGGCCCGGCAGCCGGTCACTTCTTTTTGCTTCGCCAAAAAGCAGTAACCAAGAAAAAGGCGACCGCAAGACCGCTGCCCTGCGGGTTCCCAAAAACCGGGTACGGCAAGAGGGAGACCCGCAAACTCGCTGCGCTCAGACAGTGCGGGTCTCTGATCCTCTTGCCGTACCCGGTTTTTGGCAGCGATCTTTTTATGCGGAATTCAAGGTCAAAACCAAGCCCAGCCTTGGTAATTGATTGATGGTCGTGCTCGCTTTGCGCGAGAAAACTCCCTCGTCGTGATCGACATCGACTTCAAAACCAACGTCAAAACCAACGTCAAAACCCGTTTCAAATTCAGTATCAAAACCAACGCCAAACTCAAAACCGACAAGGCTTTTACAAGCCATCTTTCTCGCGCAAAGCGAGCCTGGCCATCAACCAATCACCAAGGCTGGGCTTGGTTTTGACCTTGAATTCCGCATAAAAGGCCGCTGCCAAATACCGTGTCCGGGCAGGGGACAAGAGGGCCGCACTGTCTGAGCGTAGCGAGTTTGCGGCCCTCCCCCTGACCGGGCACGGTATTTGGGAACCC
>NZ_BAAAZE010000008.1:169514-457678 GCF_039536745.1 Actimicrobium antarcticum
CCGGCTTGCCTCCACGGAGCGCAACCCGTTTTAGCTACCGCAGACCGCAGCCCGCAACCCCCGCGTCGCCGCGACCCGCAAAGCAACCTGACGCATGTTGGGCTTCGCAGCCCAACCTACGACTGAGTGCGACCAAGCCGGCAGCCGAGATAGCTTGACGCATGTTGGGCTTGGCAACCCAACCTACAGTCGGTGGTTTGCATGGTGAAATTTACAGACAACGCCCAATTTGAAAGGGCTGGCTGCAAAGCCCAACGGGCTGATGGGCTGGAGGAGATCGGGGGAGAGCGATGCATGGCGTTGTTATACGCCGAGGGGCGGAACAGCGTCTAGCCATTTTCGGCCATGCAAGACGGGGCTTGCGGGGGACCCGACAATCACATCGCACGGGCAGTTGCATGCCCATGCGATGTGACCTGATTAGTTAATCCAGAGCCGGATCGAATCCCAGGCGCGGCCAAAAATACCGGCTTCGCCGACGGTTTCCAGCGCCACGATCGGGAATTCTGCAATCGCTTTGCCATCGACCATCATCTTCATGGCGCCGACCTTGCTGTTGGCGGCAATCGGTGCAACCAACGGGTCCTTGCGCTCAAGCACGGGCTTCATTTTTGCCGCGACACCCTTCGACACCGTCACATACACATCCTGCGTGAAACCGATCTTGATGGTCTTGCCAGTGCCTTTCCAGATCACCGGCGTTTCGACCGGCTGGTTCTTCGCATACAGCTTGACGGTGTCAAAATTCTGGAAGCCCCAGTTCAGCAGCTTCTGGCTTTCCTGGGTCCGGCTCTGGTCCGAATTGGCACCCAGAACCACCGACACCAGCCGGCGTTCGCCGCTGCCGTTGGGACGCTTCGCCGACGAGATGATGCAATAGCCGGCGGCTTCGGTATGCCCGGTCTTCATGCCATCGACAGTCGGGTCCAGCCACAGCAGGCGGTTGCGGTTCGGTTGCGTGATCTTGTTGTAAGTGAAGCTCCTGATCGAATCGATCTTGTAGAACTCCGGATAGTCGCGAATCACATGCGAGGCCAGTGTCGCCAGGTCTTGCGCGGTCGAATAATTTTCCTTGCTCGGCAAGCCGTGCGGATTGCCGAACTGGGTAGCGGTCAGCCCCATGCGCTTGGCTTCCCGGTTCATCAGCACGACGAAGGCTTCTTCGGTACCGGCGACGGCTTCGGCCAGCGCGACTGCGGCGTCGTTACCGGACTGGATCATCAGGCCATGCAACAGGTCATCGATCGAAACCGGCGTGGCGGGATCGATGAACATTTTCGAGCTGCTGGGATCGACTTTCCAGGCGCGTACCGAGACATTCACCATTTGCTTCAGGTCGAGCCGTTTTTCCTTGATGGCGAGGAAGGTGACGTAAGCCGTCATGATCTTGGTCAGCGACGCCGGTTCGATCCGCATCCCGGGATCTTGCGACGCCAGCACCTGGCCACTGGTGGTGTCGAGCAGCAGCCACGACTTGGCGGCGACGATGGGGGCGGGGATGGTTTGTGCAAATGCAGACGACAACGAGAAGACGGTAGCAGCAATGGCTACAACAAGGATTTTCATCAAAATGTTCACTGTAAAACGCCGTGCCGGCATGGCCGCGGCGGGGTGGGACGAAGGCGAGAAGCCGGACAAACAACTTGACGCGATTATAACGTCCAGGGAAGTGTCAAACTCAGCGGTGCCATGCTTCGACTACGCTGTTCTTGATATGTTGCAATTTGCGATGAAAAAAATGATCCGCGCCCGGCACCACCAGCACCGGAATGTCTTGCGGGCGCAGCCAGTCCAGCACCGCGGTCAACGGAATCGTGTCGTCGAGCTCGCCATGGATCAGGATGGTGTCGGCCGGGATGGCTGGCATGGCCCATTTGCCGGCCGCCGCACCGACCAGAATCAGCCGTTCGGCGGGGGTGCCTTGCGCGATCAGGCGCTGCTGCAATTGCGCCTGCACGAAGGTGCCGAATGAAAACCCGGCCAGCGCGAACGGCAAGCCCGGCAACTGTTGCTGCATGTGGTCCAGCAGTGCTGCCATGTCATCGGTTTCGCCCAGGCCTTCGTCATGCACGCCAGCCGAGCTGCCGACGCCGCGAAAATTCATCCGTACCGCCGCGTAACCGATGCTGACAAAAGCGCGCGCCAGCGTCTGTGCCACCTTGTTGTCCATCGTGCCGCCATACAGCGGATGCGGATGCGCCACCAGCACGATGCCGCGTGGGCTCGGGTCGGTATCGGTATCCGGCAGGTCGAGTGCGCACTCCAGTTGGCCGGCCGCGCCGGTGATGGTAAATGGCTGGGTGTGGGCATTCATGCAGTGGGTCCCGTGCAGTGCTGGTTCAAATTTTCAGGCGCTCGACGATCTCGCCGCCGATCAGATGGGTGTCGATGATGTCATCGATGTCGTCGGTATCGATGTAGGTGTACCAGGTTCCTTGCGGATAAATCACCAGTACCGGTCCTTCTTCGCAACGGTCGAGGCAGCCGGACTGGTTGATGCGGATCTTGCCCTGGCCATTCAGGTCGAGTGCTTTCAGGCGTTTTTTGGCGTGCTTCTGCGCCGCCTGGGCACCGCGGTCGCCGCAACAGGGGCGGCCATCCTCGCGCTGGTTCATGCAAATGAAAACGTGCTGTTCGAAATACGGTGTGTTGTCCATGATCGCTCGCTAAAAATAGGAAGAGTCCGGAAAAAAGTGGCAGACGTGCATCATACGTTAGCAACGGCGCTGTCCAGCAAGTTGGTCAGCCGGCGGCCCTGACCCGGTGCACCGGATGCATCAGAAACCAGAGCGCAAAGAACGGCCACACCAGCGACAGGAACTGTGCAGCGCCGTTAAAACTAAGGAATTTGCCCTGGACCCAACCCTGCAAGGTCGCCAGAAAATACGGATTCGGCGGAATGAAATTCACTGCCAGCAAACCGATCAGCAGCATCAGCACGGCGCTGCGGCGCTGGATTTTTTGCGACGCGAAGGCCAGCGCGGCCAGCATCAGCAAACTCAGCAGCACACCGCCGCGTGCACCCGGTGTCAGCCAGACGAAGGCATTTTCGGGTGCGAACAGCAGCGCCGTGGCCATCGACTTGACGGCGAGTGCGAGCACGATGGTCAGCAGCGCCAGCATCCAGCGCGGTGCTTTTTTACGCAGCAGGCACAGCAGCGTCAGGACCGCGCCGGTCATGCCGAACGCCGTGATGATGGTTTCAAACAGCCAGAATTGTTCGGCGCTGAGCAGCAGATCGGGACGTAACAGGCCGCCCAGATCAACCGGATTGCCAACCAGGTCCGAGACCCAATCCGACAGAATCGGCATCAGCTGGCCCTGGCCAAACAAATAACCTTGCGGATAAATCTGTGCCAGTGGCCAGGCGCAGATCACGATCAGGCCGCGGCTGGCTTCGGGCAGGAACCAGCGCCGGCGCAGCAGCTGCAAGCGGCTCTGTCCCAGCAAAAAGCCGCTGCTCAGCAGTCCGATCAGGCCACCCACGACCGCGCCGCCCACATTGGTCAGCAAGTCCAGGTTGGACGGCACCCGCGTGGGCAAAAATGTCTGCGCCGCTTCCATCGAGCCGGACCACAGGACGGCGGCGCCCAGCACTACCAGCAATGCCAGCGCGCCACGGATGCGCGGATAAATCGCCAGCACCAGCAGCATGCCGAATGGCATGTACGCCGCCACATTGGTCACCACATCGAAGACGGTCCAGTAGTGCGGCAGCGGCGCGCTCACGTAGGCCAATGGCGGCAGGCCATGGCTTTGCCAGCCGACGAACGGATACAGGCTGGCATACAGGATCAGCAGCGCGTAACCGAACAACGCCAGGCGCACGAACACCGATCCGTCCGGCGGGACGGTGGCATGCGCATCGTGGCTGGCGCTGTCGGTCATTATTTTTTCGGCGGCAGCGGCAGCGTAGCCAGCCAGCCGACCAGCTCGGTGATCAGCGCGTCACTGGCGTCGGCCAGTGCACGGGCACCACCGGCCGCATCGGCACTGGCTGCCGGACGTTGCTGCGTGAAGGTTTTCTGGGCCAGCAGGATGCGGCCATTGAAGACCGCAACCCGTACCGTCACGCGGGCGTCGCTTTGCGTGGGTGACGAAAACACCTGCACGAATTCATCGGTATCAAGGCGCACCAGCGGCACATTGATCGCACCGTCTGAGCCTGCGACGACCGGATTGCCGACCTGGCCGAGACGCGCTTTCAGGCGCTGTTCCAGCATCGGGGCCGGTGCCATGGTCCAGCTGCTCTCGGCGTACTGATGTGGTTGCTGGTCATTGGCATAGGCCAGCCGGTAAACCATGCGCGGGCTGTCCAGAAACGGTGACGACGTGGCCGTGGCAATACTCAGAGGTGGCAGCGCCAGTGCCGCGCCGGGGACCGCATGGGTTACCGGATGCAGCGGCCCGAGATCGAACAGCGCAACCGGACGGGTTGTGGTCGCACATCCGGCCAGCAACAGCAGGCCGGCCAGCAGCAGGCAGGGGAGGCGAAACGAACGATTCATGGCGTTCCTGACAAGTTGAAAATCACACGGAATCCGATCTGCAAAAGAGCGCCGTGCCGGTTCATCGGGCCGGCGCCACGAAGCCGGCTTCGCCCGGACCGGGCGTAGCGGGACCGGCACCGAACAGAATGCTTTGCGGGCGATTGTTGAACGTCTCCAGCGTGCGGTCCAGCGCGCGCAGCGTCGAGCGGGCATCGCCGCTCAGCGGCAGCGCTTCGAGTTCGATCCGGCTCGCCACCGAACCGAGCTGATCGATCGTCAGTGCCAGCCGGTCCAGCGCACCGTCGGGAGACTGCAGTTTGTTACTCAGTCCATTGAGATTGTTCGTCAGTTTGCTGACATCGCCCGACAGCGTATTGACCGACACCAGCGTGCGGTTGGCTTGTGCAGTCAGTGCCGGCAAGGTCGACAGGGTGGGTTCCAGCTGGCGCGGAATAGTTTCGATGGCGATCGCCGCCTTGCTGACATTGGTGAAGGCACCCAGCATCAGCGCCTGGTTTTCCGGGGTCATCAGGGTGTTCAGGCGCAGCGTCAGTTCTTCGGTTTGTTTCAGGATCGCCAGCCCGCGGTTCTGCAGGTTGTCCAGCAGGCTGGGCCGCATCGCAATGCGGGCAATCTGGTCTTTCGAGCTGGGTAGCTTGACCGGATTGACGCCATCGTCATCGAGCTGCACATACGCGATGCCGGTCACGCCCTGATAACCAAGCACGCCATAGGTGGATGTCGTGACCGGGGTGTCGGGCTTGACGCTGATGTGGATCAGGATCTGACCCGGCACTTTCGGATCGAACGTGATTTCATCGACCTTGCCGACATCCAGGCCGCGATAGCGCACGTCGGCTTGCGGGTTCAGTCCGGGTACCGACAGCTTGGTCGCCATTTCGTAGGGCACGCGCTCGACCCGGTCGCGGTTGAACCACATCGCCAGCAGGATGCCCGCCACCAGTAGCACCAGCGTAAAAATACCGGCGATCAGTGCGTGGGATTTATTTTCCATGGTGGTCTTGGTGTTTGTAGTTAGGTGGCTTCGTGCAATGGCTCATGAGGTCCTCCATGTTGATCCAGAACCTGGAGCGCGCGACGGCCGCGTCCGCCCAGGAAAAATTGTTCGATAAACGGATGCGGCACCGCAATCACTTCCTGCGCCGAGCCGTAGGCAATCAGGTGTTTGTCGGCCAATACCGCAATCCGTGTCGACAGCGCCAGCAGCGTATCGAGGTCATGCGTGACCATCACCACGGTCAACTGCATCGCCTCGCGCAACGACGCGATCAGCGCCACAAAACTATCCGCCAGACTTGGGTCGAGTCCGGCCGTGGGTTCGTCCAGAAACAGCAGCTCCGGCTCCAGCGCCAGCGCCCGTGCCAGCGCGACCCGCTTGACCATGCCGCCCGACAGATCCGAGGGCATCTTCAGCGCATCCGCCGGTGTCAGCCCGACCATCTGCAACTTCAACAGTACCGCATCGCGGATCAGGTCTTCGGGCAGCGTGCGCAATTCGCGCATCGGTTGCGCCACATTGTCGAATGTGGTCAGCGCCGAAAACAGCGCGCCATGCTGGAACAGCATGCCCCAGCGGTTGCGCATCTGCTGCAGGCGCGCGCTGTCGGCTTCCTGCAGGTTGTCACCAAAGATGGTGACGGTGCCGCGGGTCGGGGTTTCGAGTCCCAGCATCTGGCGCAGCAGTGTGGTCTTGCCGGAACCGGAACCGCCGACCAGCGCCACCACCTCGCCCTGTTCGACCTGCAGGTTGAGGTCTTCGTGCACCACGGTCTTGCCGAACGTGGTCCACAGTCCGGCCACATCGATGATGGGCGTAGCCATCAGAACCCCACGCCGTTAAAGACAATCGCAAACACCGCATCGGCCAGGATCACCACCGTGATGGCCGATACCACCGAGCTGGTGGTACCGGCACCGAGGCTCTCGGTGTTGGCCTTGATCCGGAAGCCGAAGTGACACGCTACCAGCGCAATCAGGCTGCCAAACACCACACCCTTGCCGATACCGATCCAGTAATTCGCCAGTGGCACCGCATCGGGCAACTTGTGGATGAAGTAGCGCGGCGACAGGCCCAGTTCCAGTTTGGCCGCGACCATCCCGCCCAGCAACGCCATCGTGTCGGTCCAGATGACCAGCAGCGGCATCGCGATCGCCAGCGCCAGCACTTTCGGCAGGATCAATCGAAAGCCGTGGGGCAATCCCATCACCAGCATCGCATCGAGTTCTTCGTTGACCCGCATCACGCCCAGCTGCGCCGTGATCGACGAACCGGACCGACCAGCCACCAGAATCGCGGCGAGTAGCGGGCCCAGTTCGCGGATGATGCTCATGCCTAGAATGTTGACCAGATAAATGTCGCCGCCAAACGAATGCAACTGCTGCGCCGACAAATACGACAGCACCACGCCAATCAGAAACCCGACCAGCGCCGTAATCCCCAGAGCCTGGAAACCGATGTGATAAATGTTGGATGAAATTTCTTTCCAGGGACCGCGTCGCGGGTCCGCCAGAAAACGGCGCATGTCGAGCACGAATTGCCCGATCAGGCCCACAAAACTCCACAGGTGTTCCGACAACCCCTGCATCCTGGCGCCGAGCGCCGCGATCGTCATCCAGCGCACTGCCGGCGGTTCCGGCAGCGTCAGCGTCCCGGCGTCCTGCAGGCGCTGGAAAAACTCCTCCTGGCCGTCGCCCAGCACCAGTTTGGCGGGCCGCACCTTGCCCCAGGTATTCCACAGCCACTGTGCGCCGATGTGGTCGAGCGCGGTCACCTGCGTCAAGTCCCATTCCGCCCGATCCGCGTCCCGGATGCCGCCCAGGCTCGCGTCGAGTTGCCCGAACACGCCCGCGCCGGAGAGCGCATGCACCTGCCAGGTGCCAGTGGCACACAGCGTGGACGGTCGGGCGGGATCAATGGTCAGGGCGGGAGCAACGGGTTTTTGCATGGGGGCAGTGTAAGTGAGATCGCTGGCGTCGTCACTGCAGCCGCTACAATGCCGGCATGACACCGCTCTATTCCCCTGCTCGTATCGCCGCCGCACTGCATACCGCCGTGCCCGGCCTGGCCATCGAAGCGGTGGCCGAGACCGGCTCGACCAATGCCGACCTGCTGGCGCGGCTGGGCCAGCTGGATGCGCCGCTGCTGCTGATCGCCGAGCAGCAACACGCCGGCCGTGGTCGCGCCGGACGCACCTGGCATTCCGCCCGCGGCGCATCGCTGACGTTTTCGCTGGCGTGGCGCGTGCGCATGCCGGTGCAGGCACTGGTCGGTTTGCCGCTGGCAGTGGGTGTCGCGATTGCCGAAGTGCTCGATGGCCTCGGCCTGCCGGTACAACTGAAATGGCCAAACGACGTCTTGTGCGAACACCGCAAACTGGCCGGCATCCTGATCGAAACCGCACTCGACAAGCAAGACAGCCAGCGACTCTGGGCCGTCATCGGCATCGGCATCAACCTCTCCGGCGATACCGCGCTGGCGGCGCGCATCGGGCAGCCGGTGGCCACGCTCACTGACAGTGTCGGCCTCGACCGCGACCTGCTGATGGCGGCATTGCTGGACCGGCTATGCCTGACCATGCAGGAATTCGAACAATACGGCTTCAGTGTCTTCGCCCAACGCTGGAATGCGCTGCACCTGTATCGCGGCCAGCAGGTCAGCATCATCGATCGCGGCCAGATCCAGGCCGAAGGCACTGCGCTCGGCGTCGATGCACAGGGCCGCTTGCTGCTCGACACCCCACAGGGCCGCAAAGCCATCGTGGCCGGCGATGTCTCGCTGCGTGCCCTGAAATCCTGACCATGCTGCTGCTCGTCGACGCCGGCAATACACGGATCAAATGGGCGCTGGTCGACCCGCATCGCGCGTTACCAAAGTGTTCTGGCGATGGCCGGGTCGATGCCGGATGGCTGGCCTCGGGTGCAGTGCTGCAGGCTGACGTGGCGACGTTGGCGCAGGTATGGCAGCACTGCGGCGCCAACCGTGTCGTGGTCGCCAATGTGGCCGGTCCCGCCGTGCGTGAACGACTCGCGCAGCTGCTGCACGACACGCTGGGCGTGACGCCGCAATGGTTTACCTCCAGCGCGAATGCTGCTGGCTTGCGCAACGGGTATCGCAATCCGCTACAGCTGGGCTGCGACCGCTTTGCCTCGATGATCGGCGCGCGGGCGCTGTTTCCGGCGCAGGCGCTGCTGGTCGTCACCTGCGGCACCGCCACCACCATCGACGCGGTCAGCGCGGCCGGTGATTTCATGGGCGGGATGATTTTGCCGGGGCTGGGCCTGATGGCGACGTCGCTGGCGCGCCATACTGCACAGCTGCCGCAGATCGGCGCGGCCTTCGTGGTGCCACCGCTGTTTGCCGACAATACCGACGACGCCATCCTGAGTGGTTGCCTGAGCGCGCAAGCCGGTGCCATCGAACGCGCACTGGCCGCGCATCCCGGTGCGCGCTGCATCCTGTCGGGTGGTGCGGCGGTGGCGGTCATGGCCACGCTGTCGGTCCCGATGACGCATGTCGATAACCTGGTACTGCTTGGTTTGCAGGCCACCCACCTGAGCGCGCCCTCATGCTGAAATTTCTGTTCTGGTTACTGTTGCTGATCAATGCCGTACTGTTTGCGGTACAGCGCGGCGCGCTCGATGCGATCCTGCCCAACGCGCCCGAACCCCAGCGGATGCAGCAGCAGATAACCCCTGAAAAAATACTGATGATGTCGGTTGCTGTCGCCACTCCGGTCACGGCCGCAGCGCCACCTGTTGCGCTTGTTGCACCTGTTGCACCGGTGGCAGTTGCCGCGCCGGTCTGTGTCGAGCTGGGCGATTTCACGGAAGCCGAAGCCAGTCGTTTCGATGCGGGCGTCAGTGCGCTGGCGCTGAACGCGCCAATGACACGCCGTCGCGTGGTCGATACCACCAGCAATATCGTCTACATCCCTTCGCTGGGCGACAAGGAATCAGCGGATCGCAAGCTGGCCGAATTGAAGCGGCTCGGCATCAAGGATTTATATATATTGCAAACGCCCGGCGAGTTTCAATACGCCATTTCGCTGGGTATTTTCAAGAGCCGCGCTGCGGCTGAATTTCATCTGGACGAAGTGAGCAGGCAGGGCGTGCGGACCGGCCGTATCGGCAGCCGTGGCAAAGCCAAGATCGCTTTTCAGTTGCGCGATGTCGATGAAGCCGCGGTCGCTGGCGTCATCGAGCTGGCGGCAACCATCGGCAAGGTTGAACAGCGTAACTGCGCTGCCAAATAACCACCGCACAACAACCCTCTCGGCAGGTTGGCGCCGGCTCCCGACCACCAAATCACGCGCCGGCCTGTAGGTTGGGCTGCGAAGCCCAACATGCGTCAACCATCCTGCGCGGTCGTTGGTATCCAGCACGGTGTTATCGCCGTCGCGATCATGCACAAACCACTGCCGCTACCGAACGCCGCTCTGCAATTTGACGCATGTTGGGCTTTGCAGCCCAACCTACAAAACTGCCGAATAACCACCGCACAACAACCCTCTCGGCAGGTTGGCGCCGGCTCCCGACGATCAAATCACGCGTCGGCCTGTAGGTTGGGCTGCAAAGCCCAACAGGCGTCAACCATCCTGCGCGGTCGTTGGTATCCAGCAAGGTTTTAGCGCCGTCGCAATCATGTGCAAACCATTGCCGCTACCGAACGCCGCTCTGCAATTTGACGCATGTTGGGCTTTGCAGCCCAACCTACAAAACTCGATGCGCCTCCAGGGACACTGGCGGCGCCGGATGATCGATCAGATAACGCAGGCAGTCGGGGCAGAAACACAGCGCCGCCGTGCTTCCCAGCAGGTCCGCCGGCAGTGTCGGCAGCGTGGTGCACCAGCACGGACCCGGTGCTGCGGGGGCGGTCATGCCGCAACCGAAGACGGCGCTGCAGCGTGGGCAAATGCTCATTCCGGTTCGCGCGGTGGCGGTGCCGGTGCCGGTTTTACAGGATCGGCCGGTGCATCGGCCGGTATCTCGAAGTGCTGCATCGCGCCGCGCAAAAAACCCATCTGTCTAATGAAGGTGGTGCAGGCACCGCACATCAGTAAATGAAAGCGCATGCGCGCACGCTCGACAAAAGTGAGCTCGCGATCCATCCCTTCGGACACGAGTTGATGGACTTCACGGCAGGTTGGTTTCAGTTTCAAGCAGTGTCCTTATCGTCCCGTTGCAGCCGGCAAGTTGCCGAACCAGTTCAGTTCCAGGCATTCGCGCAGTCGCAAGCGTGCGCGATACAACATCACCCAGGCATTAGACGTGGAGATTTCCAGTTCCTTACAGATTTCATCGGTTTCCAGGTCCAGCCATTCGCGCATCAAAAATATCCGCGCCGTTTTGGCAGGCAGTTTTTCGAGGCAAATTTCCATGACACGGAAAAAATCCTTCTGTTCCAGCGAGTCCTCCGGATTGCCCCAGGGCCGTGGCTTGCTATGCGTATGGCCATCGGCGGCAAACAGCGCATCGATCACGTCGTCTTCCGATTGATCCTCGCCGATATCGAACTGCCGTACCCGGCCGGAAGCACGCAGCGCATCGATGATCTTGTGCTTCATGATGCCGGTGACGTAGGTGCGTAGCGACGACTGGCCGGCGAAGCGTTCGGGTTTTTCGAGGACCGCGATCAGTGCGTCCTGCACCACATCGTCGGCCAGCGTGACGTTACGCAGTTGCAGAATGGCGAAGCGTAATAGCGCCGGTCGCAGTGCATCGAGTTCCTGGTGCAGGGTCGGGCTCATGGAGTTGGCTCTGTATCTGGCCTTGACGGCCGTTGTGGTTTGCGCGAAAGGCTAACCGAACGACGCATTAAAAACAAGAAATTGCCCGCTATCGGCGAATAGTTTCGCTGTAAAATCGCCGCAATCCATTTTGGGAATTGCCATGTCCGACTCCATCCCTGACCTGTTCTCGGTCTCGCCGCAAATCAAGGCCGAAATCCTGGCCGAAGCGTTGCCCTACATCCGTAAATTCCACGGCAAAACCATCGTCGTCAAATACGGCGGCAACGCAATGACCGATGAACGCCTCAAGCATGGCTTCGCACGCGACGTGATCCTGCTCAAGCTGGTCGGCATGAATCCGGTAGTGGTACACGGTGGTGGGCCGCAGATCGACAACGCACTCAAAAAAATCGGCAAGCAGGGCAGCTTTATCCAGGGCATGCGCATCACCGACGAAGAAACCATGGAAGTCGTCGAATGGGTGCTCGGCGGCGAAGTCCAGCAAGACATCGTGATGCTGATCAATCACTACGGCGGTCAGGCTGTCGGTCTGACCGGCAAGGATGGCGGCCTGATCCGCGCCCGCAAAATGAAAATGCCCGACCGTGAAAATCCGGGGCAATTCCTCGACATCGGCTTCGTCGGTGAAATCGATGCGATCAACCCGGCCGTGGTCAAGGCGCTGCAGGATGATGCGTTCATTCCGATCATCTCGCCGATCGGTTTTGGTGAAGACGGTCAGGCCTACAACATCAATGCCGACCTGGTCGCCGGCAAAATCGCCGAAATCCTGAAAGCCGAAAAGCTGATCATGATGACCAATATTCCCGGCGTGATGGACAAGAGCGGCAACCTCGTCACCGATCTGTCAGCGCGGGAAATCGACGAAATGTTCGCCGACGGCACCATCTCTGGCGGCATGCTGCCGAAGATCTCGTCAGCGCTGGACGCGGCCAAGTCTGGCGTCAACACGGTCCACATCATCGACGGCCGTATCGAGCATTCGCTGCTGCTGGAAGTGCTCACCGAGCAGGCGTTCGGGACGATGATTCGCTCGCACTGATCACCGCATCAGAATACCAACCAGCGTCGATCCGGCAGTGACAGCCGCCGGATGACGCGGTCACCCCGGCTGCCGACTAACTGCCGCCCCGCCAAACGGACAGCGCGCAATCAGTCTGAACGGCGCTCCTGCAACATCCTCCCGGAATACCGCAACCCCCTCCAGCATCAATGGCGTAGTCATCGCCCCGGCAAAGGCCAGTCCCGCCGCCATGCGCATTGCCGCGATCGCTGCCGGATCGACCATCGCCAGGCTATCGCTCAACGTCATGTGGAAGCGAAACTCCTCCTCGGTGTACGGATATCCCCAGCGTTGCAACAGCGCATTCTGGCGCGCAGTCAATCCCGCGTTGCGGCGCCGGGTCAGGTCCGACGGCGTTGGTGGTGCGCGTAGCGGATCGACCTGACTGACGCAGCGCTGCGCCAGCGCGGCACTGTCCGCATGTGGCCCCGCCACCAGCAGCGCCAGGAAATCTCCGAGCAAACCGATTGCCGGTGCTTGCAGTTGCAGCGGTACCTGATCGGCGACGACCTCGCGCACCAGCGCCAGCAACTGCGCCTCGGTGACGCCATCGACCAGCCGGAATGGTGCTTTCAGCGTCGCATGAAAACCGTAGCGGCGCGCATGGTCTCGCCGGGGTGCGTGCGGGTCGAGCTGCTCCAGCAATCCTTCGGGGTCGCGCCCCAGCCAGCGACAACCGGCCTGCCACCAGAGCGACGCGGAGGGAGGGGCAAAGTACAGGGCATAGCGTGTCATGGGGGGCTCGTTGCTGATGGCGCGTCAACAAGCGTAGCGCATTGCGCCGCATGCCGGGCCACATTTGCCGAATTCCTGACGCAGCGTCCCGATGCCGGAGCGCGCCGGGTTGTCTGTGCCGCGCTGATCGTGCTACCTTCAGCGCGTCCGTTCGCGGTCGTCCCGACTCACTCTGTCCCATTCGCTGCCCCATGACTTTGATTCGCAACGCCGTCCTCATCACTGCCGACCAGCAATTTCCGGGTGCAATGGAAATCACTGCGCAGCACATCTCCGCGCTGCATTCTGGTAGTTCGCAGCAGCTCACCAGCCAGCATGCCGGTTACGATTGGCAAGGCGACCTGCTGTTGCCCGGCATGGTCGAGCTGCATACCGACAATCTTGAAAAACACCTGATGCCGCGCCCGAAAGTCGCGTGGCCCATCATCCCGGCCATCGTCGCGCACGATGCCCAGGTAGCCGCCGCCGGGATCACCACGGTGCTCGACGCCATCGCGGTCGGCGACATCGATCCCGACAGCGTGCGCATGCAAACCCTGACCAGCTGCGTCGCCGGACTGCACCAGGCACAGGAAGCGGGCATCCTGCGCGCCGATCACTTCCTGCATTTACGGCTGGAGCTTGCCGAACAGCATCTGCTGGAGCTGTTCGAGCCACTGGTCGACGATCCGCTATTGCGCATGGTATCCCTGATGGATCACACGCCGGGCCAGCGCCAGTGGAGCGACTTCGCACACTACCGCACCTACATGTCGGGCAAGCGTGGCTGGAGCGATCACAAAGTCGAGGCGATGCTGGAGGACATGCTCAAGCGCCAGGTCCGCTACGCCGAACGCAACCGCGATGCCGTGATCGAGCGCTGCCGTCACCGCGCCACCCGATTCCCGTTACCGCTGGCGTCGCATGACGACACCACCCAGGAGCACGTCGATCAGGGCATCGGTCACGGTGTCACCATGTCGGAATTTCCGACCACCTTGCTGGCGGCAAAAGCCGCGCGCGCGGGCGGACTGGGCATCATCATGGGCGCGCCGAACCGGGTGCGCGGCGGATCGCATTCCGGCAACGTCGCTGCCAGCGAACTGGCGCGCGCCGGTTTACTCGATGCGCTGTCATCCGACTATGTTCCGGCCAGCCTGCTGCATGCCGCTTTTTTGCTGCAGGAAGATGGCTACAGTCTGCCCCGGGCGATTGCCACGGTCTCGCGCAATCCGGCCAGCATGGTCGGACTGACCGATCGCGGTGAAATTGCGGTGGGATTGCGCGCCGACTTTTTGCGTGTGCGCGTGGTGGCGGGCATGCCTGTGGTGCTCGAAACCTGGAAAGCAGGCGCCCGGATAGCGTGAGCTTGCAAGCGGCACAGCGGATGACGCCGCCACCCGTCAGGACTAGAGCCATCAATCTAGCACGATCGTTCTTTTTCCAGCCTATAATCGATCGGCCGTGAAGTCCCCCGGTACCAGTCATCCACCCGTTGTCCACCATTCCTGTGAGGTCGTCATGGCATTGCCCGTCGCGTTGCAAAACCTGAGTTTGCCGGTTATCGGCTCCCCGTTGTTCATCGCCAGTGGCCCCGCCCTCGTGACCGCTCAGTGCAAGGCCGGCATCGTCGGCTCGTTCCCGGCGCTCAATGCGCGCCCGGCCGCCATGCTCGATACCTGGCTGACCGACATGAAAGCCGACCTGGCCGCGTACAAGCTGGCCAACCCGGACGCCATCGTCGGCCCGATCGCCGTCAACCAGATCGTCCATCAATCCAACGACCGTCTCGCGCATGATGTCGAGATGTGCGTCAAGCATCAGATTCCGATCATTATCTCCAGCCTGCGCGCACCACCCAAAGAAATGATGGACGCCATCCACAGCTACGGCGGCATCGTGCTGCATGACGTGATCTCGATCCGTCATGCCCAGAAAGCGCTCGAAGCCGGTGTCGATGGCCTGATCCTGGTCGCCGCCGGTGCCGGTGGCCATGCCGGCGCACTGTCGCCCTTCGCGCTGGTAGGCGAGGTACGCAAATTCTTCAGCGGCCCGATCGCGCTGTCCGGCTCGATCGCCACCGGTGACGCCGTGCTGGCCGCGCAAGCCATGGGCGCCGACTTTGCCTACATCGGCTCGCGCTGGCTCGCCACCAAAGAATCCAACGTCGACGACGAGTACCGCAACGCCATCGTCGAATCCAGTGCCGCCGACATCGTCTACACCAACTTGTTTACCGGCGTGCACGGCAACTATCTCAAAAAATCCATCGTCGCCGCCGGCCTCGACCCGGACAACTTGCCGGTAGCAGACAAGACCGCCATGAATTTTGGATCCGGCAGCACCACCAAGGCCAAGGCCTGGCGCGATATCTGGGGCGCCGGACAGGGCGTCGGATTGATGGATGATGTCGTCACGGTGGCCGAAATGGTCGCGCGTTTGAAGGCCGAATACGATGCAGCGCGGGCGCGCCTGAAGCTGTAACGCGGCAAGACAGGATGGCGCGTAGCCGGGGCTGGCTGCGTGCCATTTGCGCTGACATGGTCTAATGACTGATCCATTCATTGAAGGAGCTTGCCATCATGACTACTGACAACAACCAACGCCAGGTCAAGACCGCCAAGCCAGTCGACACCACCGCCACACCCCGCCTGCCACACGAACACGACGAATCCGCCGACAGCCAGTCCAGCCCGCCACGGGAAGTCATGCAGCAGGCCGCACGCGATATCGAAAGCGGCCAGGTCGATACCGATTTGCGCAACGGCGCGGGTGGTGTCGACAATGTGGTGCCGAAGCCGGTCCCGAAAAAGTAAGCGACCGCATTGATAGCCGCAGTGTGCAGCATGCTTCTGGCATGACAACCAGACAGCGGCCACGCTGTTATCCCGGGCACGCCGCCGCTTGCAAAATGTTTTTCTATCGCTCAATATTGCGGCTGACTAATTTTTAGCCAGACCCATGCCACTTCTGCCTGCCACCAGAAAAAGCCGCAACCATGCCTGATCGCGCCACCCTGTCGCGCATCGCTCCCTTCGCCGCCTACATCCTGTTCATCGCCATCGCCGACATCCTGTCGCGACTGGGCATGTCCGAGATGGATCTGCGCTGGCTCTATCCGCTAAAAATTGGCGTCGTCATCGGCATGCTGTGGTTCTGGCGGCGCGAGTACACCGAAATGGCCTGGCCGCCCACACTGGGTACGCGCGACTGGCTCATTGCCATCGGTGTCGGCATCGCTGTCTTCATTGCCTGGATCAACCTCGGCGCCGACTGGATGGTGGTCGGCAAGTCGACCGGCTACCAGCCTGTCGGTCCCGATGGACAGCTCGACTGGCTGCTGGTGGCAGTGCGACTGGCGGGCGCCGCGCTGGTCGTGCCGGTCATGGAAGAACTGTTCTGGCGCTCTTACCTGATGCGCTGGCTGGTCGATACGGATTTTCTGCGGGTCAATCCGGCCTCGGTCGGCATCAAGGCCATTGCCATTGCCTCGATGCTGTTTGCGATTGAACACAGTCTCTGGCTGGCCGGTCTGGTGGCCGGGATTGCCTACAGCCTGCTGTATGTCCGCAGTCGCAGCATCTGGTCGCCCATCGTGGCACACGGCGTGACGAACGGCGCGCTCGGGCTATGGGTGATTGTTGGCGGGCATTGGGGATATTGGTAACAAGAGGAGTTAATCAAAGATGCCGTGGGAACTCCGCGTAAAATGGGTAGGCCATAAAAGTTGATTCACAACATGTATTCGTGCCTGGCGAAGGTTGCCATGAAGAAATATACCATTTATTATCGTTAACTAACCTACTGCTCGTCTCAATGTCGATCGGCCGCACCCTGGAACCAGACGCCATGTCCCGAACACCACCGCCCGTTTTATTGTCACGTCCGCTGCTTGCACCGCTTGCGATTGCCATCAGCACGATGTTTTGCGGGAGTGCGCTGGCGGAGCCGGGTGATGTATTTGTTCCGTATGTCAGTGTGATGGCGAGCCACGACGACAATCTGTATCGGCTGGGTAGTGAGGAAGAGGGACAACGGCGCCTTGGTACCACCAACCTGTCGGATACGTCCCGCCGCCTCGGAGTTGGACTCGATATCGACAAGATGATCAGCCAGCAACGCCTGATTGCCAGTCTGAACATGAGCCGCACAACGTATGACCGGTTTAGTAACCTCAACAATGACGGCAAGAATGCCAGCGTCAAGCTCAACTGGCATCTTGGTAGCAAGGTGGAAGGCAACGTCGGTACTAGCTACGTGGAAGCGCTCACCCCGTTTTCGGACTTCCGTACAACTGAGCGCAATATCCGCAGCCAGAAACGTGTTTTTGCAGATGCTGCATGGCGCTTTCATCCAAGCTGGCGCATTTCGACGAGCGCATCGCGCGATCAATTGAGCTACGACCTGTCGTCGCAACGGGCCAACGACCGCAACCTCAACTCCGAGATCATCGGAATCGATTATCTCAGCGCCGGTAACGGCTCCATCGGTCTGCAAATGGGCCATTCAACCGGCGCTTACCGCTATCCCGAATTGCTCGGCCAGTTCCAGATTGCCAACGATTATTCGCAGGATGATTTCAAGGCCAAGATCGACTGGATTGCCACCGGAAAAACGCGCTTGCAGTTCCTCGGCGGTTTGGTGCAGCGCAAACACGATGCGTTCAGCGATCGTGACTTCAGCGGATTCAATGCACGTCTGGTCGCGACGCATCAGCTGACTGGCAAGATTACTTTGACCGCCAACGTGTACCGTGAAATTGGATCGGTCGACGACACGACGGCCAGTTACACGCTCAACAACGGCGTGAGCGTGGTGTCAAGCTGGAGCGTAAGCTCGAAGATCCGTCTCGATGCACAGATTCGCAACGAAAAACGCGCCTACGCCGGGACGCCCATCTTGCCGTCGATTCCGTTGTCAGACCGCGCAGATACCTACCGCAATCTATCGCTCACAGCGAACTACATGCCCACTCGAAAGTGGACAATAGGTTTGAATGCTTACCGTGATCAGCAGTCGTCCAACCAGGCCATCGGTGCCTACCGTGCGAACGGCATGACGCTCAACACCCGTTACGAATTCTGACAACGGCAGCATTCCCATGACGATCAACAACACGCCGCTAGTCTCCTTCTTCAAGCGGCTACTCGACCCCTTCATCATCCTCAGCCTGCTCTACGGACTGACGTGGATGCACGGAGAAGTCTTCACCGGGTATTACCTGGTGCTGGCGATCATCGCCTTCTTTGTTTCATCGTATGTGTACGAGCAAATCGACCTGTATCGCACGTGGCGCAGCGGCCGCTTGCTGGCCTACGCGCGCGGCATCCTGATTGGCTGGATCATCATCGTCGCGATGCTGATGTTTATTGGCCACGTCACCGGGCTGTCCTACCGTTTTTCAGATCAAGTCATCCTGATCTGGTTCACCGTCACGCCAGTAGGACTCCTGGTGAGTCACCTCGCATTGCGACGGATTGCGTCGAACCTGCGCAATGACGGCGAAGTGCGTTCGGTGGTCATCGTTGGCGCGAACGCACCCGGAATCAAACTGGCCAAGAGGATCGTCGAATTCCCTGATCTGTTCATGGAAGTACACGGTTTTTTTGATGATCGCAGTACCCAGCGTCAGGAAGGCGCCGAAGACATTCAGCTGCTGGGCAAGATGGTCGATATTGCCGATTACGTCCGCTTGCATGGCATCCAGATGATTTTCATCAGCCAGCCGATGTCGGCGCAGCCCCGCATCCGCAAGCTCATCGATGAGCTCAAGGACACCACCGCATCGATCTACTTCCTGCCGGACATCTACGTGTTCGACCTGATGCAGGCACGCTTTGACAACGTCGGTGGCGTACCCGTCGTCGCCATCTGCGAAACGCCGTTCACCGGATTCAATAGCGTCGTCAAGCGCACCAGCGATGTGGTCCTCGCGACCCTGATCCAGATCCTGCTCACACCCGTCATGATCGGTATCGCCATCGCCATCAAGCTGACCTCGCCCGGCCCGATCATTTTCAAGCAACTGCGTTATGGATTGAACGGTGAAGAAATCATCGTCTACAAATTCCGTTCCATGAAAGTCCACAGTCCCGGCGATACCGTCGTCCAGGCCCAGAAAAATGACTCGCGCCTGACGTCGATTGGTGGCTTCCTGCGACGCAGTTCGCTCGACGAGCTGCCACAGTTCATCAACGTGCTGCAGGGTCGCATGAGCATCGTCGGGCCACGCCCGCACGCGGTCGCCCACAACGAGCTGTACCGCAAACAGATCAAGGGTTACATGCTGCGCCACAAGGTCAAACCCGGCATCACCGGCTGGGCGCAGGTCAACGGCATGCGCGGCGAAACCGATACCCTCGACAAAATGGAAGCCCGCATCGAACTCGACCTCGACTACTTGCGCAGCTGGTCGCTGGCACTCGACTTCTGGATCATCTTCCGCACCATCAAGGTCGTTCTCAAGCGCGATAACGCCTACTAACGCGTAGCCAACGTCTGTCTAGCGGTGCAGGTAATCGCCGCTAGCTCCCCTGTCAGCCATTGTTTCGAGCGAGGGCTGTCATTTCTTTCCCATGAACATCCACGTTACTGCACCGCGTGCCTGCCTAAGTGCGGCAGGCCACAGACGCCCATTCCCATAACTGAAAAACTTCGGATAGATGCTTGGAATAAATAGTGCGCTGCATCATAAAAGGTTGCCATAATTGTAAAGGAATGTGATTTTTATGATCGTCAATTGACACTCAAAGTATGCTTGTGTAAAGTCAAAACGAATAAATTCAACGGGTTACGAAGCATATATTGTTGGCTTCATACCAAAGAATCTTCCAGCGCACTGCAACATTGAGGTCAGTTCGGTATCAGGAACGCGCAAAGCCTCCTGCTTCAGGCGCAAACAGGACAAGCAGGCTGGCTCTCCGGACAAAGGAACGCACTATGAAACATCTACAATTATTTCTGGCGGCCCTGGTTCTCGCCGCCTCGGGAATGGCCAATGCCGTCCCAGTCATCAAAATGAACGCTGGTGATAGCAATGCTTCCGCACTCACGGCACCCGGATTCCAACGCACCCCGGACAATGCCGAACTTGTCCGCGTGACCGAAGGCGTCACCGCTACCAGAAAACCACCCGCCTTCAGTACCGATCCCGGTACCAGTCAGGGCAGCGCTGGGTCATTCGTCGCTGCCGTGGCGACTGAACATGGCTTGCCAGTAGCGCCTGCAAAAGCCAGCGCGAATTCAAAAACACCAGGCGATCAACCCGCATCCACGCATTCGCCACTGACCGACCCGGAAACGTGGCTGTTGCTTCTATTCGGGATTGGTTTTGTAGCGCTCCAGTCGGGTCGGCGTGGCAGTACGGTGAATGCAAACAAACTGCAGTGATACAAACCGCCAGAGCTAGTTTGCCGCGCATCTAAAACTATAAAAGCAGCAACAAATGATCCTGCGTGTAAACACCCTCAATGAAGTACCAGCGAATATAATCAGGTCTTTTCAAGGAGCGCAATTTTGACTTTCCATAAGCCAAATCGGTATTTACAGATCAACACATCAAACACCGTACGAGGCGCTCTGGTCCTGTTGGTCGCCCTTGGCCTGTCGGCCTGCGGCGGCGACAAGAAAAAAGAAGCGAGCCAGTCGCTGGTCAGGGTCAATGGCGAAGAAATTACGTTCCTGCAGCTCAATGAAGAGCTCTCACGCACGCCACCACAGCCCAATCAGGCGGCACAGGATGCCGCCCGCAAGCAGGTGCTGGAAGCGCTGATCGACCGCCAGCTTTTGCAGAACGAAGCCATGACCAACAAACTCGACCGTGACCCCAAAGTCATGCAAGCCATCGAGCGTGCCAAGGCACAGATCATCGCGCAGGCCTATCTGCAAACGCGCATGGCCAAAGCGACCAAGCCGACCAAAAGCGAGATCGACGACTACTTCACCAAGCATCCCGAATTTTTTACCCAGCGTAAAACATTCGACATGGCCCAGCTGATCATCGCCACCAAGGATTTCAGTGCGCCGCTGAGCGCGACGATCGACAAGGCGAAGTCCATCGACGAAGTCGCCGCCTGGCTCGACAGCAACAAGGTCCAGTACGCCCGCAACCAGATGGTACGCAGCACGACCGACCTGCCACCGCCACTGGTAACAAAACTCCAGTCCATGAAAAAGGGTCAGCTTTTCGTCATCAAAGAAAACGACCGTAGCGTTCTGGTCGGCATCAATGACATCAAGGACACACCGATCGACGCCACCGCGGCCGCCCCGCAGATCGATCAATTCTTGCGTAACCAGAAAAGCCAGGAAATTGCCAAGGACGAACTGGCCCGGCTGCGCTCTGTCGCCAAGCTGGAATATCTGAACAAGGCAGATGCCGAGAAAGAGAAGGTTGCAGCAACGCCAGCGACCGCACCGACTTCGCCCGCAGCAGCACCAGCCGCGACCACCCCTGCCGCCGCGGCACCCGACGCCAGCAACATGGCGCGTGGTGTGGCCGGACTCAAGTAACCCCACCGGCCAGCGCCCCGCGCTGGCCGCCAAGACATTTCAAGGCGCACCATGAAAAAAATTGTACTCTGGCTCATGACATTAATGATGACCTTGACCGTCAACAGTGTCATCGCGGCAGACATCCAGCTCGGACCTGGCGACGTCATCAAGATCTCGGTCTTTGGAAACCCGGACCTCACGCTAGAAACCCGGGTCAGTGAAGCCGGCAGCATCACCTTCCCGTTAATTGGCGAAGTCGCGATCGGCGGACTGCCGGCCTCGGAAGCTGAAAAGAAAATTGCAGCGCGCCTCGAAAGCGGCGGCTTCTTGCGCAAGCCGCAAGTCAACCTGATCGTCACCGTGCTGCAAAGCCAGCAGGTCTCCGTACTGGGGCAGGTAACCCGCCCAGGTCGTTACCCGGTGGACGGCAAACGTACATTGACCGACATTCTGGCATCTGCCGGTGGCGTGGGACCAGAAGGTGGCGACATCGTTACCCTGATCCGTACCCGCGACGGCAAGACCACCAAAGAGACGATCGACCTGGTCGACATGGTTCGTTCCGGCGACCTCAACCGCAATCTCGAACTGACCAGTAATGACGTTGTTTTCGTCGAGCGTGCACCGCGCTTTTACATTTACGGTGAAGTACAGCGTGCGGGATTCTTCAGGCTTGAGCGCAACATGACCGTACTGCAAGCCCTCTCGGCAGGCGGCGGTCTGAGCCCTCGTGGCACGGAGCGCGGCATCCGCATCAAACGTCGTGATGCCGATGGCAAGCTTGAAGAAATAAAGGCAAAGATGGATGACTTGCTGCAAGTGGACGACGTGGTATTTGTAAAAGAAAGCTTTTTCTAACGCAGGAAGTGAGCGGCGAGTTACACAACCTGCCAGCAGAGCAGAACGCCGCAACGTATTGAAGTCCATTTGGAAAGATCGTCATGAATTTAAGCCAGTTGCTGTTTGCCCTGCGCGCCCGTTATAAATTGATTTTGCTGACGCTGGTGTTGACGGTGGCAGCGACCGTCGTCGTCAGCTTGTTGTTACCGAAAACCTACCTCGCCACCACCGCATTGGTGGTCAACTACAAAGGTGTCGATCAAGTCACCGGCCTGTCCTTGCCTGCGCAAATGCAGCCCGGGTACATCGCCACGCAAGTCGACATCATCAAGAGCAAAAGCGTCGCCTTCAAGGTGGTCGACGAACTCCGGCTGGCAGAAAGTCCAGAAGTGAAGCAGCAGTTTATGGACGCAACCGGCGGTGTCGGAACCATACGCGACTGGCTCTCAAACCTGATTCTCGCCAATGTAGACGTGGTGCCGTCGCGTGAGAGCAGCGTGCTTTACGTCACGGTTAAAGGTGCGGATCCGCAGTTCGTGGCCGCAGTGGCGAATGCCTTCGCCAAAGCCTATCTGCAACTCAGTATTCAACTGAAAACCGAGCCCGCACAGCAGGCCTCGGGTTACATCAATACCCAAATCAAGGAATTGCGTGACCGATACGAGCAGTCCCAGAACAGACTGTCCGAGTACCAGAAAAAGAACAACATCTACAGTGCCGATAACCGCATCGACATAGAAACCGCACGGCTCAATGAATTGTCTTCACAGTTGGTGCAAGTGCAGGCTTTATCCATGGAAGCCTCATCACGCCAGCGCCAGGCACTGGGCAATGCCGGTGAATCGCCGGATGTACAAAATAATCCGCTGATTCAAAACCTCAAGTCATCGCTGGCCCTCGCAGAGGCCAAATTCAGTGACACATCGCAGCGTGTTGCTGAAAACCATCCGCAATACATCGCAGCCAAGTCCGAAGTCGACAAAATGCGCGCAACGCTGAACGAACAAGTGCAAACCGCATCGGCAAGCGTCGCAACCACTGCAGTCATTACCCAGCAGCGTGAATCCCAACTGCGCTCAGCGCTGGCGGCCCAAAAAGTCAAGATCATGACACTCAATGGTGCACGTGACGAATTCAATGTCATGACCAATGAAACCGAAAACGATCGTCGAGCTTACGAAGTAGCTTCCCAGCGATTCACCCAGACCAATCTTGAAGGTCAATCAAAACAGGCCGACATTGCAGTGCTGACAGCAGCCACCGCGCCCACCAGCGCCGCAGGTCCGAGGATTGTTCTTAATACACTGCTGTCGTTTGTCGTCGGCCTGCTCTTGGGTGTAGGCGCGGCCCTCGCACTTGAATTCCTCGATCAGCGTATTCGTTCGGCCGGACAACTTGGTGATGCCTTCGGCTTGCCGGTCCTCGGTGTGATCGAAAAAACCACGTCGCTATCACAGAAGCGCAGCTACAAATCGCTACGTGGTCCGGGTGAAGGCTCCTCCATGATGCCGGGCAAAGCATGAGTAGTCCTGTCCGCGTCATCACAAATAGCCGAATCAGAACAACGACCATCACGGAGCACAAGTCATGAACCCGAATCTTCCTTTGCAGCCAGTTGCCATCACAGACTTTCGCAGCAAGTCGCAGCCAGTGGTGCCGGACCGCTCGATTGGATCCATTCTGGTCAATGTCGGCCGCCTGTCGGTGGCAGATGCAGAAAAAATCATGCGCTATCAGAGCGAGTGCAATGTTCGTTTTGGCGACGCGGCGATCGAACTCGGCTTGCTGACGCCGGCTGACATCGACTTTGCCCTGTCGCGCCAGTTTGAATATGCATACCTTCTTCCTGGACAAAGCGAGATCAGTGAAGAAGTGGTTGCCGCTTACGAACCGTTCACAAACCGGGTGGAAGCACTACGTGCGCTGCGCAATCAATTGATGGCACGCTGGTTTCAAACCTCGGACGGAGGCCGTGCATTGGCGATCACAAGCGCCGAACGTGGGGATGGGCGCAGTTTTCTTGCAGCAAACCTGGCAGTAGTATTTTCGCAGCAAGGTCAGCGCACCCTGCTGATTGATGCCGACCTGCGTAACCCGTGCCAGCATCAGTTGTTCAATCTCGAAAACCGTGTCGGTTTGTCGTCCATCCTGTCCAGTCGTAACGGTATTGAATCGATTCAAGGTGTGCCCGAGCTACAAAACCTATCGCTACTGACCGCTGGCGCGCCACCGCCTAACCCGCTGGAACTACTCGGACGTCCTCTGTTCAGCGAGATGCTGCAAGAACTTTCACTGCAGTTCGACGTGATCCTGATAGATACGCCCGCAGGAGCGGAATTCTCGGACGCGCAGACGATTGCCGCCCGGGCCGGCGCAGCCATCGTTGTCACACATCAGAACTTCAGCCATGTCAACAAGGTACGTGACCTGGTAACGGCGTTATCAGAAACACGCACCCAGCTGGTTGGCACAGTACTGAACAATTTTTGATGCCATGGTCAATACGCTGAACCAGCCGATTGCGGGGAGCAGCAGGCCCCTCCTGCCATGGCTCCTCATCCTTGTAGGCCTGGGTGCCGTCTATTTGCCTACGTTCTACGACCTGTTTCACGGCGCCTGGAGCACCGAAAAAAATGCGCAAGGGCCGATCGTCATGGGCGTCGCGTTTTATTTCCTGTTCTATCGGGTGAAGCAATTGCAGGAACTAGGGCAGTTGGAACGTGCGCCCTCGCCAGTCATCGGGAGCCTGATGCTGGTGTTCAGTTTGCTGTGTTACGCCGTTGGCCGCTCTCAAAGCGTCCTGTTGCTCGAAGTTGGTTCTCTGGTGGGCGTACTGTCGGGCGTGGTCGTCACGTTTTATGGTGTACGCACATGGTCGCGGATGTGGTTTGCGTTTTTCTTCATGTTGTTCATGATTCCGTTACCTGTCTCAGTTGTCGACGCTGTCACTTTGCCCCTGAAAATTGGTGTCAGCTACGCAACCGAGCATCTTCTTTATTGGGCCGGATATCCGATCAGTCGTAGTGGTGTAATCCTGAACATTGGCCAGTACCAGTTGCTGGTTGCAGACGCCTGCGCCGGACTGAACTCATTATTCGTGCTGGAAGCACTGGGCCTGCTCTACATGAACCTGGTGCGGCATTCATCGGTTGTTCGTAACGTTGTATTGGCCACGTTGATTGTCCCGATCTCTTTTACTGCCAACACCATCCGTATTATTTTTCTCGCATTAATCACCTATTACTTTGGCGATGCCGCAGGTCAGGGTTTCGTACATGGTTTTTCGGGGATGGTGCTGTTCCTGAGCGCGCTATTACTGATTATCGTTGTCGACGGCGTCATTAGCAGGATGGTACGCGACAAGCCGCTGCGTGAAATGCAACTCGCGAAGTCCGCAGTTTCGTCAGGCACCGGCAAGCTCAAAGCATGGGTGGCAACTGCAAGCATTGCCGGCAAGCCTGCGCTATTGATGATGCTGGCAATGCTGTTGAGTGTTGGAGCAGCTCGTGCTTTAACGCCGGTGATGGACTTGGCCAAAGCAATTGCGCCGTTGGCCACCACTGTGCCCTCTCAGTTTGGCGAATGGACAGAAATAAAATCGGCAATCGTTCAGGCAAATCTGACTGCCTCGGAAGACGGCAAGAAGAGCATCGAGCAGCCCTACGACGATGTACTGACCCGCACCTATGCAGACAAGGCAGGCAATCGGATTATGTTGGCTCTTGCCTATGCCAGAGAACAGCGACAGGATGTAAAAATTCACTTGCCGGAAGTTTGCTACCCCGCTCAGGGATACGAAATCCTCGTACTAAAACAGGCGCCACTATCGGTATTGCAAAGCGGGAGAACGTTGCCGGGTAAGAGATTACTGACAACAGGGGGTGGCCGGACCGAAGCCGTGAGTTACTGGGTACGAATTGGTGATGCTTATCCTATTGGCGGGCTTGCTACACGCTTGAAAATATTCAAGGATGGCATCGCCGGGAACGTCACGGACGGCATGCTGGTTCGTGCATCATCGTTGATAACAGATCCAAAAGATGCAGATGCAGAATACGTCGTACAGGACCGATTTTTATCAGATCTGTTACTTGCAATGAAGTCCGACCGTAAAGTGTTGATTGCTGAAAATCCATAAGGCTTCAAATTTTATTCAACCACATTTAAACAATCACGTAATGCCAAGGGTGAAAGGATAGAGCAAGCACGACAAGATTCCGAGAAATAATCATAAAACAGGTTGATAAAAGAAAGAGTTATGAAGTCACAAATATTCAAAAACCTGTTTTCGAACTACCTTGGAAATTTCGTCAGCATGCTGCTGGGATTTCTGATCGTCCCCTTTCTTGTCAGCTATCTGGGAAAAGGCGCATTCGGTATTTCAATCCTGGCGGAATCGCTGATTGTTTTGTTTCAGATTTTCTCGTTCAGCATACGGCTAGCGCTGGCACACCATGCTACCGTTTCGCTGTCGCAAAAGAAAGTCGCCGAGTTTTACGAGTACTTGTCGGCTGGCCGTAAGATATTGAATATCGCTGCATTCATTGTTTTCATTCCCGGGGCGATATTAAGCGCCTTCTTCCCGCAGATATTCAATGTGCCTGAACAGCTGGATGCCCAAAGCCGAATATTATTTTTTCTGATTGTTCTGTCGTTCACGATCTCGATGCCTAATATGGTCTGCTGGTCCGTCCTGTATGCCAGTCATCGATTCGACTTGATTAACTACGCAAATTTTGGTGGTGCGATTGTTCGCGCAATTGCGATATTTATTATCTTTAAATTCGTGCCGTTATCTGGTTACGGACTGACCATTTATGGATTGATTTATCTGGCGACAACATTCTCTCAAAATTTGATTATTTATCTGTGGCATAAAAAACTGCTTCCCGCCGATAATATAGGCTCGTCGGCTGGAAACAACGCTAAAAAAATCAAGGAATTACTATCGTTTGGCGGCTACGCATCGATATCCGCGATTGCATACATCATGTATGAAACCACCATGAATATCGCAATCAACCTTGTAATGGGGCCCTCGCTGAACGCAATTTATGCAATTGGTACCAAAATCCCAGCGATTTTCAGGCGACTGTTTCTTGAACCAGCATCGTCACTGGCACCTACCTTCTCCGCTTTGGTCGCGAATAACGATAAAGTGCGTTTGAAAAGGTTGTTTTTATTTTACTCAAAGGTCATCAATATATTTGTCTTTCCGATGGGATATGTCTTGATGATCTTTTCCACGCTAATTATTCAAAAATGGATGGGACCCGACTTTCAGTCGTCTGCTGATGTTATGCCTCTCTTTATGGGTGCGATTATCGCCAGCATGCCATTGGCCATCTGTAGTGGAATCAATAACGCCTATGGGAAAATTAAACTTCCTGCACTGATTAGTCTCGTCTCTTCCACCCTGAATGTCATTCTCGGACTGACACTCGGTTTTGGACTAGGCATGGGTATCAAGGGGGTTGCTCTGTCGGCATTACTTATCAATTTTGTGACTTATACGATATTCATGCCAGCTTATGCTTGTAGATATATCGAAGTTTCGAAGCTTGCTTACTGGATGCAAACGATAATAAAACCATTGCTTTTAACACTGTCGACGTTCGGGCTATTGTCACTATTAGTACTAAACTATCAGAAAAATATTAATTTCTATTTATTGGATTTTGAATATTTGATGGTATCTGTTGTTTACGCGATTGGTGCATATAAAATTGTTTTTAACGTCGATGAAAAATTGGCGTTGCAAGATTTGTTATTCTCAGTGCTAAGAAAATTCGGTGTCGTGCCGAGAATGGCGTCCTGATACTTCGGCATAGCTAATAATGGAAGATATATTGGCTTGTTATTGAATTGAGTTTTTTAATTATGTATCACGCAAAGTCATTCAGCTTTTTCCTGTACGCTAAAACCTTGGCGATAAAATCATTGTTGCTTTGTCCAGCGGAAGAGAAAATATGACTGCTACTATTTCAGTTATCGTGCCGGTTTATAATACACAAGACTATCTTCGTGCAGCTTTGGATTCGTTGTTGTCGCAGACGATGAGTTTCGACGAAATCATTGTTATCGATGATGGCTCAACAGATTCAAGCAGTGAAATTTTGAAAGAATATTCTTTTAAAGGAAAAATAAAACTTATTTCCCAAAAAAATAGTGGGCAAGGGTTCGCCCGAAATGCTGGTATTGAAGTAGCAAAAAGTGATTATATTTATTTTTTTGATTCTGATGATTTGGTTTCTCCTCTGCTTGTAGAGAAAATAAAAAATGAAATAGCAATCAATGTAGATTTAGAAATAATAGTATTTGGAGCAGACGTTTTCTATGAGGAGGAATTTGATAAAAGTTCGTTTTCACCAAAGTATGAACGGCTAAATATGGGGTTCTACAAGTGCTTTTTTAATGCCGCTGTTGCAATGGAAAACAGTAAGACTAATTATTCCCAGCCCTGTCTATATGTATTAAAAAAAGAAGTTATCGACATGCATAAAATAAGATTTAATGCATATCTTCATGAAGACGACGTTTTTTTGCTCCATTTGATTGCAAAAGTTGGCGCGACCTTAGTTATGAAAGATAAATTTTTTATTCGACGTGTACGTCCTGGCTCGACTATGACCTCAAAAAAAAATATTAACCATGTGAACGGATATCTTCAAGCATCGATAACTGCAAAAAATCAATTTGAAAATTCATTGTCGGCGGAAAGAAAGTTTTTCTTCCGCAAAAAGGCAATGCATTATTATTTGAATGCTTTATTTGTTTCTTACAAAGTTGAAGGTTTCAAGAAATATGATAGCGTTTGGCAAAGGATCAAGGGTCTGCCAAATTATAATCTGCAGATTCACGAAATTATTTCGGTCATTGGTGGACGAAGAAGTCCGCAGGTACTTGAGCATTTCAATAGATTTCGCAAGATGATTAAAGGTAAATAAATGCAAGCCATGTCTAACGCCCGATGGATAGGGTTAGCGCAACTAGTTAGAATTGGCATGCAGCTTGTCGGTTTGGTTGTTCTTGCACGATTTTTGCCCCCATCAGAATATGGCCTGATGGCGATGGCGACCGTGGCAATTAACTTTGCTTCGCTACTACGTGACATGGGTACGGCAGCTGCTATCGTTCAAAAAGATGATTTGAATGACGATACTACCAACACTGTTTTCTGGCTAAATATAGGACTAGGCACAGGATTGGCGCTGATACTGGCCCTTTTCTCGCCGATGATTGCAGATTGGTTTCGGGCACCACGACTCGTACTCGTACTTTTATTACTGGCACTCGTTTTCCCCATGACAAGCAGTGCTGCCGTGCACCAGGCATTGCTGGAGCGCGCATCTCGATTTCGTCTCTTGGCCCGCATTGAGATATTGTCGTCCGCCGTCGCATTGTTTGCCGCGCTGGTACTGGCTTATTCAGGGGCGGGCGTATTGAGTCTCGTAGCCCAGGCATTGGTAGCGGCATTTTTGAGTGCTGTTCAACTATGGCTGGCCAATCATTGGCGTCCACAGCCAAAGTGGAGCAGCACTGAGTTCAAATCATTGATCAAGTTCAGCGGCCACTTAACGGGGTTTTCGTTCATAAATTTTTTCGCCCGGAACGCGGATAGCTTGATTATCGGTCGGGTTCTCGGCGCGATCGCACTGGGTATCTATTCGCAGGCTTATAAAGTAATGATGTTTCCACTGCAAAGCATGACGCAAGTGGCAAACCGTGCTCTATTTCCTGTCATGAGCCGGCAGCAAAATGACATTGCCGAAATGGCTAAATTATACTTTCGTTCTCTAAGTACGATTGCTGCGATGACAGCGCCATTGATGGCAGGCCTTTGGGTATTGCGCGAACCCTTCGTGCGCTTGGCGTTAGGCGCAAAATGGGATGCGGTTGCTGATATTCTTGCCTGGCTTGCTGCAGTCGGTTTTATTCAGTCACTAACCAGTACTACCGGTTCAGTGTTTATGGCAACTGGGCGAACTGACCTTCTTTTAAGGTTGGGGATCATCGGTACCATTCTCCAGGTGGCGGCTTTCTTTATCGGTGTGAATTGGGGTATTGAAAGTGTCGCGATATGCTACTTAATTGCTAACTGTATGAATCTGTTGCCATGTTTTTGGTTGACAACGCGTCAGTTGAAAAGTCCAATTTCTAGGCTGTTTTCCATTTTATGGAAACCAATACTCTTTTCAGGAGTGATGCTCGTCGCCCTTTATCCGTTAAAGATGATTAGCGTGAATCAAGAGCTTGCCTCGGTGTGGGTATTAGCTGGTGGAACGATAATAGGTGTTGCTATCTATGGTGGACTATTATTTAAATTTTCGCGGGATACAGTTGAAGATTACAAAAAATTTTTCGGCTTGGGATAATTCTCAAAGTACCGAATTCGTAAAGACAAAGGAATAAAAAAGTGCCCGATCTAGTGTCAGTTTATTTGCCAACTAAAAATCGCCTTCCACTTTTGCAAAGAGCCGTTAGCTCTGTGCTTGGGCAGACCGCTAGGAACATTGAACTGATTATTATATCTGATGGTTCCGATGACGGGACTTGCGACTATGTTCGCTCGATAGCCAGTGATATCCAGGTTATTCTTATTGAAAATAAGACATCAAAGGGTGCATGCGTTGCACGTAATCAGGCGATTGAAAAAGCCAGCGGAAAATTTGTCACCGGATTAGACGATGATGATTTTTTCATGCCACACAGAATTGCTAGTTTTTTGAGTCACTGGGAAAATCTGGAATCGTCAAATGTCAGATTTTCTTGCCTGTTTGACACGCGCGTTGTGGATTATGGCGATAGCGTCTCCTTATCGAATACGTCGACCAGTGTTAATCAACAGCAAATTCTGACCGCAAATCTGATCGGCAACCAGGTTTTTGCCCGGCGTGACTCACTGGTCGCCGCTGGGATGTTTAATCCACTGATGCCCGCGTGGCAGGACTGGGACTTGTGGGCTCGAGTTTTAAAAAAATATGGCGATGCAGTTAATATCCAATCGAACACCTATTATTTCGATATCTCTCATGAATTCGAACGGATTTCAAATCGATCCGCTGACAAGATTAAAAAAGCAGCGCAGCTATTTTATAAGAATAACTGTACCAAGAATAATTCAAAAGATATTCTGTTATCAATGGTAGAGTATCCACAGATTATTTTCACATTGCACGACATCTATCAGCTATTAAAAATTGGGAAGTTGAAGCTGGTTATAAAAGCTTTGCTTAGTGGGCGCTTTATCAATTCACTTTCGAGTTCGTTAAATTAATTAGATGGTTTTCCATTAAGTGCAGGTTGTTTCATTCATCTTCAATCAGTTCGTCATACCGGGAAAAAGAAGGGGTTACTAATTGGCAAAGATCGATGTGCTGTTACCTGTAAGAAACGGTATTGAGTTTCTTGCGGAATCAATTGACAGCGTCAAAGCGCAGACCGTAACGGATTGGCGTCTGATTGTGCTTGATCACGGTTCAACCGATGGTAGCCGCGAGCTGGCGCTGGATTACCAAAAGGAAGATCGACGCATCGAAGTGTATTCTTTTCCGGATGCTGTGGGTCTTGCCGGTTTGCTAAATCGCGGGCTGGATCTTGCCGATTGCGAATACGTCATGCGGCATGACGCTGATGACATTTGCTTTCCTGACCGAATGGCAGTCGTACTAGCGGCGTTTGCACTGGAACCAGAATGTATAGCCATTGGAGGGCAAGCCGAAATAATCGATGCAGCAGGAAATAATACTGGGCAGATGAACATGCCGGTTGGCAGCGCCCGGGTCGCCGCTGTCAGTTTCTTTCGAAATCCAATAGCTCATCCTACGGCGATGTTGAGGTTCAGTGAAGTAAAAAGCCGAGGAATTCGGTACGGTGTTGACTTCTTAAACATCCTCGCACCGTCGAATACTCTGCATGTACAAGAACTGGCTGAGGACTACTTTCTGTTTGGTCAGCTGGCCATCTTGGGTAAATGTACAAATGTCCCAAATAAGTTAATTCGGTATCGCTGGCACGGTAATAACGTCAGTTCTACCCGTTTTGATGAACAAATGAAAGTATCTTTATCGGTATCCCGATTTCTTGCAAAATCATTTTGCGCAATGCATGATTTACCTTTATTTGATCCTGCGCCGTTTTGTAATCATGGTGGTGTTCTTTTCGACGTGGATAATGAAGCCAGTTTCGATCAAGAATGCAGAATTATGATCTGTACGTTAAAGCGTGGGCTAGGTGATTCATTAGAGTTTGAGCGAGAAATGCAGTACAGGCATGTTATTTCATCACGGAATGAAGCTTCATTAATTTTTCGCTACGCAAAGTTTTTGTTGCGTAATCGCCCTGAAACAGGGGAATGGAATGCTGTAAGGTCCTGGTTGATACGCCGGTTCCCGGGCAAGCGGCGTATGGCGGTTTCTTCACAGCCAGTATGTTGAATACCGTTTCTTGTTTTATAAATAATGATAACGACTGTGTCAAAGCACGATTCACGACAAAGTATTGGCAGTCAGTATCAAGATCGATGATGACTGTTCTCCGGATTAAAAGCTAAATCATGTCAAAATTATTTTCAAAAATATGTAGTTTTAATTTTGTTGCATTTTCTTTCGTTTTTTTGATTGCGCTGATAATCGGTGCCGCTATGCCTCTTTATGTTGGGCTGATGGGCGGTAAAGTTACGAACTTGTTAATACCACCCTTGTTACTGGTGTTCGTGATACTTCTCGCTTTTGACAGGAAGTTGATCATATTGGCTATTATACTTTTCAGGTCAATAGGTGATATTTTTTTAGAGTCAACAAAAACGTCTTTTGGCGGTGTATCAATCGGTATTGGCGCACTTATCAATATTGTCGTTCTGATGGTGGCTTTTTTACTGGTAGTTGAAAAGCCTAAGTTGTTTCCTAAAAAACTTGCCATGTTCTGGTTGCCGTTTATGGCGATTGCGCTGTTTGGTGTCGCGAATTCGCCAGAAAAAGTGGATGCCATTCGCAGTTATCTTACTCTGCTGTCCTATTTCGCGATCTTCATCATTGGAATTTATTTGGTTCGAACCCCAGCCGACTATAATAAAACTATACGACTGGTTGTCTGGTCATCGATTTTGCCAGTTATTTACGCTGTGGTTGACACGATCCTGCACATGCGGGATGGGTCCTTCAGATTACAAGGTACCTTTTCGCACCCAAACATTTTTGCGTTTTATCTTTTGTTGGTGATTCCGTTATCGCTGTATCTGATCAAGACCAAGATTAATCCGCTCGGCAATTTTGGTCGTGTTTGTGTGACTTTCAACATGATAGTGATGTTGGCTGAATTACTTTTGACGCAGACCAGAAGCGCATGGATTGCCTGCTTTGTTATCTTTCTTATTTACGCCGTCGTATTCGAGCGGAAATATTTATTTTATTTACTGCTGTTGCCTTTCGTTGCTCTCCTCTTGCCATCGGTGCGAGACCGGCTGGTCAATCTCGATAGCAGTAATGAGGTTTATCAGTATGCTCAACTCAACTCCTTTTCGTGGCGTGTGTCGTTGTGGGAATCAGCGCTTAGGTGGATGGAAGCGGCAAAGTATATTGCTGGATATGGGTTAGATGCTTTTAAATATCATTCACGTACCTTTTTTCTAAAAGCTGGCACCACTAATTGGGGCGCTCATAATATCTATGTGCAGTTATTATTTGAAATAGGTATCTTAGGTTTAGTGTCATTTCTGGCATTGTTTGTTAATGTTGCTAGGTATTTAAAAGGGTTGATTAAATACGAACCGCTTGCTTTTTTAATTTCAATCTCTTTGATTGTAGGTTACTTGGTGGTCGCGGCTTCAGATAATACATTGGTGTATCTTGTGTTCAATTGGTATCTATGGTTTTCTATTGGTGCAGGTTGTTCACTGGTTGGTCTGGTATCCGATGATGTGTCCCAAAAATTAAATTAAACTTGAGATAATAAGTTATTAGTGTTGATCGCCGCCGTTAATTCCGAAAAAGACTAATTATTTATGTCGCCGGAAGCAAATGTAGAAAAGGTTGCTAAGCCGATTGTCGGTGATGGACATCTCGCTGTGCTGGATGGGTGGCGTGGTGTAAGCATCGCTATGGTGTTAGCAGCGCATTTGCTCCCTCTGGGTCCTCATTATTTGAAATTCAATGAGATGGCTGGGATATTTGGAATGGTATTGTTTTTTATCCTTTCCGGGTTTCTGATCACATCTTTTTTGATGAAAAATCAAAATATTCCAAGTTTCTTGATCAGAAGGTTTTTTCGTGTTGTTCCACTTGGCTGGTTATACCTCGTAATTGCACTCATTTTATCCGATGCATCGCTTTTAGCTTGGCCCGCACATTTGCTGTTTTACGCAAACATGCCGCCGAAGGATCTCTTACCTCTCACCGATCATATGTGGAGTTTGTGCGTTGAGGTTCAATTCTATGTTGGTGTGGCTGGGTTAGTGGCGCTATTTAGTAAACGTGGTTTGTATCTGTTACCAGTTTTGTGTATTTTCTTCACCGGCGTTCGAGTTTGGAATGGCGTTCTGGCGGCAAGTATTTCTTATTATCGAGTTGATGAGATTCTGGCTGGTTGCGTTCTGGCATTGGTCTACCACGCTCAACTTGGTCGCTCGTTCGGGTTTCGGGTAAATCACAAAGTGCAGTGGATTCTGTTGATATTACTGGTCCTTTCATGCTCGCCATATAGTGGGTGGTTTAATTATTTCAGACCGTATATTGCAGCTTTACTAATTGGGTCTACTGTTCTTGATGTCAATTCACCACTCGTGAAGGTACTGAACAACCGTGTGCTCTTTTATCTTGCTGGAATTTCATTCTCTTTGTATGTGATCCACCCTATGCTTGCGCATTCGTGGCTCGGAAGTGGTGATGCACTTATGAAGTACATAAAAAGGCCGCTGCTTTTTGTTGTGTTATTCATTCTGGCTACTCTTTCAACAAAATATTTCGAGAGCTGGTTCATTGCGTATGGCAGGAAATTATCAAGTCGGTTTAAGACAGAAATCACTTGAATAAGTAGTTTTATCGAATGGGTAAAGCTGTTGAAAAAAATAAAATTTGCTTCAGAAAATAAATGAAAATCACGTATCTAATTAATCAATATCCCAAGGTTAGTCATAGTTTTATTCGGCGAGAGATACTTGCGCTGGAAAAACAAGGCTTTGAGGTGCAGCGCATTGCAGTTCGCGGCTGGGATGGTGATCTTGTCGATGAGGAAGACCTACAGGAACGTGGACGGACCCGTTACATACTTCAAGTAGGATTCATGCAGTTGTTGTTGGCAACCCTGACATGTCTTTTCTCTTCACCTGGTCGTTTTTTCGAGGTGTTGCGACTCGCACTCAAGATGGGCCTACGGGCTGAGCGGCCGTTACCTATTCACCTGGTTTATTTGGCCGAGGCGTGTTGCATGGTGCCGTGGATGCGGCAAGCCGGATCCCGGCATATACACGCCCATTTTGGTACCAATTCGGCAGAAGTCGCCATGTTCGCGTCGATGCTGAGCGCTATTCCTTACAGCATTACTATTCACGGTTCGGAAGAATTCGACAAACCGGAATTCTTATGGCTCAACGAGAAGATACGGCGCTCCACGTTTGTGGCGGGCGTCAGTTCGTTCGGTCGCAGTCAGCTTTATCGCTGGGCGAGCTACGCCGATTGGCCAAAGGTGCAGGTGGTTCACTGTGGACTGGAGCCTGCATTTCATTCTGGTCCTGCAGTACCAGTGACTTCGTTAAATCGGTTGGTGTGTGTTGGCCGGTTGTGCGAGCAAAAGGGTCAGTTGTTATTGATCGATGCTGTTCATCAGTTAGTGTGCAAAGGCATCGATGTCGAACTGGTGTTGGCCGGGGATGGTGAGATGCGTGAACCCATCGAGGCGCTGATCGCACGCTTCGGAATGCAAGACAAAGTACGTATCACCGGTTGGATTAGCGGTGAGGTCGTACGTGAGGAGATGCTGGCAGCACGCGGCATGGTCTTGCCCAGTTTCGCAGAGGGGTTGCCAGTGGTGGTCATGGAAGCGATGGCGCTGCGGCGCCCCGTTCTTTCTACCTACATTGCAGGTATTCCTGAACTGGTAATCCCAGGCGAAACTGGCTGGTTGTTTGCCGCCGGTGACGTCGACGCGCTGGTACTAGCTCTGGAAGAATTTCTAGCAACGCCAATTGCCACATTGCAACAAATGGGGGAGACTGCGTACGACCGGGTGATTGAAAGACATTCGATCGATACCGAAGCTGCAAAGCTGGCGAAGCTCTTTCGCGCTAGCCAGCTCTCTCAGGAGCAAGCCATCACTGCCCCCCGCAACATCACAGGATAGTCACCAGACAGGCCGATGCCATGATCTCACTTCACAATTTTTCCCCTTTGTCAGAGGGTGCACTACCAGCACGTAAATCCGCAATGATTGCTCGGGTAGCGCGATTTGCGCTAGCCGGACTGCTGATGGGTGGTCTGGTCCCTTCAGCCATATCCACCGCCAAAGCCGCTGCGGTTTCTACAAAGACGCTGGTTGCGGCCAGCACGTTCGCGCCGCAGTGGGAGTCTTACCTAACCCCATTTAACGCCGCATCGCTCTGGAATGCACGGCCGGTCGAGCCGGTGTTTGGCGATTTTGTGATCCCCAAGTCGAGCTATTTTCCGTCGATCGCTAGTGGTGTGTGGTCTACCGGTATGTTTCTTGCGGCAGCGGGCGATGGCCCGATGGCGGTCAAAGGGATTGCCGGCAAGCCCGGCGTCTGGGATCCGGATGCAGAAGCAAATCGTCCGCAAATCACTATCCCGCGTTGGCCTGCTGACACCGTCGGTGCTGGTGCGGCAGATGGGCATGCAGATATCTATGACCCGGTACTGCGGGTGATTCATTCTTTTTGGCAGCTTAAAAAAATCGATGGACAATGGGTTGCCGCACAGTACGCCTGGGCACCCATTGAGGGGCGCGGCTGGGGTGACCCGGCGCATTATTTCCAGGGTTCCCGTGCTGCCGGCGTGCCGACTTCCGCAGGTTTGATGCGCAAGCACGAAATCAACGACGGCGAACCGGTGTATCACCACGCACTGGCGATGTCGCTGACCTTTAACGCGCTGGCCGCAACGCCGAATTATATCTATCCGGCCACGTCTGCCGACAATGTCGTGTCGACGCCAAACACCGGCATGATTCCGGAAGGTGCATTGATGATGTTGCCGCCGTCCTACGACACTTCCAAAATTGCCAGTCTGCCGCTGCGTAAAGTCGCGGAGACGCTGAAGCTGCACGGCGCCTATGTAGTCGACCGTAACTACGGAACGCCATTCGCCATCTACGTTGAGAATGGTGCTGATTTCAAAATGAGTGCGATGTCTGGTTGGGACAACGCAGTGGCGTCTGAACTTGATCGCATGCGTGCCGGATTGCGCCAGGTGACATCGGCGACGAGCTGGCTGGATGGGAACAATCAGGTGATGGTTCCCGAGAAGGTATTCAACCGTCTCTCAATGCGTGGGCCATGGCAAGCGCAGACCGGTCCTCTGTTGGGTACGTTTGACACACTTGCCCAGGCCGTGGTTTTCCCGTCGACTGCAACCCGTGTTACCCAGGTTAATTATTCGGGCCGGGGTTTGAACAAGATTGGTTGGTCTGTGCCGCAGGTCGGATCGATACAACGGCTGACCGCCAGCGCAAAAGGTGGCGCCAAATTGCGCATGGTTGTACAGGATAAATCCGGTACAAAGCTGTTTGATAGCGGGGAGCTGGGCGCAGGCGAAAGTGCGCAGTTCCCATGGCCAGGCTCGGATGCGCGCTTTGTGATCTATGCCATAAGCGGGGTCGACCAGCCTTCGCTCGTCAGAGGGGATCTGGTCGATGGTGGCACTTGATTACCTGATGCGATCGATCGGTCTGAACCGCTTGGCGGAGGGGTTTTCCGATGGCCGTTGATCCACACTGGTTAGCCGACTTGCAGCGCTATGCAATGCGCCGCCCTTTCCTGAAAGAGCAATCCATTTGGGCGGTGTGGGTGTACCGGTTGGGCCGGCGCATCGATACCTACCCGGAAGGACGGGCAAAAAAAATCCTTACAGCCCTGTACTGGCCACTGTTCCGTTGCATTGAAACAGTGCTCGGCATCAGCCTCCCAAAAAGCGCCCTGATCGGGCCGGGACTGCGCATCTGGCATTTTGGCGGCATCTTCATCCATCCGTCTGCCGTGATTGGTGCTAATTGCACGTTGCGGCAAGGCGTGACCATCGGCAACCGCCACGAAGACGGTCCTGTACCTGTTATTGGCAGCAACGTTGAATTTGGTGCTTACGCACAGGTACTCGGCGGTGTACGTATTGGAGATCACTGCCGCATCGGTGCGATGTCCGTGGTGCTGTGCGACGTTCCCAATGGTGCTACCGCAGTAGGCGCGCCCGCGCGCATTGTTTATCAACCCGATAACGTTGCCCCGTCGTCGTAACCATCACAGAATTCCAGGAATGACCCATGAGTTTTTTTGTTGCTGCGCTGCTACTCGTTGCCCTTGCGATCCTCTCGATTCCCGTCCTGGTGCTGCTGCTCCAGGCGGTGATTGCATTTTCTCCGTTGAAAGCGGCAGCGACTGCCACAGGGCGCCGCCCGAGCGTCGCTATCCTGGTTCCTGCACACAATGAATCGAGCGGCGTGATCGCCACCATTGTCAGTCTTCTGCCGCAATTGCAGGAAGGCGACCGGCTCGTTGTCGTTGCCGATAACTGTAGCGATGACACGGCCGCTGTTGCTGTCGGTGCAGGCGCCGAAGTGCGGGTGCGAACGGACTTGTCGCAGCGCGGCAAGGGGTATGCGCTGGATTTTGGCGTGCGCGCGCTCGCCGCCGCGCCACCGGAGATGGTCATCATTGTTGATGCTGATTGTATTGCCAGCCCTGGCGCAATAGACCGGATTGCGCGTCTTGCGTTGCAGACAGGGCGACCTGTCCAGGCCCTGTTTCTAATGTATGCCCCCAATAACAGCGGCCCGATGAAAAAAATCGCCGAGTTCGCTTGGCTAGTTAAAAATCTGGTGCGCCCTCTGGGTTATCAACGACTTGGTTTGCCTTGCCAGCTCATGGGAAGCGGCATGGCTTTTTCTTGGGCAACAATCAGCACGGCATCGCTGGCCAATGGCAACATTGTTGAAGACCTCAAGCTGGGAATGGATCTTGCCAGAGCTTGCAAAGCGCCCCTGTTCTGTCCGGACGCGCTGGTATCCAGCACGTTTCCGATCAGTGCATCGGGCACGCAAACGCAGCGCACTCGCTGGGAGCATGGGCACATCAGCATGATGCTGACCGAAGCGCCGCCGCTGCTGCTCGGCGGACTGCGTCAGCGTAATGCGGGAATGATCGCTCTTGGGCTGGACTTGTGTGTGCCGCCACTTGCTTTGCTGACTCTGGTAGGGCTGGCGCTCTTTGCCGCCGCGATGCTCTTTGCGGTATTGACCGGCAATCTGGCACCGATATTTGTCGCCTGTGGCGTGATGGTCGCGTTAGTTACTGCGGTCATGCTGTCATGGTGGCGCTATGGGCGCGAAAAGCTCAGCGCCGGCAATCTGGCGATGGCGGTGTTTTACGTCTTCTGGAAAATACCGTTGTACCTAAAGTTTTTTGTCAGCCGTCAAGTGGATTGGGTTCGTTCCAAACGCGACGGCGAGCTATGACGCCGACTCTACGGGCGACGCTGTCGAACGGCGACGTCGCGGATATCATGTACGCCGCCCGCGGCAACAAGGTTTAGAAAGCCAAGATGGTCCATCAAGCACTCCTCCGCATCAGTCAGTTTCCGGTACTGAGTACCACCCGCCAGCAACTTGCAGATCATGTGCTGGCGCGGATCGCCGCTCGTCATAAAACAGCGCTGTTTTTTGCCAATACCAACTTCATCGTCAAGTGCCGCTTCGTGCTGGATACGCTTCCGGATGAATCGGTCGTATTGGTCAACGATGGGATCGGCATGGACATCGCCGCCAAACTGGTGCTCAAGAAGCGCTTTGCGGACAATCTGAATGGCACCGACTTCACGCCATTTCTGTTTGGCCAATCCAGGGTGCCGCTTCGCGTGTTCCTGTTAGGTGGTCGTCCCGAAGTCACCGCGCGCGCTGCAACCCATGCGCAGCAAGTGCTTGGGCAGGATGTGGTTGGTTTCTGCGATGGCTACGCGGGCATGCGGAACACGCCAGAGCTCGTACAAAAAATCAATGCATCCGGGGCACAGGTTGTGCTCGTGGCGATGGGCAACCCCATGCAGGAGCAGTGGATACTCGATCATCGTGCGGTGCTCGATGCCAATCTGTTGATGGGAATAGGTGCCTTGTTTGATTTCTGGTCCGGTGACAAGCAACGTGCGCCCGAGCTGGTAAAGAAATTGCGACTTGAATGGTTGTATCGTTTATATCTGGAGCCACGGCGGCTTTTGCGTCGATATACCTGGGATATTGTTATATTTTTGGGGCAATGTTTCAAATATAGGTAGCAGTTTAACTCATTTAAAAGTCATAATTTTTATGTAGTGCTGTCAAGTTGATGGCTTCAAAAATCATTATTCGTGACACAGTGAATATCGCAAGTTGATGACTTTTCTGTGCTGCGTTATAGCTCAGCAATTCGAGCCGTCGAAATAGGTATGGGTGAGATTGGTGAGACTAGGTTGGAACGGCAAGGACTCGCGGAAGCAACGATGCCCACGTAGTGGCGCTCACTCCCGATGATGGCTCCGGACATAAGACCAAAAAGCTACAACCGCTGCTGAGGTTGTTGGACTCCGGTGGACTTACGCGATTTTTTTCACCGTGCAATTCAAAGGTCAACCTCAGGTGTTCGCTCTGTGTCTTTATAATCTTTCGGGGTGCTTGATCTAAATCGCATATATCAATCTGATCGATACCTACTGGTTTGTCGCCCGATTTTTGGTCTTTATCTTGAACGTCATACGAATTATTTCTTCTCTACAAAAATAAAGAAAGTGATTATGGCAATAAAACTTAATTTAATAATCTTAATAAAATGAATAACAAAGTTAATTATTATTTACCTGAAAATAGCGAGATGGAGGAGGTAAATTGATTAAATCATTTGAGGGTGTGCGTGGCTTAGCTGCTATATTCGTCGTTTTTTTTCACATAAACGCATCAGGATTTATATCAAACAAATTTGCTGTTCCATCAATCATCGCTAATGGATATATATTCGTAGACTTATTTTTTGTTTTAAGCGGTTATGTGATCGTTTCTGCCTATCATGGTCGTCTACGTACAAATCATCAAGTAGTCTCTTTTATCATCAAGCGCTTCGGTCGTCTTTTTCCCCTTTTAATATTTTCGACGATTTTTTTTGTTGTCTCTAGCAACGCTTTTGTTTTTATTGAAAGTACATTGCTAAGTGAAATTAATTCATATAAGCACGTTGGACAGCTAAGATATATTATTCCTAGCGCTGCCGAAGTAATTGCCACTATTACATTTACGCACGGCTTGGGACTCTTCAATCGTTTAATACTTAATTACGCATCATGGTCTATAAGCACAGAGTTTTATGCCTATTTATTTTTTGTATTTTGCTGGTGTCGATCATCACGTGTAATGCAAATGCTTTTTTTAGCCGTCTCTTGTATTGCATGCTTTGTCATCGCAGATGGCGCATCCATTTATATTCACCATTGTATTGACAAGGGCAAGTGCGGGGATATCACCTACGATTTTGGGTTCATGCGTTGCGTAGGATCGTTTATCTTGGGTGTTTTTGTTTGGATGCTGCCAAAAGTTGGCCTTAGATTTGTTACTCTTCTTCAGATTTTTGCGCTTGTCCTCGTCGGATGTCTTTTTTATTTTGCGACTATTTATACGCCGGTGATGTTTTTAGCTCCTTTTTTATTTGCAATTTTAATTTATACATTGTCGTCCGATCGCGGTATTGTTGCAAAGGTCTTCTCAGGAAATCTGTTTCAGATGCTTGGTCGACGTTCATATTCAATTTATCTTTTACACCCCGCACTTTTGATAGTTTTGGCTGGATTCATGTCACATCTGGACGGGCCAATTGAAAAATGGATTGCACGTATTCTTTTCATTCCCATATTAATCATCATTTCTGGTTGGTCGTTTCGATTTATCGAAAACCCTGCCCGTGATTATTTCAATAGAATTGCCAAACGTCTTGATGATAGAGCTCAAGGTATAGATCACAAAAATACCGTTCCTTAGTAATTTCATTCTTATTGACGGAAGAATTATTGCACTACTGAGATATTATTTTTGAGCCATTTGGACGAGAGTCGTCTTAAAATACGCATCGAAAAATCGCATTACAGTTCCATGTTTGGTTCCTCGTGTTATCTATTTATAGCTGCCAAAAATTATATTCAGCCACGACGTTTTCACATGCATGGGTACTGGTTAAAATGAGAACAAATGTAATGCTGGTTTATTTCAACATGATTTTATGTTGAGATTGCTACATTTGCTGGCGTTGCGATGCGTCATTTAGATTCGCCGACACGGGGTTGTTGACCATTGGGTTCAAATCGTGCGCACTGGTAAGTCAATTTTTCATACTAATAATCCATTTTTCAGGTAAATAACATCTAATTTATTAGGAGTCTCACTCAACATGAAAATTACCGTAATCGGCACCGGCTACGTCGGCCTCGTCACTGGCGCTTGCCTCGCTGAAGTTGGCAATCATGTTCTTTGTCTTGACCTCGACGCAACAAAGATCGCCATCCTGAACAACGGTGAAATCCCGATCCATGAGCCGGGTTTGCTGGAAATGGTCAGGCGCAATGTGGCAGCCGGTCGCTTGCATTTCACGACCAGCATCGAGGACAGCGTTGCTTTCGGCGTAGTTCAGTTCATTGCGGTCGGCACCCCGCCCGATGAAGACGGTTCAGCAGACCTGAAATATGTAACGGCAGCTGCGCGCAATATTGGCCGCCACATGACCGACTATAAAGTCATTGTCGATAAATCCACCGTACCAGTTGGCACAGCGGATATGGTTAGCCAGGCGATCAGCGAAGAGCTGGCGTCGCGGGCGCAGTCGATTCCGTTCGCGGTAGTCTCAAACCCTGAATTCCTGAAAGAGGGGGCAGCCCTGGACGACTTCATGCGTCCGGACCGGATCGTGATCGGCACCGAGGATGCGCGTGCCATCGCCCTGATGCGCGACTTATATGCGCAGTTCAATCGCAACCACGATCGTATTATCGTGATGGATGTGCGGTCTGCCGAACTGACGAAGTACGCTGCAAATGCAATGCTCGCGACAAGAATTTCTTTCATGAATGAGTTGGCTAATCTGGCCGACAAGCTCGGTGCCGACATTGAGCAGGTTCGGCTTGGAATTGGTGGCGATCCACGAATCGGATTTCATTTCTTGTATGCGGGTTGTGGCTATGGTGGTTCCTGTTTTCCCAAGGACGTCACCGCGCTGATCAATACTGCGCGCGAGAACGAGATTGAACTGAAAGTCTTGTCGGCGGTGGACCAAGCCAATGAGCAACAGAAACATGTACTACTAGAGAAAATTACTAATCGCTTCGGATCGGATTTGACGGGAATGCGTTTTGCTCTTTGGGGCCTGGCGTTCAAGCCGAATACCGACGACATGCGTGCCGCCACCAGTCGGGTGCTAATCGAGGGGTTGTGGGCATTGGGCGCGACAGTCACTGCCTACGATCCGGTTGCAATAACAGAGTCAAAGCGTATTTACGGAAACGATGTACGCCTTGCTTACGCGTCGTCTTCCATGGCCGCGCTCGACGGTGCCGACGCGCTGGTGATCGTGACCGAGTGGAAGGAATTTCGCGTACCAGATTTTGATCTGCTCAAAGCGGCATTGAAGACCCCCGCTATTTTTGACGGACGTAACCTGTATCTGCCAGCGCAGATGCGTGCACAAGGTATCGAATATTTTGCAATCGGTCGACGTTAAATTACCTCCAATCACCACTGGCCAATCTTCCTAAAACTATCTGAAAGACCAGCATGAAAGCAATGATCCTCGCAGCAGGCAAAGGCACCCGAGTCCAACCGTTGACCTACGAGCTTCCCAAACCGATGATCCCGATCCTCGGCAAGCCCGTCATGGAATATCTGGTCGACCACCTCGTGAAGTTCGGCGTGACCGAAATCATGGTCAACGTCAGCTACCTGCACGAAAAGATCGAGAACTACTTCGGTGAAGGCCAGCGCTTCGGTGCCCAGATCGGGTATTCGTTCGAGGGCTACATCAACGATGAGCGCGTCGTCAGCCCAAAGCCAATCGGCTCTGCCGGTGGCATGAAAAAGATCCAGGATTTCGGCGGATTTTTTGACGAGACCACGATTGTCATCTGTGGCGACGCCATCATTGACCTAGACATCAAGTCGGCGCTCTTCGAGCATCGCCGCAAGGGCGCACTGGCCAGCGTGATCACCAAGGAAGTGCCGAACGAGAAGTCGTCCGAATATGGCATGGTCGTCACCGATGACCAGGGCCGAATCTTGTCATTTCAGGAAAAGCCGAAGCCAGAGGACGCGCTCTCGAACTTTGCCAGCACCGGGATTTATATCCTGGAGCCGGAGGTGCTGAAGCTGATTCCGCCTGACGTGATGTTTGATATTGGCTCTGAACTGTTTCCGTTGTTGGTTGAAAAAGGCGTGCCGTTCTTTGCACAAAAACGCTTCTTTAACTGGATCGACATTGGCAATGTGAAGGATTTCTGGGCGGTGCTGCAGAGTGTTCTCAGCGGCACCGTGGCGCACATGACCATGCCGGGAACGCAGATTGCGGACGGGATCTGGGTTGGCCTTAATACCAGTATCGACTGGGAAGGTACGACGATTACCGGGCCGGTCTATATTGGGTCCGGTACGAAGATCGAAGCGGGCAGCACCATTGTTGGCCCGACCTGGATTGGACATGGCAGCCACATTTGTGCCGGTGCGGAAGTGGTGCGCAGCGTGCTGTTCGAGTACACGCGGGTTACGCCGAACACCGAGATGACCGAGATGGTGGTGTGCAAGGATTACTGTGTTGATCGCCAGGGTGTGATGACGCACGTGTCGGAGACGCCGACGAATATCTGGCGCGATGCGCGTGACCGGCGTGCTGCTCCGCGTGATGCGGAGGCCATACTGGCAGAGGGTGCTGCCAAATAACACCGGCCTCAAGCGGGGCCTGTTAGACGGTATTCCGAGGGCGCGTTTCCATTTGGTGGCGCGTCCTTTTTTATTGTGCGTGGATGCCAGGGCTATGCGACACGTCGCGGCATGTTGTCAGTTTCTGCAGCTATACTTTCATGCCATGTCCGGCGTTACTTCCTCGCACATTTCACAGATTGTTATCGGAATCCCCCAGTGCTTCGTTCATTGCTGTTTGCTCTCCTCGTTTCGTTGTCCTGTGTCGGCTTAGCCGCCGAGGTTGTTACCCCTCATGCCGCTTTGCAGCTTCAGGCCGACCAGCTCGCCGTGATCATCAACGACGCGGATCCCCTGAGTGTTCAGGCTGGCGAGTACTACCGCGAAGCACGCCAGATCCCTGCACAAAACATCATTCACGTGCGCATCCCCGGTTCGCCACGCAATTTGTCGCGCGTGGCCTTCGCCAAACTGAAGCAGGAAATCGATGCGCAACTGACGCCCTCCATGCAAGCCATGCTGATGATCTGGACCGCCCCCTATGCGGTCGAGTGCAATTCGATCACGTCGGCCATGACGCTGGGATTTGATGCGCAGCAATGTATCAAAACCTGTGCGCCTGGCAAGCCCAGTCCCTACTACAACGCCATCACACGCCAGCCTTTTACCGAGTTCGGAATTCGTCCCTCGATGTTGCTGCCCACCGAGTCGTTCGAGCAGGCAAAAGCACTGATCGATCGCGGCGTGCAAAGCGGCTTTCGGGTGTATCCATCGACTGCCTATTATCTGATCACGGCAGACAAGGCGCGCAACAGTCGCGCCGCGTATTTCCCGCCTGCTGGCGCGATTCCGCAAAAGAAGCTGGTCATCAAGACGCTGCGTCAGGACAGCCTGATCGATGCCGCCGACATCATGGTGTATCAAACCGGCGCGGTGTCGGTGCCGCATCTGGAGACCTTGCGTTTTCAGGCCGGTGCGCTGGCCGATCATCTGACGTCTGCTGGTGGCGACCTGCTTGGGAAGGGCCAGATGAGCAGCTTGCGCTGGCTCGATGCGGGCGCGACGGCGAGTTACGGCAGTGTGTCGGAGCCCTGCAATTACTGGCAGAAGTTTCCGAATTCGAGCGTATTGCTCAAGCATTATCTGGCGGGAGAAACGGCGATCGAGGCGTATTGGAAAAGCGTGGGGTGGCCGGCGCAGGGTGTGTTTATCGGGGAGCCGCTGGCAGCGCCGTATCGGTAAGAAATAACTGGTGGCAGATTGGTAAGGGTGCTGTTAATGGCCAATAAGCCGATACGCTGGTAAAGCTGCATGGCTTTTCCTTGCCTAGTGCGGCCTGAGGCATGCCATTGCTCAAGCCTTCCGGATGTACCGTCTGCGAGTCCCACGTTGCTAATCGGCGGGCAGGATCAGCGCCTGTCCTATTTTTCCGACTTTAGCGAAGATGTGTGGCCGGCTAGAAGTGCAGTTTAGGGGCGAGGGAGCGCCGCAGGTCACAGCGTGTTTTGCTCCGAATTCCGTAAGTAGAGTCAGTGTAGTTTTCGCAGTGAAGCGGCGAAAAAAGCGCTCAGGCAACCCTGTTTCAAGCGGTAGTCCAACGGTGTGGACAGAATCCTGCGGAGCAGGCAACAACTTTGCGTTGGGTTACCGTGCTCGCGGCCGATGGCGACGGCAAGTGCATCTGTTACTGATAACACGGGCCAATTTGACTAGCCCTATTAATACGCTACAGATAAGCGCGTTGCTGAATAATCATTACTGGTCCGCTGCGCGCAGGTTCAAGGCCATAGCTCAAACTCAAGCAAAAACTGTCTTGACGAGTGGGTCCACTTTAAGGAAACAACACGTCTGCACATGCAACTGTCTGCGCAGCACTAGAAGCAGGCAATCATTCGCCATGCCATCGGCGTAATTTTTCAAAAATAGGAGAGAGATATATAGGTCCCTTCATCTGGCTCTGTCTGCTTGATGTATTTTTGTCAATTTTTGCGATTCCTGACGGCTCAGATACGCTAAAATTGCTGCGCACAAAAAGGGCGATATTGAACGCGTACTTTCACTCGCGCCAGTAGAGCAAACGCTAGGACGAGACTGTTTGTGCCGCACTGAAATCTGGAGAGGCTGCTGGTGTAGAGGTATTGTAAATATGAGGAAAAAATGATGCAAAGAAGAACTTTCGGCCAGATTTTCATGGAACAACGAGGTATTGGTCCAGGATTTGACTACTTGAGGATCGGTTTGGCGGTAGCCATTTTCTTGGCACATATCGCTGCAATCGGAGAAACTCGGGGAATCATTCCATCGATCATCGATTTATTCCGCGAAATTTTTACTGGTTCATCAATCTCGCCAGCGGCACCTGCACATTTGATCGCACCTGTTGCAGGCAACTTGCCTGACATGGGGTTGGCGCGGGCAGGGCTCAGTCGTCCGATTGTGCTGTCGCATGTGCCAATGTTTTTTGCACTTAGCGGCTTTCTGGTGGCGGGCAGCGCCTTTCGCGTCCGTAGTGTCAAGTCATTCCTGGCACTGAGAGGATTGCGAATTTTCCCGGCGTTGGGCGTTGAGGTAGTTCTATCGGCTCTTTTGATTGGTGCCTACGCCACCACACTTCCGCTCGGTAGCTATTTCCAAGATCACGGGTTCTTTACTTATTTTGGCAACATATTTGGTTTCGTCCAAATGAGTTTGCCGGGAGTCGTGTGGCCAAGCAGTGGAGAACGCACTGCGGTCAATGCAAATTTGTGGACATTGCCCGGTGAGTTTTATTGCTATGTCATCTTGAGCATTGGCATGTTCAGTACCTTGGTTTTTAACCGAAAGGTATGTACGGCTCTTTTTATCGCCACGACTGTCGCATTAATATATGCCAATATCTTCCGCGGATTCAACTCTAAAGCCGGTGCTTTGGCCACGGACCTAAACGTTTATTACTTCTTCGTCGGTATCATGTTTTTCTTGTGGAAAGATGTGATCTGGAGAAGTTGGGTTCTTTTCGCGCTAAGCATTGTTGCGGTGTACTTTCTCATTGATCGTCCGTGGGGCATTTATCTTGCGCCACTGCCCTTGGCGTATGTCACGGTTTTCATCGGTCTCATTGAGTTCCCATCGATCAAGTTGCTGCGTTCCGGGGATTATTCATACGGCGTGTATCTTTATGGATTTCCCATCAGTCAGATGGTCCTCTTTGAGTTTCCGCAATTGAAAGGTAACTACCTTGCGTTGATGGTCCCGTCATTGGTGCTGACAATCCTATTTGCCTACTTCTCCTGGCATGGCATCGAAAAGCATTTTCTTAAGTTGAAGCGCCACTTTACAAAGAGCGTACCGAAATCGCCACCGCCACAGCCTTCGGAAGAGGTGACCGAAGCGCCGGGATCACATTCGCGGGTGGCGTAGGCCAAAAACGTAGTGGCGCGCGGTGTATCTGCATTCGGTTTTCAAGGTAGATGACTTTGAATTTCTTGGGTATCGTCCCTATGTTTCTCGCATGGAGGTGCGATTCCGCAAAAGAAGCTGGTCATCAAGACGCTGCGCCAGGACAGTCTGATTGATGCCGCTGACATCATGGTGTATCAGACAGGTGCGGTATCGGTGCCGCATCTGGAGACACTGCGTTTTCAGGCCGGCGCGCTGGCCGATCACCTGACGTCTGCTGGCGGCGACCTGCTTAGGAAGGGCCAGATGAGCAGCTTGCGCTGGCTCGATGCGGGCGCGACGGCGAGTTACGGTAGTGTGTCGGAGCCCTGCAATTACTGGCGGAAGTTTCCGAATTCGAGCGTGTTGCTCAAGCATTATCTAGCGGGTAAGACGGCAATCGAAGCGTATTGGAAAAGCGTCGGGTGGCCTGCGCAGGGTGTGTTTATCGGGGAGTGGCTGGCGGCGCCGTATCGTTAGGACTTGATGTGTTCGCGGTGAATGTTGCCACCACCCGTTCTGTCTTCAATGTGGGATTTGACGTGGCATGCCCTAAAACGGAATACCTCCGACTTGCTGTTGGGTAAATCGAACCGCTGCGATTTACCTGAATATATTTTCCGGTTCCGGAAACCCACTGGTCAGATACGCTTGTGTCAGGTGGGGTGGAACGACTGTTTCTTGCAGTGTTTTGAGGATGGCAATGTCGGCGCGAATTTTGTGTTGGCTGTCATCGACGGCGTCCCCGGTTTGCCTGTCAAGTTCAAGATCATGGTCGCTGCTGGTATTTTCTGACGTGAGCGATTGCGTTTCTTGATGATCGCCTGTTTCCAGCCGATCCCGCAGCAATGCCTGTTTCGATGTCAACAGCGCAGTCAGTGACATCACCGGGACGCCGTGGATGACTTGTATGTCCTGTTGTAGCGTCCCGAAGCTGCGTTTGTTCTTTCCTCGACAGTTAATGACATCGACATCAAATTTATGGTCGAAGTTAAACGTCGCGGTGCCGTCGGAAATTTCAGTAATCTTCTCGTGTGGCGTTCTGCGTTCTTCTTCGAGGGCAGGGAATTCGCTCGTAACGATATCCACATCGTGTGGTTTGCGGTTCTTGGCAATCTGGCAGTCCAGCGCATGGCCGTGGATTTGCATGGCGACACTACCGGTGAACGCCCAGTTCGACGGTGCACGATTGAACCTGGCGTCGTGAATCGGGATTTTTGTATTGATCCATGCCATGAAATCATCGAGATCGGGTCGGCGCATGGTTTCACAAAGAAACTCTTTGCTGCTCATGGCGGAGGTTGCCTGCACCTTTGACGGCTGGGCAGCATCGGGATTCGGCAGGTGCAACGCGGCGAACATTTTCGATGACTGAGCGCCTTGTAGCGGGCTCGCTGGCCGGCTTGGGCGCGGCGATGCCGGGGGAGTTGGCGCAGGTTCTTGCTGTGACGTTGCCGGCATGTCTGCCGCGAACGACGTCATGATGGTCAGTGATGGTTTTTTGGATTTCATTCGGTGCCGCACACGGGTGGGGTGGATACAGATTGGTCGTGTGGGTGAGTGGCTGTCGGTCACGGCTTGTTCCGTGAGCTGCGTGTTTTTCTGCTTCCGCATCGGCCTGATTTCAGTTGGCTTCCGAATAGCATTCAGCTGTGAAACATCAGCGTGCTCGCGCAGAATTGGGATCCGAGCCTACCATTTCAACCTCGAAGTTTGACCGCACACACGGGCAGCGACGAATTCTCTGAATTGGAGTAATCCGTACGGTGTGATACCGTATGTTGTTTGTTTTACACTTGTTGTACATCCACCGTAGCCAGGTATTTCAGGCACTCTCCCGAAAAGGCATAGTCATTTGAAAATCGCATACCTTGTACTTGCACACGACAAACCACGGCATTTACAGCGGCTAATAACCGCCTTATCTTCCGCGTCGGCAAGCTTCTTTGTTCATATCGACAAGAAATCGGAGAGCGCCGATTTTGAAGCAATTAAAGGTGATCGCATTCGCTTTTTAGCCGAACGCACTTCCGTTTTCTGGGGAGATTTTTCACAGGTTGAGGCGATATTGAGTTTGCTGCGTGCCGCGATAGCGGACGATGGCAATTTTGATCGCTTCGTCCTTCTGAGTGGCGCGGACTACCCGCTGCGTTCGGTGTCATTCATCGAGCAATTCTTTGCTAGCCATCCAGGCAATGAATTCATGAATCTGGTCGCGATGCCGTCGGCGGCTGCGGGAAAACCTATTTCTAGGCTTACCACCTACCGGATTCGGTCCGGCGATAGCTTGCTAAACAAAATTTCCCAAAAAATTCGGATCCTGATCGGCGTGCTCCCGGATCAACGAGACTACAAAACGGTTTTCAAACAGTTCGAGCCGTTTGCCGGTTCCACTTGGTGGGCCCTCTCACGTGTGGCGTGCGAGCATATTCTCGCGTTTACGGCTCGGGAAGCTCTCGTTGTCGAATTTTTCAAAAATACGGTGTGCCCTGACGAATCGTTTTTCCAGACGATCCTCGGTAACTCCCGCTTCCGGCCAGCGATTGTCCGCAATCTCACCTATACCGACTGGAGTGCGGGCGCAGCAAGTCCTTCAGTTATCGATGAGCAGCATCTCGCCTTGCTCAGACAAAACTCTACATTTGCGGCGGCTGATACCTATGGTGCTGGGGAGATGCTGTTTGCACGAAAGTTCAACGATGACGCTGGAGATCTGTTGGTAAGACTGGACCAGCAACTCAGGAGTTAGGAGCAGCGCGAACCAGTGTTGGGGTCATTTTTTCACCTCCTTCATACCGCCTCGCATCCCCAATCATCTTCCCCAGCGACTTCGCCACATCCCGAGTCGCATTCACCAGCCCGCCACCAGTTCCGCCACCAGAGTGGCATCATGCCCTGCCACTGCGTAATGCAAGCTCATCACGTCATTGGCCATTTCGTCCGTGACGACCAGGCGCGCCTCGATCACCGCCGTAAAGCGCCACGCGATAGTGGCCCATCCATCCCTTGATGCGCATGTTGGTCCGTCGTCAGGGCGAGGCACCGTCGAGTACCGCTCACAGGTCGTCGGAGACGAAGCGGATCAGCGTTTAATCTGGGTTGAACGCGGTGACTACGACTTCGCCGTGTGCGCTGTCTCGAAGCGGGCGCAACGGCGCGTTACGAAATTAGGGTCAGACTGGGCACGAGTCAGATGAGCCGCCTGAGATGGCTCGATGCGGGCGCGACGGCGAGTTATGGCAGTGTGTCGGAGCCCTGCAATTACTGGCAGAAGTTTCCGAATTCGAGCGTAATGCTCAAGCATTATCTGGCGGGAGAAACGGCGATCGAGGCGTATTGGAAAAGTGTCGGGTGGCCTGCGCAGGGTGTGTTTATCGGGGAGCCGCTGGCGGCGCCGTATCGGTAGGACTTGATGTGTTCGTGGTGAATGTTGCCACCACCCGTTCTGTCTTCAATGTGGGATTTGACGTGGAATGCCCCGAAAACGGAATACCTCCGCTTTGCTGTTGGGTAAATCGAACCGCTGCGATTTACCTGAATATATTTTCCGGTTCCGGAAACCCACTGGTCAGATACGCTTGTGTCAGGTGGGGTGGAACGACTGTTTCTTGCAGTGTTTTGAGGATGGCAATGTCGGCGCGAATTTTGTTTTGGCTGTCATCGACGGCGTCCCCGGTTTGCCTGTCAACGTCAAGTTCATGGTCGCTGCTGGTATTTTCTGACGCGATCGATTGCGTTTCGTGATGACCGCCTGTTTCCAGGCGATCCCGCAACAATGCTTGTTTCGATATCAAAAGCGCCGCCAGTGACATCACGGGGACGCCGTGGATGACCTGTATGTCCTGTTGTAGCGTCCCGAAGCTGCGTTTGTTCTTTCCTCGACAGTTAATGACATCGACGTCAAATTTATGGTCGAAGTTAAACGTCGCGGTGCCGTCGGTAATTTCAGTAATCTTCTCGTGTGGTGTTCGGCGTTCTTCTTCGAGGGCAGGGAATTCGCTCGTAACGATATCCACATCGTGTGGTTTGCGGTTCTTGGCAATCTGGCAGTCCAGCGCATGGCCGTGGATTTGCATGGCGACACTGCCGGTGAACGCCCAGTTCGACGGTGCACGATTGAACCTGGCGTCGTGGATGGGGATTTTTGCATTGATCCATGCCATGAAATCATCGAGGTCTGGTCGGCGCATGGTTTCACACAGAAACTCTTTGCTATTCATGACGGAGGTTGCCTGCGCTTTTGACGGCTGGGCAGCATCGGAATTCGGCAGGTGTAACGCAGCGAACATTTTCGATGACTGACCGCCGTGCAGTGGACTTGTTGACCGGCTTGGACGCGGCGACGCAGGAGGGGTTTGCGCAGGTTTTTGTAGTGACGTTGCCGGCCTATCTGCCAGGAACGAGGTGTCGATTGTCAGTGATGGTTTCTTGGGTTTCATTCGTTGCCGCACACGGTTGGGGTGGATACAGATTGGTCGTGTGGGTGAGTGGCTGTCGGTCACGACTTGTTCCGTGAGCGGCATCTTTGAACGCTATCGGATGCGTTGCGCCGGTCAGTTCAGCGCAGTGTTGCGCTGAACTCCGTCGGCATCACGTGACTTTGCCAACGTCTGCAAATCGAAGTAGTAGCAACCAGGGTCAGAATTTTATTTCGCAATGCTTTAGCGCGAAAATTACTCTGGCCCTGCTTGCGGGCTTCGGAGTACGCAAGCTGGCTATCTGCCGCACTCCGTAATCCGCGTTCTGAAGTAGTGGTAGAAAAATTAGGGTCAGAGTCAATTTCCTGTAATGCACTAAGGGTTCATTCCCCATTTCATCTCATATCTACCGCCATGGATCTTCAAGCCCTGCCGTAATTATCCTGAAACCGCACGATATCGTCTTCGCCCAGGTAGCCACCACTTTGTACTTCAATCATGACCAGATTCAAAATGCCGGGGTTTTCCAGGCGGTGACGATGGCCTGCCGGGATGTAGGTGGATTCATTGGTGTTGACCAGGAATTCCTTCTCGCCATTGACGACTTTGGCCATGCCGTTGACGACGATCCAGTGCTCGCTGCGGTGGTAGTGCATTTGCAGGCTCAGGCTGGCGCCGGGTTTGACTTCAATACGCTTGATCTTGAAGCCGTTGCCTTCTTCCAGCACGGTGTAGGTACCCCATGGACGGTGCGCGGTACGGTGTAGTTTGTGCGCATCGTGGCCTTTGGCCTTCAGCGCGGCGTAGATGTGCTTGACGTCCTGTGCACAGGATTTGTCGGCGATGAGTACGGCGTCTGGCGTGTCGATGATGATCAGGTTGTCGATGCCCACGGTACCGATCAGGCGGTCATCGCTATGGATCGTGCAGTTGCTGGTGTTGTGCAACATGGCGTCGCCCTGAACACGGTTGCCGTTGGCGTCTGCGTCGGACAGGTCACCCAGTGCATTCCATGAACCGATATCGCTCCAGCCGATGCTGCATGGGATGACTGCGACCTGGGTGGATTTTTCCATCACGGCGTAGTCAATCGACAGGTCGGCAATCTCGCCGAAGGAGTCTGGTTCCAGGTCGAGCTGCGTGAAGTTCTTGCCTTCGGCCAGTCGGGATTGGGCGATACAGGTTTTGGTGGCGGCCAGGATGTCCGGGCAATGTTTTTCCATCTCGCTCAGCATCGTGCCGGCGGCAAAGCAGAAGATGCCGGAGTTCCACAGGAATCGGCCCGAGGCGAGGTATTCCTCGGCCTTGCCGAGCGATGGTTTTTCAACGAAGCGCACGACGGTGTTGCCGTCTGCTTCGATGTAGCCGTAGCCGGTTTCCGGCGATCCCGGCTGTATGCCGAAGGTCACCAGGTGGCCGGTGGCAGCCAGTTCGGTGGCCTTCAGGACCGCTAGTTCGAACGCCGGCTGATCCGAGATCAGATGGTCAGCGGCAAGTACCAGCATGATGGCGCTGGCACCGTATTTTTTTTCGACCTGAAGGGCGGCTGCAGCGATCGCGGCTGCGGTATTGCGCCCGAATGGTTCGAGGATAAATGAGGTGGCGAGTTTGGTGCCGTTGACTTCACGGAATTCGTCTTCGGTCTTGAAGAGCAGTTCGCGGTTGGTGACGGTCAGCACTTCGGTGACATCAGGCAGCAGTGCGCCGCGCAAGAATGCTTTTTGCATCAGGCTTTGGCCATCGGCCAGGCGAATGAACGGCTTCGGATGCATCTCGCGCGAGACGGGTCAGAGGCGGGAACCTGCGCCACCGCAGAGTATGGTGGGAATCAGTTGCATTGAATCTCCGTGGGTGAGGGCATTGTTTATTTCAGATGGACGATTCTAACGGGAACGAGTGACTTGAGAAGGACTGTAACGTCGTCTCACATCATCTGAAGTCACTATCGGTTGTCCATGTTACAACGCTTTTTCGACTGCCTTTTGCCTGAATGCTGATGATCTGGGGCGTGCCTGACGCTGTCGAATGCAATTCGATCACGTCGGCCATGACGTCAGGATTCGCTGTGCAGCAATGCCGCAAAACCTGTGCGACCGGCAAGCCCACCCAGTACTACAACGCCCGGCGATCTACGCCTACTGGAAACGCGTAGCCGGGCCGGCGCAGGGCGTGTTTGTCGATGAGCCGCTGGCAGCCCCGTATCGGTAAGCGGCGACTTGCGGCGGGCTCGCCAGGATCTCGATAGTCGGTTTTATATCGGGTAGATTTACTCTTGTTAAGTCGATTTTGATGCGCTTTCCGGAGTAAATATGCGCGATTTCTCTCTCGCTCTTCCGCAAGAAATTTGCCGCGAACTCGGTGCGCGTGCACGTGCCCGTCGACTTCTGCTCAATGTGAGCGTTGACGAGATGGCGCAACGCATAGGTCTTTCCAGCAAAACGCTGGGAAGCTTCGAACGCACCGGACTCTGTACGCTGAACACGTTTGTCCGGATACTCGAATCGCTCAATGCGACGGCCGATTTGCAATCGGTGCTGGTGGCGCAAACGCGCACGATCGAGGATATGCGGGCGAAGGTGGCGATTGTGAAGCGCCAGCGTGCTTATCGTAAAACCAGTCTTGCAAAATGAAAGAGCTAACGGTCAATTCCTCTGGAAACCGCTACTGCCAGGACAATTGGTTCTTTGGGAGATCGTTGTTCGGATCGTCAACGTTGATGGCATCTGCGCCAGTCAGTGCGTCAGTGTAAATGACAAGATTCGCGTCGCCGGTGATCGCGGAATTGAACAAGATTCCCTTCGCGCCAGCAGCGAGGACCTGGCCGCCGATAACCCAGGACGGGGGTTCGATGCCTTGGTTGAAATGCATGTTTCGCCAGTCGCAGTAAAAATCTTGCCAGAGCGCGTCCCAGTCGCTCGTAAAGCCGCTGCGGAAGTCTACGATGGGGTCGATGCTTGCGTTATAGCTGACCATTAGCCCGGGCGGCTGGAGCCCTCCTAGGAGCCTGTCGGACTTAGGGATCGTCGGCTGCAAAATCTGCTGGCCGGTCCATATTTCACCGCTTTTTTGGTCAATATCTCGATATTGACACTGCAAAAGCGGCAAAATCTGTCTTCGCCCAGCAAATTTTTCGCTTCGACGCCCTAAGTCCGACAGGCTCCTAGCTGCTGGTACTCGGCAAGGGCGGTCTCTAGCGTCAGTGACAAGTAGAGCGCATTGACACCAGGCCGGTTGGCGCGCCCGCCATAGGTGCCAGCACCGGCTCCCGAGGTTGGCGCAAATGACCATTTCGGCTGATGAACCCGAAAAACAGCAGAGTTGAGCGTGGTGAGCATCATCCGGTATATCCGGCCTGAAGCGACTGGATGTACTTGATCAGGGCTTCCGTGCGTTTTTCTGAAACAAGGTCTTGCGGTGTCTTGTAGTCGAAAGTCGGCAGCGGATGATTCTTGAACCAGTAGATCGCCTTTTCGATGCTGCCGGAAATGTCGGCGGCAGCGCGCATCACGCGCACCGATTCACGCAGGTGCGATTGGATGGCCTCGGTGTCCGGTGCCAGCCTGACGGTGTTTCTGTGAACGTGTGCCTGCACCGCGAGGGTCTGCATATCTACCCTGAAAACAAGTCCGAATCGTTTTGGGGAAATCGACGGACTCGCTTCGGAATGGAGGTAATTCATGAACCCGTCAAAGTTTTGATCGAATACTGGAACTGCTTCGCCGGCCGGGACGGCCATTTCTGCGGTAGCCATGTCTTCTCCTCTATGCACGTTGTATGCACTATTTTTGCACTATATTTAGAATTATCCTATCTCAGCATGTCGGCGCCAGCATGGTCAGCCATCCGCTAGCGAGGGACAATATCGGCCGCATCGCCAATTTCCTCAAGGTGACCTGCAGCCGTATGCAACCCCCCGGGTAGCGGTGAGTAGAGGGATCAACCGGGATACGGCCAGAAATGACACATAGATGCAAAAGTCGTCACTGGCTGACTCTTTATGCACTGCCGGTGTGGCCTTGCCACGTCCGAGAAAAGGATTTTCTTTAACCCGGTTTTACGTTCCACTGCACCTCAGAAATTTGAAGGGAAGTGTCAGTGTAATTTCCATGGAAAAGCATCGCAAAAACCACTGGCCCTGGTTGCTGCCGATGTAGTTTTCCACGCTCGGCAAAAGCGTGTTGTTCGGGGCTGGCGTGTGGCGAGCGCTCGGCCGGAAACAGGAAGGTGCGGATTAGCGTTTGGTACAAACAAGGCTTTAATCAGGGGTGGAGTCGGACCTTCGGGAAACCGTCCTTTTGTGCCGACTCGGCTGCAGGCGAAGGTTGCTACGTGATTTTCTGTTCAGTGATCCAGTTTTCGATTCTGAGACCAGGATAAGCAACAAAGTCGCGCTCGTTGTTTGTCACCAGGGTGACATCGAGTGCGACGGCATGTGCGGCAATCAGCTTGTCCAGGTGGTCTTTTTTTCGGTCTCGCGTCGCCTGCCGGATCGGGCCGTAGGCTAGTGCGGCCGGGACATTAAACGGGGCAACCTGAATGTCCTCGATGAGTTCGGCGAGGTTTTTCTGCTCACGCTCACTGTCCTGAGAAACAGTAACGCCGTACACCAGCTCGGCAAACGTAATCGCCGACATCACCACATCGCCGGAATAGCACTGGCTAAACCGCCTGGCAACCTGTTCGGGCTGGTTCTTCATCAAATAGATGCACATGTTGGTGTCGAGCATGAATAGTGGCATTACAACTCCTCCCGATCACTTTGCTCCTGCTCGCCGCGCCCATCGGCCATGAAGCCAGGCCCGAATTTGGCAAATTTGGCAAGCGCACCCGTGAGCAACCGGCGAGCGGGACGGATGCGAATTTCGTCGCCGATACGCACGATCTCGAAATCAATGTCAGTGCGTTCATAGGCAAGTTCAGATGGAATACGAATTGCCTGGGAGTTGCCGTTTTTAAAAGCTTTGGTTATTTGCATTGCTTCCTCGGTTTGTGTGTACGTGAGTACCTACGTTACACCAAATATCCCCGCATTTCAATCCGGGTGTGTTGAGGATGATTGCTGATTATTGCCGAACGGTAGCAAGGAAAGTCGGCTGGAACGGTCATTTTCACGGCCTCTGGATTGGCCCGGCGCATCCGCTTTTTTCAATGATGGGGAACGAGGAAAAGAGATGTAAAGTACACATTCGCTATGGTTTTGATTTTTAATGTGTAGTATGGTTCTCAAAATAGACAACCAACAGATCATCGCGTTACTCATTGCACGTCGGCGAGAACTGAAGATCACTCAGGAGGAGCTGGCGCGTCGTGCAGGGGTCAATCGCCGCACTATTTACGCTATCGAAGCGGGTACGAGCGACGTCGGATTGCGTCGCTTGTTGCGCGTGCTGATGGCGCTGGATTTGAGCATGTCGATCACGCCCGGCATAGGCAGGCCCACCGAGTCGCAGTTGGCGGAATTTTTCAAGGAAGACGATGAATAGCAAATTGAAGCTACTTCATATTCACACCACCCAAGGCTATGCGGGAACGCTGAGGCGTGAATCCCAACTTGTTTTCAATTATCTCGCCCGGAACACTACGCAAGAAATCGGGCTGACGATGCCGTTGACTGCGAGGAGTTACAACGCAAATATTCTTCCGGAAGCGGGCCATCTAACGCTAACTCTGTTTAGGAATTAGGGTCAGAGTCAATTTTCCCGAGTCGCAATACGTTCCAAAACCTTATCCCGCCTCATTCATACCGTCGCGCATCCTCGATCACCTTCCCATCATTAGCCAGCGTTCCCAGTCCCACCAGCGCGACTTCGCCACGCAACTTCGTCACATCCCGAATCGCATCCACCAGCCCCGCCGACAGCGCAGCGTCCGGCATGGGGACTTCGCAATGCAGAGTCATGACGTCATTGGCCATCTCGCCCGTGACGACCAAGCGTGCTTTAACCACTGCCGGAAAGCGCCGCACGATGTCGGCGACCTGTGACGGGTGGACGAACATGGCGCGTACCTTGGTGGTCTGGTCGGCGCGGCCCATCCAGCCTTTGATGCGCATGCTGGTGCGGCCGCATGGCGAGGTGCCTTCCAGTACCGCTGACAGATCGCCGGTGCCGAAGCGGATCAGCGGGTAGTCGGGGTTGAACGAGGTGACGACCACTTCGCCGACTTCGCCGGGAGCGACCGGGTCGCCGGTGCCGGGACGGACGATTTCGAGCAGCAGGTCTTCATCGACGATCATGCCGGGATTCACGCGACCGTCGGTCTCGGTTTCATAGGCGATGTTGCCGATGTCGGCCGAGGCGTACATCTGCAGCACGTGCGGCACGCCGTTGTCCTGCAGCCAGCTGCGCAGGGATGGCGGCAGTGCTTCGGCGCTGACCAGTGCGCGCTGGGTGGCGCTGATGTCGACGCCCATGTCGCGGGCTTTTTCGATGATGAGTTTGAGGAATGAGGGGGTGCCGACGTAGGCGGCGGGCTTCAGGGCGGCCATGGCCTGCACCTGCATTTCGGTCTGGCCGATGCCGGCCGGGATGACCACACAGCCGAGTTTGGCGGCGGCGCCTTCGACCATGAAGGCGGCGGGCGTGAAGTGGTACGAGAAGCAGTTTTGCAGCAGATCGCCGCTGCGCAATCCGAGCGCATGCAGGCCGCGCGCAAAGCGCCACCAGTCTTCGCTGCGACCTTCGGGGTCGAAGATCGGGCCGGGCGACATGAAGATGCGGCGCAGGCCGTTCGGTGCGGTCGAGGTCAGACCGCCGAAGGGTGGGGTGCCGTGCTGTAGCGCGTGCAGGTCGGATTTGCGGGTGATCGGGAGTTGGGCAAGTGCGGCCCGCGTAGTAATGCCGGCGGCCTCGACGCCACCGAGGATGTGCGCCCAGCCGGTGGCGGTCTGTGCCCGGGCGATCAGTTGCGGCAGACAGGCCAGCAGGTCGGCTTCGCGTTGGGCGGGTGGGCGGGTTTCCAGGTGGTCGAGGTGGTCGGACATGGGTTGGGTTCCGGGTTGGGTGGGTTTAATTGGGGTCAGAGTCAATTTTGCTTTGTGGGAATTGGCTCGGATTCTGGTTGTTGTGGGGTGTGCTTGTTCGTTGGGCGTTCTATAAAACTCGTTTGCGACGTGCGTGCTCCGTGGTTCGCAATTAGGGTCAGAGTAATTTTCGCGGTGAGGCATGCGAAAAAAAACTCTGACCCCAATTGCTGCTTTAGTCCGTCGTTGGCAGTTCTGCAAAAACCTGCCGCAACGCGCTACCTTGGCAAAATCCGCTGTTGCCAACCCTCGCAAACCACATCGGCAGCAACCAGGGTCAGTGTTTTTTTTCGCGAAGCTTTTCCGCGAAAATTACACTGACCCTGCTTGCGGGATTCGGAGTGCAGCACTTTGCGGCCAGCTGCGCTTCGTGAATTCCCGCCATTGGTGCGCGGCATGCGTGCTCCGTGGTTCGCAATTGGGGTCAGAGTAATTTTCGCGGTGGGGCGTGCGAAAAAAAACTCTGACCCTAATTGCTGCTTTGGCCGTCGTTGGCAGTTCTGCAAAAACCTGCCACACCACGCTGCCTTCGCAAAATCCGGTGTTACCAACCGCCGCAAACCACATCGGCAGCAACCAGGGGCAGTGTTTTTTTTCGCGATGCTTTTCCGCGAAAATTACACTGACCCTGCTTGCGGGATTCGGAGTGCAGCACTTTGCGGCCAGCTGCACTTCGTGAATTCTCGCCATTGGTGCGCGGCATGCGTGCTCCGTGGTTCGCAATTAGGGTCAGAGTAATTTTCGCGGTGGGGCGTGCGAAAAAAAACTCTGACCCTAATTGCTGCTTTGGTCCGTTGTTGGCAGTTCTGCAAACACCTGCCGCAACGCGCTACCTTGGCAAAATCCGGTGTTGCCAACCGTCGCAAACCACATCGGCAGCAACCAGGGTCAGAGTAATTTTCGCGATGAGGCCTGCGAAAAAACTCTGACCCCAATTGCTACTGTGCTCGCTCGCTAAGGGTGCCCAAAAACCTGAACATCACGCGGTCAATTCCATAAATCTCCGAACCTCAAGCCAGCCAGCGCTTGCGCCGCCGATAAAACTTCATATCCTTAAAGCTCTTCCGCCCCGCACCCGAGACGCCCAGATAGAACTCTTTGACGTCCTCATTGGTCGCCAGATCCGAAGCAGCACCTTCCATGACTACCCGTCCGTTTTCCAGAATGTAGCCAAAGTCCGCATAGCGCAGCGCGACCGAGGTGTTCTGCTCAGCCAGCAAGAACGAGACGTTCTCGCGGCTATTCAACCCTTTGACGATTTCGAAGATTTCTTCGACGATTTGCGGTGCCAGTCCCATCGATGGTTCGTCGAGCAGGATCATCGACGGCTTGGCCATCATGGCGCGACCGATGGCGGTCATTTGCTGCTCGCCGCCGGAGGTGTAGCCGGCCTGCGATTTGCGGCGGATTTTCAGGCGCGGAAAATAGGTGTAGATCTTTTCAAGTTCGAGCCGGGTGTCGGCGCTGCTGATGTTGCGCGTGTAGGCGCCGGTCAGCAGGTTGTCTTCAATCGACAGGTGGGCGAAGCAGTGCCGGCCTTCCATGACCTGGATCACGCCGCGCTTGACCAGGTCGTTCGGGGTCAGCTTGTCGACGCGTTCGTCGTTGTATTCGATGCTGCCTTTGGTGACATCGCCACGCTCGGCCGAGAGCAGGTTCGAGATGGCTTTCAAGGTGGTGCTTTTGCCCGCGCCATTGGCGCCGAGCAGGGCGACGATCTTGCCCGTTGGGACTTCCAGCGAGACGCCTTTCAGGACCAGGATCACGTGGTCGTAAATGACTTCGATATTGTTGATGCGCAGTCCAGCGGACATGGTTTCTCCTGTTGCAACCGTGGCGTGGGCGGTCTCGCCCACGCTGTCACTTCGGTACGCCGGATCGATCGCGTGCAATTAATCCGGCGTCGGTGCGGTGATTACTTCATGCACGCCGGGGTGATGTTTTTCTCTTTGGCATACTTGGCGGCGTTGGCTTTGAAGAGCGGGTGGATCAACGCTTTATTGCCTTCGATCCAGTCCGAAATCAATACCCATTTGGCGCCATCCCATTGCTGGATCTTGACCTTGCCCGAGCCTTCGTGGTTGTCACAGCTGGTCTTGATTTCTGGCAGCAGGCCGGAAGCACCGAGCGCACTCAGGCGGGCGTTGGTGATATTCAAATTTTCCAGGCCCCAGCGCATTTGCTCGCCGGTGATGACCTTGCCTTTGCCGTATTTGCCTTGTGCAGTACGGATCGCTTCGACGGTGGCAATGGCTACTGACACGCCGCGGTTGTACAGGATGGTGCCGACTTTGGTCTTGTCCTGCATGTTGCCTTTGCCGGCGCCGTAGACAACTTTTTCGATGTCGGCAATGACGGGGACGCCTTTGCCGGTGACGTTCCAGGTCGCGCTCATGTAGCCCTTGGCGGCTTCACCTGCGGGGATGGTGTCTTCTTCCGAACCGGCCCACCAGGAGCCGATCATTTTTTCACGGGCATAGCCGACTTTTTGCGCAGCTTTGATGGCGGTCTGATTCATCACGCCCCAGCCCCAGAAAATCACGTAGTCCGGATTTTCCTGACGAATACGCAGCCACTGTGCGCCCTGTTCGTTACCCGGATGGGCCACCGGAATCTGGATCAGCGAGAATTTGCCGATCAGGCTTTCGGCTTCGAGTGCACCGATCGGCTCTTTGCCGTAGGCCGAGTCGTGGTACAGGAAGGCGATTTTCTTGCCGGCCAGAGAGCCGCCGTTTTTGGTGGTCAGGTACTTGACGATGGCCGAGGCCTGCATCTGGTACGTGGTCACCAGCGGGAAGGCGTACGGGAATACCGAGCCATCGACCGCATCGGTGCGGCCGTAGCCGACCATCATCAACGGTACTTTGTCTTCGACTGATTTATCGATCAGCGCGTAGGCGATGCCGGTGGCCATGACGTTGTAGGCGGTGCCCTTGGTGGTCGGGTTCTTGTTTTTCAGGCGCTCGTAGCACTCGACGCCTTTGGCGTTGTTGTATTCGGTTTCGCATTCTTCCCATGACAGTTTGACGCCGTTGACGCCGCCTTCTTTCATGTTCACGTAGTTCAGATAATCGACATAGCCGCCGTAGAACGACTGGCCGTTGGCGCCGTACGGGCCGACGCGGTAACTCGGAATGGCGATAAATTGCTCGTTGGCTTGTGCGATCGCCTGGGTCGCCGGGACGAGCAGGGTTGCCACGGTGGCTGCAGCGAGCAGAATCTTTTTAAGGTTGGTCATGCTGTCTCCTTCATTTGGATGAGGTACTTTTTTGGGTGGTGCGGTAAAGCTTGAAATGTACTGCCTGAAACCTAGTGCGGGAACGGCCACAAACGCAGCTTCTCCTTGGTGATCTGCCACATGCGCGCCAGGCCGTGCGGTTCGACAATCAGGAAGAAAATAATCAGTCCGCCAAACATCATCAGCTGGACATGCGACACCGCCGCACTCGACATCGGCAGGTGCAGGAACGCCGCCAGCGGTGGCAAGAAATTATCCAGCAAGATCGGGAACAGCAAGATGAACGCCGACCCCAGAAACGCGCCAAGGATGCTGCCAACGCCGCCAATGATGATCATGAACAGGATGCGAAACGACAGGTCCAGCGAGAAGCCGTCCGGCTCGACCGAGCCGAGGTAGCAGAACGCATACAGCGCGCCAGCCACACCGCAATAAAACGAGCTGACCGCAAACGCCAGCAGTTTGGTTTTCATCAGCGGAATGCCGATCACTTCGGCGGCCACGTCCATGTCACGCACCGCCATCCAGGCACGGCCGGTAGCGGAGCGCACCAGGTTCTTGGCGATCAATGCCATCACGCAGACGATGGCCAGCACGAACACGTATTTTTTCATGGGCGTGTTGATTGCGTAACCGAACAGCTCGACCTTCTGGGCGCTAATCACGCCGGACGAACTGTCATTCGAAAACCACGAAAACTTGGTCAGTACCCAGATCACGAAAAACTGCGCCGCCAGTGTGGCGACCGCCAGATAAAAGCCCTTGATGCGCAGTGATGGCAAGCCGAACAGCACGCCCACACCCGCCGCGCACAAGCCGGCCAGAATGAACGACACCAGAATCGGGATGCCCTCGATGCGCAGCTGGAAGTTGTAGGCGGCATAGGCACCGACTGCCATGAAGGCGGCCGAACCGAGTGATAACTGGCCGGCGTAACCGGTCAGGATGTTCAGGCCCAAAGCGGCGAGGGCGAGTACCAGAAAGGGAATCAGGATCGCTGAAAACCAGTACTCCGAGCTGAACAGCGGAATGCCGATGAAGGCAATCGCCAGTACGATGGCCATGCCGATGCGGTCCTGGCGGAGCGGAAAAATCTGGCTGTCGGCGACATAGCTTGTCTTGAACTGGCCGGCTTCACGATAAAACATGGTGGTATCTCCTGAATGTGGGGGGTGTCGGACGTGGCGTTGAAGTCAAGGTCCGACGTTGCGTCAAACGCGATCGATATGCTTTTCGCCGAACAGCCCTTCGGGCCGTACCAGCAAAAACAGCAATGCGAACACATACGGAAACCACCCTTCGATCCCACCAAAATTCCCGCCGAAAGCACTCTGCATGACCGGTGGAATATAGATCTCGGCCAGCTTTTCGGACGCACCGATAATCAGCCCGCCAACTATCGCACCAGGCACCGACGTGAAGCCGCCGAGGATCAGCACCGGCAAGGCTTTCAGCGCCGTCATCGTCAGCGCAAACTGCACGCCATTACGCGACCCCCACAGCAACCCGGCCACTAGCGCCACGAAGCCCGCCACACCCCAGACGATCGCCCAGATGTGCTGCAGCGGAATGCCGAGCGAGAGTGCGGCCTGATGGTCATCGGCCACCGCACGCAAGGCGCGACCGACCTTGGTTTTCTGGAAGAACAGGGCCAGCAGCGTGACCAGCACGATCACCATGCCGGAGGCGAACAGGTCGAACTTCGAGATACCGATACCGTAGTTGTCCATGATCGACTGGATCGGTTCATCGACGATGCCCAGGTTAATGGCGCGCACTTCACTACCGAACAGCAGCGGGCCCAGGCCCTCCAGAAAAAACGTCAGGCCAATGGTCGCCATGAACAGCGTGATCGGCGGCTGGTTGACCAGCTTGCGCAACACGAACCGTTCGGTCGAGAGTCCGACGATGATCATCACGAGAAAGCCGCCGATGATGGCCGCCCACATCGGCATGCCCTTGTCCATCAAACCCACCACCGACAGCGCCGCAAAATACACCATCGCGCCCTGCGCAAAATTGAACACGCCCGAGGCTTTGTAGATCAGCACGAAACCGAGTGCCACCAGCGAATACATCAGGCCGGTCAACATGCCACTAATGAGAACTTCGAAAAAGAATTGCATGTGATCCTCTTAGTGCGATGTGCCGAGATAGGCTTTGATGACATCCGGATTGGCCATGACTTCGTCGGGCGTGCCATCGCCGATCTTCTTGCCGTAGTCGAGTACCACGACGCGGTCCGAAATATCCATCACCACGCCCATGTCATGTTCGATCAGCACGATGGTGGTGCCGAACTGGTCATTGACGTCGAGTACGAAGCGGCACATGTCCTGTTTTTCTTCCACGTTCATGCCGGCCATCGGCTCGTCGAGCAGCAGCAGGCTGGGTTCGGCCGCCAGCGCACGGGCCAGCTCGACGCGTTTTTGCAAGCCATACGGCAAGCGGCCAACCGGTGTCTTGCGGATGTGCTGGATTTCGAGGAAGTCGATGACTTCTTCGACCCGCTTGCGGTGTGCGATTTCTTCGTTGCGGGCCGGACCCCACCACAGCGCGTGCGACAGCAGGCCTGACTTCATGCGGGTATTGCGACCGGTCATGATGTTGTCCAGCACGGTCATGCCTTTGAACAGCGCGATGTTCTGGAAGGTCCGTGCAATACCCTGATGCGCCACGCGCGTCGGGTTCATGGCATGGCGTTTTTCACCACGAAACGTGATGTCGCCCTGCTGCGGGTGGTACACGCCATTGATGACGTTGAGCATCGAGCTCTTGCCGGCGCCGTTCGGGCCGATGATGGCGCGGATTTCGTGTTCTTTGACATCGAAGGAGATGTCGGTCAGCGCTTTCACGCCGCCGAAGGCCAGTGAAATGTTCTGCAGATTCAGAATCACCTCGCCGATTTGTCGTTGCTTGCTCATGCGGTTCCGATCAGGCTGCGCGTTGGACGGCGGCGAAAATTTTTGCGGTATTGATCTGCAGGTCGGCGGCGACCATGCCCTTGCGGCCATCTTCGAATTTGACCTGGGTTTCGATGTATTGCGAGGTCTTGTCCGAATACAGCGCGTCGATCAGCACCGCGTATTTTTCGGCGATAAAACCACGCCGCACTTTGCGGGTACGGGTCAGCTCGTCGTCATCCGGGTCGAGTTCCTTGTGCAGGATCATGAAGCGGTGGATTTGCGATCCGGCCAGCAACGGGTCATGCACCAGGTCGGCATTGACCTTGCCGATACATTCGGCGATCAGGTCGTTGACTGCCGGCAGCGCGGCCAGGTCGGTGTAACCGCTGTAGGCCAGGCCGCGTCGCTCGGCCCAGTTGCCCACTGCGGCCATGTCGATGTTGATGAAGGCATTGCATTGCGCACGCTGATCGCCGAAGGCAACCGCTTCCTTGATGAACGGGAAGAACTTCAGTTTGTTCTCGATGTACTTCGGTGCAAACATCGCGCCATCGGCCATCTTGCCGACATCCTTGGCGCGGTCGATGATCTTCAGGTGGCCATCGGCATCGAAAAAGCCGGCGTCACCGGTGAGGAAGAAACCATCGGCGTCGATCGCTTCGGCCGTCGCCTCGGGACGCTTGAAATAACCGGTCATCAAACCGCGTGAGCGCACCAGCACCTCGCCGGTCTCGCTGAGCTTGATCTCGACACCTTTCATGGGCTTGCCGACAGTGTCGAGCTTGACGTCGCCGGAGCGTTGCATGCAGACCGAGACGCAGGTTTCGGTCATGCCGTACAGCTGCTTGAGGTTGATGCCGAGCGAGCGATAAAAGTCGAACAGGTCGGGGCCGATTGCTTCGCCGCCGGTATAGGCCACGCGCAGGCGCGACAGGCCGAGCACGTTCTTGAGCGGACCATAAATGATCAGCTGGCCGAGCGCATATTCGAGCCGGTCGAGCAGCGTGACACGACCCTTGCCATCGAGGATCGGAATCCCGACGCGCCGTGCCACGGCCATGAAATGATGGAACAGCTTGCGCTTGATCCAGCTGGCATCTTCGATCCGGATCATCACTTGCGTGAGGATGTTTTCGTACACGCGCGGCGGGCCGAAATAATAGGTCGGGCCGATTTCGCGCAGGTCGGTCATCACCGTCTCGGGCGACTCGGGGCAGTTCAGGCACAGGCCGACAAGGTGGGCTTGCGCATACGAGTACAGGAAGTCGCCGACCCAGGCCAGCGGCAGATAACACAGCACATCGTCCTGCTCGTTGAGCTGGTCGAATTCCACCAGATTGGTGGCGGTGGCGATCATGGCGCCATGCGAATGGCAGACGCCTTTTGGCTTGCCGGTGGTGCCCGAGGTGTACAGGATGATGGCGGTGTCCTCGGGCTGGCCAAGGTTGACTTCGCGCATGAAAAAGTCGGGGTGGGCACGGTCATACTCACGGCCGATTTCCTGCAATCTGGCGTAGGCATTCAACTCGGGTTGCGCGTAATGGCGCAGGCCGCGTTCGTCGTCGACGATGATGTGATGCAGCCGATCCGCCATCTGCGGATTGGTGTCCTTGATCTCGAACAGCTTGTCGACCTGCTCCTGGTCTTCGACCACGGCGAAGTCGATTTCGGCATCCTGCAGCACATACGCCATGTCGGCGGCCGGCGCATCCTGATACAGCGGCACCGGTACGCCGCCGAGGCACTGGACCGCCGACATGGCCCAGTACAGGCGCGGCCGGTTGTCACCGATGATGGCCAGGTTCATGCCGCGTTTGAAACCGATTGCGGCCAGCCCGCAAGCCAGTGCACGGACTTCGTCAGCCACCTGCGACCAGCTGGTCGCTTGCCAGATACCGAGGTCTTTTTCACGGAAGGCCGGTTTGTCCGGACGTTGTTGCGCGTGCTGCAAGAGCAGATGCGGGAACGTGGTTCCCGTCACCTTGGTTGTTGTCTCCACCATGGTCCTCTTTAACTTGTTGACGCTTGCATGGCTGCTCTGCGGCAGCGCATGTGCGCTTTTTTGTCTTGTTTCGGTTCAGTCTGCGTGCAGAAACTGACGTAGTTCTTACTCGGGCCTGCGTGCTGCGAAACCGCGTGTTGTGCCTTAGTTTGACGCTTAACCAGAAGAAACTGACTGTGCGTTACCGGTGCCGCTTACAATGAGTTGGTCCGGTTTTTGTGCGATCACTACTTGCGCACGCTTACTGGAATTGGATACTAGGGCTTCGACTCGTGACGGGTTGTCTTCTGCATGACAATCCCCTGTTTATTTTTCAACTATCGTTGACGCACTGCACCATGATCACTGAGCCTTGCACGATTGCAGCATTTCTCGACCGGACCTTGTGGGCGCCCTCGCTCACGCCGCAACAGCGTGAGCGCGTCGGTAACGAACTGAGCGAACGCGTGGTACCGGCGGGCGGGTTTGGCTGCCGCAAAGCCGAGCCGGTCGATCACTGGATCGGCGTGATGTCGGGCCTGCTGAAAATGAGCAGTGTCTCGCCCGAAGGCAAGACCGTCACCTTCACCGGGATGGGCCCGGGCGGCTGGTTCGGCGAAGGCTCGTTGCTGAAAACCGAGACCCGCAAATACGATGTGGTGGCGCTGCGTGAAAGCCGCCTGGCTTACATGCCGCGCGCGACCTTCACGTGGTTGCTCGATACCAGCATTGCCTTCAATCGCTTCCTGTTGATGCAGTTGAACGAGCGGCTCGGGCTGTTCATTTCGCTGGTCGAATACGACCGCATGCTGGACCCCGACATGCGCGTCGCACGCTGTCTGGCGGCGCTCTTCAATCCCTATCTGAATCCGCACAGCGGCTTGCAACTGCAAATTTCGCAGGAAGAAATCGGCTACCTCTGCGGCACCTCGCGTCAGCGTGCCAATCAGGCCCTGCAGGTACTGGAAAAGGATGGCTTGCTCAGCGTCGACTACGGCGGCATCACGATCCTGAACCTGGCGGGCTTGCGGGTGTTTGGCGGGTGATGTTTTTACGCTGGCTGTCGTGGTCTTTTTTGTCGCCAACCCCGGCGCGCCTGTGGCATATTGGCTCAGATGTGCCGTGAGTCGGGCGGCGATGTTGCGTTTGTTGTCCTGTCTCTGCCAACTTCAACCATGGAATCCACCGTGACCTTTCTCGACGCAATCAAAACCTGCTTTTCCAAGTATGCCGAATTCAATGGCCGTGCATCGCGCCCGGAGTACTGGTATTTTTTCCTGTTTCTGGTGTTGGCCAGTCTGGTGCTCGGCATGGTCAGCAATACTGCCAGCGGTATTTTTTCGCTGGTCACGCTGATTCCGTCGGTGGCTGCGGCCACGCGTCGGCTGCACGATACCAATCGCAGTGGCTGGTTACAGCTGCTGTGGCTGGTGCCGCTGATCGGCTGGATTGTGGTGATTGTTTTTCTGGCGCAGGAAGCGAAAGAGCCGAACCAGTTCGGCAGCCGATCGGACGAGCTGGTGTCGTGACCTGCCGGAGCTGACCATTAGCCCCGAACAGGAAGTGACCGCGTTACGCGAGCAACTGGCCGCCAGGGAAGAGGACGTGCAGCGCCTGCGCACGGATCTCGCAGAGCTGGCCCATCACGATGCGCTCACCGGCGCTCTGAGTCGTCGCATTCTGGTCGAGGCGCTGGAGGTCGAATTGCTGCGGGTACGTCGCACCGGTCACCCGCTGTGTTTTGCGATCATCGATCTGGATCATTTTCAGGCGGTCAACGCGCACTTTGGTGAGGCTGTCGGCGACCTCGTTCTGAAAGCCGTGGCTCACAGCGGACTGACCTTTTTGCGATCGATGGATCGTTTTGGCCGCCTCGGCGGGGAAGAGTTCGGCATCCTGATGCCGTCAACCTGGCTCGATAGCGCAACCACGGCGATCATGCGTCTGCATGCGTGCGTGGCGGCCTGCGACTGGTCCGGCATGACACAGGGCATGCCGGTAACCTTCTCGGCCGGCCTGACGACCAACGCACCGGGCGACACGGCGGGCCATGTGCTGCTGCGGGCCGAAGATGCACTTTTACAAGCCAAGCTCGATGGTCGCAACCGCACCGTCGTGCTTGAGCAACCTTTACCCGATATGGTGATGACTGATGAATGATCCACTGCATGGCATGACGCTGGAAGCGATGCTGACCTTGCTGGTTGAACGACACGGCTGGGACGCGCTGGCACAACGTGTGGATGTGCGCTGCTTCAAGAGCAATCCGAGTATTAAATCCAGCCTGATTTTTTTGCGGCGTACGCCGTGGGCGCGGGCGGAGGTGGAGGGGCTGTTTCGGGAATTGGTGGTGCAGGGATAACACGGGTTTGATGTTCAGGTCGTAGGCCGTACCAGCCGGACATGCGACGCAACCACAGCCGGGGCAGCAACGCGCTAGCGCTGCTGCCCCGGTGTCACGACAAGCTTACTGATCCCGCGTCAACACGCCATCTGTCACACGCACGCGCTCGCCGATAGTCAGGCGCGGATCGGCATCCATCGTGACGGTTTGCGAAGCGCCATTTTGCAGGCGTACCAGCACTTCGTAGTGCGCGGTTTTGCGGGAATTGCCTTCGATCTGGTTGCCGGCATACGCGCCGCCAAGGGCACCGGCAATTTGCGCGGCGGTGCGACCGTTGCCGCCGCCGATCTGGCTGCCGAGCAATGCGCCTACGACGCCGCCGCCGATGGTGCCGAGATAGCCGCCTTCGCCTTTGACTTCAACGACATTGACGGCTTCGACCGTGCCACAGTTTGTACAGACACGTTGTTGACGTACTGGTGCGGTGGACGCCATCAATGGCTTGCCTAGTGTTACGTTTGTGATACGGTTTCCGACCAGCAGGCTGGCGGTCACTGCGCTGTTCGACATCACGCGGTCACGGCGTTTGATCAGGTAGGTGCCCTGGTATTCACCACTGCGGACTTCCGGCAAAAAGAATTTTCCGTTGGTGCCACCGATGGTGACTTCGGCCTTACCGCCCGGTGTGCCGAGCAGGATGAATTTCAGGTCGTTACCGCCGGTCAGTTCGGCACTCGGCTCGACGTCGAAACGCTCGATGCGCGGAGCCGGTCCGGCTGGCTCGCTTTGCGGACGGCGGCCCGGTCCGGCTTGCAGTGATTCTGCGAGGACCGAGCTGGCGACCTGGTTGCCCACGCGCAGGTTGGCGGTGACGGTGCTGCGTGCTGTCAGCACGTCACGCGAGCTGATGGTGTAGACACCTTCGTACTGGCCTGGCTCGTCTTCCGACAGGGTCAGGTTGCGCACGGCGCCGCCGATACGCAGCGTGGCGGTGCCGCCGGGTGTGCCATAGACGGTGAAGTTCAGGTCGGTTCCCGGTGTCAGCGAGCGCACCTCATCGACATTGAAGCCGTCGATGCGCGGTGTGCTGGCACGGTTGCTGTATTGCTGGGCGTGAACCGGGCCGCTCATCAGGGCCAGTGGCGCCAGTGGTGCCAGTGGCAGGAGGGCTGCACAACTCAGCAAGCATTTCTGGATGAATTTCATGGGGATATCTCCGAGGTATGTTCTGGTGGGGAGCGGGCCCGGCGATCACGTTTTGCGTCATCGGCACGAAAGGACAACCACTCCGGTAATTACCAGACACATTATCTGTGGCAACACTGGATTGCTCTGTGCGGTAGCACACGGTCGATCAAACAGGTTGCCACGGGTCGGTTTCCGGGTGCGGAAAGGTGCTGCTGATGAAGTCGACGAACGAGCGTACCTTGGCCGCCAGCTGGCGCCGGCTGGGATACACCATCATCACGCTCAGTTTGCCGAGATGGTGGTGCGGCAGCAGCCGTACCAGCCGGCCCGACGCGAGATCATTGCCCAGCGTGAACGACGAGCGGATCACGATGCCCATGCCGGCCAGCGCGCACTGGCGCAACAGGTCGCCATTGTTGGAGACCAGCTTGCTGGTGATCGGTATGTTGATGCTGCGGTCGTCGTTGACGATGGTCCAGTGGTGACGCAACTGTTCGTACGCAAAATTCAGGCAGGCGTGCTGCGAGATTTGCTCCGGCGTTTCTGGCGCGCCGTGTTGCCGGATGTAGTCGGGCGAGGCGCACAGTATGATTTCGGATGAGCCGATCTTGCGCGCAATCATGCTGGCATCGAACTTTTGCAAGCCGATGAACATGCCGATGTCGAAGCCTTCTTCGACCAGATCGACGGTGCGGTCCGACAGCGTGACATCGAGCGTGACATCCGGGAACTGGCGCGCATACACCGGCAGCAACTGGGCCAGCTGGAACTGCCCGAATCCGAGGTGCGAATAGATCCGCAATGCACCGGCGGTGCGGCTGGCGTGGGTCGAGGCCATCGCATCGGCATCGTCGATGTCCTGCAGGATCTGGTGCACGCGGTCCAGATACACCTGGCCGGTTTCGGTCAGCGAGAGCCGTCGGGTGGTGCGGTTGAGCAGGCGCGCACCGAGGTGTTTTTCAAGGTCGGCGACATGGCGGGTGACCACGGCGTTCGACATCTCCAGCGCCAGTCCGGCGCCCGCAAAACTACCCTGCTCGACCACCTTTGCAAAGACGCGCATTGATTGCAGGCGATCCATGGGTGCACCTTTGATTGTGTTTTCCGGACGCCATTATTCCATTGTTATTCATCGACACCGTGCTCATCGGTGCTTCCCGAATCGGTACATCACAGGACAGGACAGGGCGACACCGCAAAGTCGTTGCCCGATCACGACTGGCAGCACTCTGGTGCATCAATTCAATAGCAACGGCCAACTATGTGTACCGGTTCTGAAACCATCGGGGACGGCCGAGGCGCTGTTTTTCCGCTCTTTCTGGTTCCAGCGTAGATGCGACGTGGTGTGGCACGTCGCTTGCGATGGATCACCGGCTGGTAGCGCAGGGCTGTTGAAAAAACGTGTGAGGCGCTGCGCTTCCAAGCCGTTTTCCCGATGCGTGATCTGCCCGTCGCGCAGACCGGGAATCGACAGCACGTCACACGGTTAGTTCGTTCGTTCACCTTGTTTCAGGAGCGCCATGATGCCGCTGAAAATAATTACTGCACCGGCCTGCCCGGACGTCTGGGCATTGTCATTGCCATCAGCCAGAACGATTGCCGCCGCACTGTCTGCCATCGGCCTGACGGTGTTGTTGGTGGTGACATTGCCGGATGCGGCCGCACAGCAGATCACCGATTTGCCCGCGTCGTCCAGCGTGATCGCCGACACCGTGCTGTCGAATTCTGTCGGCAATGCCGGGCTGAACCTGGCCGCCGGAGAAGGCAATGCGCAATCCAACGCGACCGCTGTTGGTGTCAGCGCGGCCGGTCTGGGCAGCGCCGACTTGATGTCCGATCAACAGGTGGCACCGCTGTCGGCCGGCGTTCACGGCAGCGACAGTGTGGCGATCCGTGGTGACGCGTTTCGCGGATCACGCGGCGTGCTGTCGGTGAATCAGTCCAGTGGTAGCGGCAACGTCCAGTCCAACCGGGTCGCCGTGGCGGCGGGCGTGCTGTCCGAAATCAGCCTGGACCAGATGGTCCAGGTCAGCGCGACTGTCGCACCGTCCGGTCCCGGGACACCTGCGCGCGTGCGGCGCGCCGAGATTGCCGAGTCGGCCTTCAACGGATCACGTGGTGTCGTGCAGGTGAGCCAGGCTGCGGGTGTCGGTAACCGTACCGCCAATGTGTTCGCGCTGAGTGTCAGTTCTGCCATGCCGTAGTCCACGAATTTGGCATGTCCGGTTTTTGCAGGTGGTTGTTTGAAGTGGGGTCGCAAGACGTCGTCCGACGTGTTTTTCTTACTGTCTTAAAAGGAGTATTTCATGAAATTGACCAAACTAGCTCTGGCTGCCGCTCTGGCTGCCGCATTCGCATTGCCTGCCGTGGCCGGTACGGTAACCGGTGTCTCCGCTTCGCTGATTGCCAACGGTACCGTCATCGGCAATGCGATCGGCGTGTACGGAACGGCCAAAGTCAACGGCGATATCAATATTCAATCGGAGTCGGGTGCGGTGCTGGATACGGAACAGTTCTCTAACGTCACGGTAGCACCGGCGCCAACGCCAGGGCCACCGGCAACGCCGCCGACTGCCACCGGCTCGGACGGCGGACAAACGGGTTCGACCGGTGGACAAACACCGCCCGTTGCTGATCCGAACACGGCCTCGATCAGCGGCACAGCCGGCAGCAATGCACAAGGTAATGTGGCGATTAACGTCTCTGCGGGTAGCTTGAATGGCCAGAGCAATTCGGTCGCGCTGTCGGCCGTGGATGCGGAACGCGTCTTTGCGTCGGCGCAGACATTTGCCGAACAGCGCTCCACCAACACCATCACGAGCGCGCCACTGCAGGTCAATGATGCGTTCGTGGTCGATGGCCTGAGTAATGCGCGCGGTAACGTGAGCGTGAACGTCGCCGGCGGTGACGGCAACCTGCAGCAAAACCAGTTGGCCGCCTCGGTCAATTCGGCAGGCACCCTGGCCAAGGCAACCGGTTCGAACCTGCAGGATATCAAGGGCACGGTCACGCTGGGCGCCGGTGGCATCAACACCGCTGCGCTCGGTGGCGCTGCACTGTCTGGCGCCCAGGGCAATATCGGCACCAACATTGCTGCCGGCTTCAGCAATGTGCAGCACAACAGTCTGTCGGTTGCGGCCGCGTCAACCCGCTGATCGATCCGGTTGGCGCTGGACAGCCTGGCTGCACCAGCGCCATATCGGTTGATCATCTCCCGTCATGGCGTGGCCGTGGCGGACTTATCGAGTGAGGTCGATGATGAGCAAGCGCCTCTTGTCTATTGCCGTGCTGATGGCCAGTTGCTGTGGGCAGGGAACCGTGCAGGCACAGCAAAGTGACGCGCAGCCGGACGCAAGTGCGGAACCGCGCATCGGTATCAGCAATGCCGTGCCTGGTCGCAGTTTTCAGCCGGTTGCGGTGCGTTCGATGACGGAGCTGCGCTTCAGGAATCTGGTTCGGCAGGAACAGGACTTCAGTTGTGGCGCCGCTGCGCTCGCGACCTTGCTGCAAAACGTCTACGGTCGCTCGATCAGCGAACGTGCCGTCATCGCCGACATGTTGCGTAACACCGATCCGCAGCGGGCCAGGGAGCAGGGTTTTTCGTTGCTTGACATGAAGCAGTATGTCGAGCGCATCGGACTGCGCGGACACGGTTATACGGTCGACATGGCAAGTTTGCGTGCGGTCAAGATTCCGGTGATTGCGTTACAGGACAATGGGCGCTCCAGGCATTTTGTCGTTATCAAGAAGGTGATTGGCGACACCGTGTTTATCGCCGACCCCGCACTAGGTCACAGGCAAATGCCACTCAATGAATTTGCCGCTGGCTGGAACAGGATCGTATTTGCCGTCGTCGGTGATGGGATTCGTCCCGACAACGCATTGATCACGTCGGCACGGCCTCTGGCGCAGTTGCAGCGCGCCGGGATCGTGACGCAGACTTTGCCGCAGCAACGTCAATACGGATTGCTCGGCATCGACACTTTTTAATTGGGAAGGAAATCGTATGCGAGAAACGCAATTACGCTGCCTGATCGCAGTATTTGCCATCGCTTCCGCCTCCGTGTTTCAGGTGAAAGTTCATGCGGCGCCGATCCAGGCGTGTGCCGATGATGGTTTGTGTGGCAAGGCACAGCCGATCGAAGCGCAGCAGATGGCGGATGTGGCCGGCAAGTTCTCGATTGCCGGCGAGGTGGTTGGCATGAGCTTGCAGATGGCATCGTCATGGCAGGCAGCCAACGGCCAGAAGCTCGCGGGAAATGCCAACCTGGCGTTGAAGTTGCCCGAGAGTGGGGCTGGCTCCGGCACACCGCAGGCCAGCATCCAGACACTGGCCAGTGCGACCGATCCCTCGCTGGCATCGCTGCCAGGAACCGGATTGGTCAGCGGTGCCAAAGGACTGGCTAATGTTGCTGGTGCCGCCCAGCTGGTGCAAATTGCCGGCGACAACAACGGTGCGTCGAACCTGACCTCGATCGACGTCAGTCCGCGCGCCATCCTGCTGGCCACTGGTGCCAACGTCCCCAGCGCCGAGGCAATCGCTGCCAACGGCGCCAAGGTAAAAGTGGATGTCGCCAACAATGCCATTGCTCTCGGACTCAGCGTGCCCGGTGCCGGGTCTGCCGAACAGCGCCTCAATACCCTGGGCGCCAACAACATCCTGCAAACCATCCAGATCGCCGCCGATCGTCAGCAGGTGGTGAATCAATTGCAGCTGCAATTGCAGGTCAAGCCACTGGCCGCCGCTGCAATGGCGACGGAAGGGGTCGGCCAGGCGCTCAATACGTTGCGTGGTCGCTGATCTGCCTGCTTGCGTGTTGTGACGCCCTGTCTTCACGGTTTCTCGGGGATGGCAGGGCGGTTTTTTTGCGCTCGCCTGAACGTCGCGACGTTGTTTTTTTGACGGCCGTTGTTGTGACTATTTTCGTTCTCCTTGTCTGGCGGTGGTTCCCGTAAACCGCTTGTTTTCCTGTCGTACCTGTCGTTTCTCCTTTTCTTCTTTTCAATGAGTCTATGAAACCACCCACCTCAGGTTCTTTTCCTGTCTTCTTGCTCGCGACGTCCCTCGGCGTTCTCCCCGCGTTTGGCTGGTGCGCCGATGCCGTGGCAGAGTCGGGACCCGCCACGGCATCGCAGCGCGCGACATCCGAACAGGCGCAGACGGTCCAGCGTCTTCAGCAACGTGTTGATCGACTTGAGCGACAACTCAACGACAACGCGAAACTGGGCGCGATCAGCGGGCGCGGTCCCGGTCCCGGTCCCGGTCCCGTTACCAGCGAGGTCACTGCCGGTAGCAGTACTACGGTCGGCACTCCCGATGCGCCTGTCGATGCCCGCGCCAGCGCCAACCGGCCGCCCGCACCTGAACGCCTGGCGGCCGCAAGTGCCACGGGTGCAACCGGCCCGGTGGGTTCGGTGCAAGGGACGGCGATCACCAGTACCCAGGGTATTCCGCTGTTCGAGAACCGGTTTTCATTCGAACAGGGGCTGACCTACACGCACTACGACAAACGCAGCCTGGTGCTCAGTGGTTTTCTGGCGCTCGATGCGATCCTGCTGGGCAAAGTGAACCTGCAACAGATTCGTACCGACCAGTTTCAATATGATCTGACCGGCCGCTGGAACCTGTCCGAGCAATTCAGCGCGGATGTGAATTTGCCGGTGGTGTACCGGAATTCGACCTACATCTCGCCGGGCGCAGGGAGTTCTGCATCCGCTTTCAGCGATGGCAGCATCAATTCGAAGTCGGTTGGTGACATCAATGCAGGCGTGTATTTTCAGCTGCCCAAGCGTGCCCCATCCGACCTGGACTGGATCGTCAGCACACGTCTGAAAGCACCGACCGGCCGTGATCCCTTCGGCATCAAGTTGCGTGAAAATACCGATCCCAACAATAACAATCTGCTGATCCCGACGCGCCAGCCTACCGGCAATGGCGTGTGGGCCACCACGTTTGGGATGTCGATGCTGAAGGTGACAGACCCGATGGTGTTGTTCGCCAACCTGGGCTACACCTACAATTTCAAACGCGGCTTCTCCGACCTGTCGAGTTCGCTGACGACGTCCACGCCGGGCGACGTCAAGCTGGGGAATGTCTGGTCGCTCGGTGCCGGTTTTGCTCTCGCGTTGAACGAAAAAACGTCAGTCAGTTTCTCGTATGCGCAGTCGTTGCAGCAGGTGTCGCGCTTGCGTCCTGACGGTGGCAACTGGGTACGCCAGGTCGGTAGCGATTCGAACTCGGTCAGCTTCAATACGGGGCTGACGCATCAATTGACGCCGCGCTTGTCGATGGTCGGCACGGTGTCCATGGGATTGACGCCGGATGCGCCGGATGTCTCGGTAGGGGTCAAGTTTCCGTATTCGTTCTGATCAACGGCGGGATGACATCAGGGGCCGGACAGGTTGAAAAGAGTGGCGCTGATTGCGATGGCGGGCAGATTTTTGCACCAAGGGCCAGTGCCGCATTGTCTGCTGGCTGGCGCTGGTGACTTGCTGGCATTGACCAACGACAGGATCAATCCGGGGTACCGGAATCACCGCGTCAATTCACCGTAATTTTCTGCTGCATCGCCTTCCGAATCGGCTGCATGCAGGGCGGACACGAGTTGGAAAAACTGTTCGCCATGCGCCGATATCAGGCTGATTTTTTGTGGATGCAATTGGTATTTTTCAATCAGCCGATACAGCGTCACGCGCGAGATACCGAGCAATTGCGCTGCCTGGGAAATATGGTTGCGCGCCTGCGCCAGCGCGCGCCGGATCATGGCGCGGTCTGCCGTGGCGCGGGCATGGTCGAGTGACATCAGTACGAGCGGCTCGGAAGGCCGATCGAAGCCCAGATCTTCCGGCTGAATGAAGCGGCCTTCTGCCATCACGACAGCCCGCTGTACGCGGTTGACGAGTTCGCGCACATTGCCCGGCCAGCCATGATGCAGCATCGCCTGCAACGCCGATTTGGAAAACCCGCGCAGGCTTCTGTTATGCCGGTGGGCAAAGTGGACAAAATAATGCCGCGCGATGTCTTCGATATCTTCGACGCGATCGGCCAGTCGGGGCGTCGTGATGCAGACGACATTGATGCGGTAGTACAGATCTTCGCGGAAACGGCCTTGCGCGACCGCCTCAGCCAAATCGATATGCGTGGCGGCGATGATGCGCGCATCGATCTGCAGCGTCTGGTTGCCGCCGACGCGCTCGATGGTTTTTTCCTGCAAAAAGCGCAGCAGGTTGACTTGCATCTCCATCGGCAGATCGCCGATTTCGTCGAGAAACAAGGTGCCACCCTGCGCCGCCTCGATGCGGCCTATGCGTCGTTGGGTGGCGCCCGTGTAGGCCCCTTTTTCAGCACCGAACAACTCCGACTGAAACAGCTGTGCCGGAATCGCGCCGCAGTTGACGGCAACGAATGGCGCCTGCCGACGCGCCGACTGGCGATGGATGGACTGTGCCGCGAGTTCCTTGCCGGTACCGGACTGGCCATTGATCAGTACCGCCGCGTCGGTGCGGGCAATCCGCTTGATCTGGTGGAGGAGTCGGTGCATTTGTACCGTGTTGCCGACCATCGGCGCAGGGTCATTGGATGCCACAGGATCACTCAGCGCACTGCGCGGTTGCGAACGCACCAGCGCCATGCCGCGGGCGTGCCGCAACACCAGGTCGATGTGTTCGATGGGTGCCGGCAAGGCAATGAAATTGATCAGGTAGTCGGCCACCAGCGTACGTACGGCGGGCAGTGCCAGCAGGCTTCTGGCGATCAGGCCTATCCACAGCACCTCGCCCTGACCCAGCAAGCTGTCGCAGGCAGCGATCGATTCCAGTTGGCTCGGTTCGACCAGCACGACAACCCCGACGGTGCAACCGGCACGCAGGGCGCGTTGAAGCTGATCCGCCGTTTCGCATTCCAGTAACGTAATACCGTGGAGCTTCATGGTGCTCACGGTCGTGCACGCCGGTGCGCGGCAGTTCGGTGTCTGCAGCAGGATGACGGTCTGGTGATGTTGAGACGTATCCGTGGCTTGAAGCATGTTATTGAACCCACCGTATTGTGCGTAACGTGTCGATCGTATCCGTACCCCCTTGCTGATCGTGGCGGGTACGCCATTTTTCGTGACGTTACAAAGTGCAACGCTTGCCTCAAGGTTAGCGAATCACTCTGTCGAGTACTTGCGGCGGGTCAAAATCACAGGAACAGTTGGTCGATGCGGATCAGGCAAGCAGGAGCTGTCGGACCAGTTCGTCAGCCCGCTCGAAACCTGCCGGATTGAGCGCCAGCGTGGGTTCTCCGCTGTGGCTGAACAACGCGGTTTCGCGGCGCAGCACGGCGGAAAAGTTATTGGTGTCATGGCAGCCGAGGTGTTTCACCATGTCTCGGATACGCCACAGCGGGGTCGTGGGAGCGCCCATCAGCGTATCAACATAGCCGATCAGTAACGCTGCACTGATGGTTTTATGGGCCATATTGCTGTGGGGCAGGTGCGCCAGTCGTTCCAGCGCCTGCTCGATGCGGCCGACCTGGCGTTGTCGTTCGGCCACTGGTTCACTGAGGCGTGGCAGTCTTTCCGTGGATGAATCCGTGACGACTTCGAAACAGGGCTGGTCGTACCGCGCCAGTTCGGCTTGCACGAAGGCGGCCGATCCTTCGATCCGGATATGCCCTTCCGGAGCGCGGACATTGCGTACGATAGCGTGGCAGGTGGAGGTGGTCATCATCGGTCCTTTGGCGTAGTTACCAGAGACCATTGGACAACCTGCATGCGTCGACGATTTGTCGGCGGACTGCGCGCGTGTATCGCGGACCACGTCAGCGCAGCTGTTTTGTATCAGCGCGTGTCGGCGGCCTGCAAGGCGTGTGAACGGCAGCGCCACAACACGTGACCCGACGCCAGGTATTTGGATTCGAATGGCGTGATCGGCGTGTCGGGCCGAAACGGCTCGACGACGACGTCCGGCACGTTCAGCAGTTGCAGGGCGAGCGCACATTCTTCGATATAGATCGGCCAGTTGCTGCGGCATTCGATCACGCCACCCAGCGCCACTGCGGCAGGAAATGCCGGATGTCCGTGCCACCGACGGCTGAGATGGCCAATTTTTGGCCAGGGATTCGGATACAGCAGGTAGTGTCTGCTCAGGGTCAGTTTTGATTCCAGCATCAGACGCCAGAAGTCCGCCAGATCCGCGCGCAGTAACAGCGCGTTGGGCGGCGGCGGCCCGGACCAGATGGTCTGGCGATCGATCCGGTCGGCAGACTGGTCGACACCGAGCACAAAACTGTCGGGCCATTGTTGGGCAAGATGGTAGGTCGACAGGCCCACGCCGCAGCCGGCATCCAGAATCAGCGGGGCCGAACCCGCGGCCTGCCAGTGCCGCAGAAAAGTATCGAACGCTGCCTGGTTATAGGCCGTCACCGGTTTCAGAAAGCGGTTCTCGACGTGGCGTGTGATTAGCCGGCCGAGTTGGACGTGCGGCGCAGTCTGGCTGCTGGTAACGGGGCGGGAATTGGCTTGCATGGGCCGAGTATACCCGGCCAGCCATGCAACTTGTTCAATGCATGATCACGGGCTGGAGCATCACTTCTTCATAGCCAGCGAGGAAGGCATCGAATTCTTCGACATGCGGTTTGCTGGCCATGAGTTCTTCCATGTTTTCGCGGAATGCCTCTGCCAGGCTACCAGCAATGAAAATTTCACGTCTGCCCGGCTTGTCCGTAATTTCGAAACCACCGGAGCGCAGTGCTTCCAGGCCGTTGTCTGCGCCGAATTCGACGACGCTGTATTGCTCGCTGTTATAGATCAGGTTCATCAGAATTCCTTGGTTCAAGTCATGCAATGCGATGGGTATTTGCCTGAGACGCAGTTGGGGCTTGGTCGGGCAGAATTCAAGTGGGGTGGTCGTTTGCTATCAGGGAGTTGCCGTGGCTGGCGCCAGCGCGCAGTCGATGTCAGGCGTGAGCATGAGATGGGTGTCGTACGGAGTTGCGGCAAGGAATTGCCTGACCTGCTCGCGGTGGGCGCTGCTGGCCAGTGCCAGAAACAGATGGCCGGGAGGATGGCGCAAGATCCGGTTGAGCGTGACGCGCATGGCCAGATTGCCGATGCAGCAGGGACAGCCGGGTGCAATGCGGGCGATGCTCAGACGCGCGCCGTTGATCAGTGGTGCCTCGGGTGAGGGGAGTCCCTCCAGAAGCAGTGCAACCTGCATGCTTGCCGGTAGAGCGGTGAGTGCTTTGGCGATTGCCGCTTCACGCTGTCGTGCACTCGCGCCGCTGACCAGAGTGACCGGTATCATCCGCCGCGCTTGACCAGTTTGCTCGGCTCGACGCCGAGTTGCTTGAGCTTGCGGTACAAGTGGGTGCGTTCCAGTCCGGTTCGTTCCGCCACGCGTGTCATGCTGCCGCCTTCGCGCACCAGGTGATGCTCGAAGTAAGCCCGTTCAAAGGCATCGCGGGCTTCACGTAATGGCAGTTCGAACGGCACCGTAAAACCTTGCGGCTGCGGGACTGCGGCGACTTCGGTGGCAGCGATCATCGTCACGGTGGTATGTGCCTGTACGGAAGGATGGGCATAGGCCGCGGTAGAAGCTTCTGTCGACAGGCTGGAATGACGTGACTGATAGACAAGTGGTCGTACCGGCTCCTGGCCACGGGATAACCCCTGCTGAACCGCTTTCAGCAGTTTTTGCAGTGCAATCGGTTTCTCCAGAAAATTCATTGCGCCGATGCGGGTTGCTTCAACCGCCGTGTCGATGGTGGCGTGGCCGGACATCATGATGACTGGCATGGTCAGTAATCCATCACGTTGCCATTCCTTGAGCAGCGTAACGCCATCTGTGTCGGGCATCCAGATATCCAGCAGCACCAGGTCGGGTGTGCTGGCAGCGCGGACATCGCGCGCCTGTTGGGCATTTTCGGCAGTGAGAATGACATGACCCTCGTCGCTCAGGATTTCCGAGAGCAGTTCACGTATGCCCATTTCGTCATCTACTACTAGTATGTTTGCCATGTGCCGGTTTCCCTATTTCAAATGGTTTTTAGAGAAGAGTCCTTTTGTGGGGCCATTTCACCATCTACTTCCGGTTGCTCCCCCGGCGCCAACTTTAACAGCAAAATTAGTATCTTTGTACCATTAGTATCACTGCGATTAAGAATATCGATACGGCCACCGTGTTCATCGACAATTTTTTTCACCATGGCGAGGCCTAAGCCGGTACCCCGCGGTTTTGATGTGACGTAAGGCTCGAACGCGCGCTTGAGGATTTTCGACGCAAAGCCGGGGCCGTTATCGGTGATTGTCAGGCGAACTGCACGGCGGGTTTTTCCGTTGGCGCTCTGATAGTGAATCGCCTCTGTCAGCACATCGATACGTGCCGCCGGACTTCCCGCCGGTCGATCGGCGACGGCATCCTGCGCATTCTGCAGCAAATTGTGAATCACCTGGCGCAGCTGGGTAGTGTCTCCCATGACCAGGGGCAAATCACGTGACAGTACTGCATTGATCGTGGCGCGTTCATCGCCGCCGGTGTACAGATGCAGGACCTCTTCGACCAGCGCATTCAGATTAAGCGGCGACAGGACGGCTGGCGGTGTTTTAGCATAGTCGCGGAAATCGTCAACCATCCGTTTCATCGCGGTGACCTGATTGACAATCGTGGCGGTACTTTTGTTGAGCATCGCAGCATCCAGCGGCATCAGCTTGTCTTCCAGCTTCATTTGCAAGCGTTCGGCAGAAAGCTGAATCGGCGTCAACGGGTTCTTGATTTCATGGGCCAGGCGGCGTGCCACTTCGCCCCAGGCAATCGAGCGCTGGGCTGAAATCACCTCCGAAATATTATCGAAGACCACCACGTAACCAGTGCCTTTTGCCACTGGCAATCGGGAGCCGCGCGCCAGCAGCGTAATGTCATCGTCACGATTGGCATCGCTGCCACGGCGCGGCACTTCAATTTGCTGTTGCCAGTGCAAGCCGGTTTCCCCATTGTCGGTGCCGGCAGACTGTGCGCTTTGCGCTGAAAACGCACCGCGAATGGCGTCGAAAAACGGCAGCAAGCCGTCGATTGCCGACAAGGGCTGGTTCAAATAAGGTTCGATATCCTGTTGCAGGATGCGTTCGACCGATTCGTTGCAGGTAATCAAACGAAAATCATCGTCCAGTACCATCACGCCAGCCGACATGTTGGCCAGCACCGATTCCAGATAGGCCTTGGCGTTTTCGAGTTCGGACCGATTGATCTCGACTGCGGCGCGGGCATCGAAGAGCTGCCGCGTCATCGTGTTGAAGGACTGTGTCAGCGTGCCGAGCTCGTCGGAGGTCGCCACGATCGGGCGCGGTGACAGGTCACCCTCGGCAACGGCCTTGGTACCTTCTGCCAGTAGCAGCAAGGGTTCGGCCAGGTCGGTAGCGATCAGGAATGCACTGACGATCGCCGCAAAAATGGCCAGCAGCAGGGTGAGTGTCAGCGTGACGATGTAAATCTTGCGCAAGCCGGAACGACTCAGCGAGCGTTCCTGGTATTCACTGTAGGCGGCGCGTAACGCTTCGGCATTCGTTGCCAGCGTCGATGGCACGGCCTGAATCAGCTGCAGGACACGTCCCTCCGATTGCAGCGACAGCGCATTCCTGCCCGCGGGGATCGCGACCACGACCCGCAGGCGTAGATTATTGATGGCGTCGACCGCCGGCGGCGTCGTCTTGGCGGCGCTGGTATCGATTTCACGTGGCTCGGGTTGACCTTCAATACCGGTATAACCACGCGATAGTTTGGCCTGACGCAACATGGATGGGGTGGGCATGTCCGGCACCAGCGTCTTCAGTTCGCCCCCATCGGTGGCAATGATGCGGCCACTGATGCTGACGATGATCGCTTCTTGCGTGCCGTTCTGCTCCCGCCAGCGTGCCAGTTGCCGGATTTGTCCGCTGTCGGGCAAATCCGATAATTCGACGGCCAGGTTATGGGCTTTGGTACTCAGATCACTCAGCGAGGCGTCGAGGGCGGCACGGCCCAGGTTGAGCCCGGACTCCAGTGCCGCCTCGACCCGCACGTCGAACCACGACTCGATCGACCGCGACACGAATTGCACCGAGACCGTGTAGATCACCAGCCCCGGCAAAATACCGATAGCAGCAAACAGCAGAACCAGCTTGGACATCAGGCGCGAGCCGAACATGCCGCGCTTGTGGCGCGCGTACAGACGGGCCAGCAGCAGTGCGACGAGTCCCAGCAAAGCGATGGTTACCATCGCATTCAGGCCAAGCAGCCACGGATAGTGTTTGTCGAACGAGGCCGAGTTGTCAGAGGCCGAGGCCAGCAAAAAAAGCAGGATGGCGACGATCGCGCCACCGACCACCAGCGCATAGCGGAGTGCCCGTTGCACGCTTATTCTGCCCGGTACAGGAAGTTTTTCCAGTCTGACGACAGGCGCCAGTCGGAATTATTGATGGCATTGACCTGAAACGGCTTCGCGAGCTGTGCGACATCGAGCCGCATGCGTACCGCTACCGAATAGACGGCACCTGGTTTGAGTGCCGATTTGTCCGCGACCAGCCAGCGGCTTGGTCGGCGAATCAGCGACATGGCATCGTCCAGGGAGCTGAAACTTTGCTGCAATCGCCCGAGGATGGCAGCGTGATACTGCCGGGTCAGGACGTTATACGACAGCCGGATGGTCTGCGATTCGGTAATGGCTTTTTCGTCGAACCAGTACCAGCGTGGCCGGGTGATCTCGACTTCGGTGGTGAAGTAGAGGGGTACGCCATGGTTGATCGCTTCCTCCAGACCGCGATTGAGCTCGAAGGCGAAGGTGGCGGACAGCTTCACGCCGTCATCGGTAGACTCAAGATGTGCCTGTGAAATGTCGACACCTTCGGCCGCACGAGCGAGCGGGGAGAGCAGCAGCATGACCGTCAACAGAACCAGCGCTGACAACGCACTGCAACGCCGCATCATGCGCGCCACGCAGGCGATGCTGCGCCAGAGCTGCGCTGGCGGTGTCGCCAGCACATCACGGCGTCGCATCAGACTGCCGGCTTCCTGAATAATGCATAAAACAAGCCATCATGGTCATCGTCGCTGGTTGCGGTTGGCAGTAATTGACCGGGAGCGGGCAGTCGCTGCGCCTGATTGCGCATGGCAAACGCTGCGGCTTGTGCTTCGGATTCTTGCGGCCACAGCGAGCATGTTACGAACAACAATCTACCATCGGGTTTCAGCATGCGCCAAAGATTGTCGAGTATCCGTGACGACAATGCCGCCAATTGTGCCGTATCTGCCTTGCGGCGCAACCAGCGAATGTCAGGATGTCGCCGCAAGATGCCCGAGGCGGTACACGGAACGTCGGCCAGAATGCAATCGAAGTGCTGGCCATCCCACCAGTCGGCGGCACTGGCATCACCGGCGACCAGGCGCGCTTGCAGTTGCAGGCGCTGCAGGTTTTCTTCGATGCGCTTCAGGCGACGCGGGTCGGAGTCCAGCGCAATCAGGTCGAGCTGTGCCAGTTCCAGCAGGTGGCCGGTTTTGCCGCCGGGGGCAGCGCAGGCATCGAGCACGCGCATGCCGTCTTTTACTTCCAGCAACGGCGCGGCCAGTTGGGCTGCGGCATCCTGCACCGACACCAGGCCGTCCGAAAATCCGGGAATCTGCGACACCGGCAGTGGCCGTTCGAGGCGCACGGCAGATGGCCCGACCTGGCGCGCGGTAATTTGCTGCTCGGCCAGCAGCGTGATGTACGCCGCCGTCGTGGTGCGCCGCTGATTGACGCGCAATGTCAGTGGTGGCGCTGCGTTACCGGCATGCAGGATTTGTTGCCAATCGGTCGGATACGCGGCCCGCAATGCATCGATCCACCAGACCGGGTAGTTCCATTCGGCGACCGGCTGGCGCAAGACCTCTGCCAGCAAGGTCGTGCGCTCGCGCAGGAAGCGACGCAAGACCGCGTTGACCATGCCCTTGGCATGTGCCATCGCCGGATCGCCACTGGCCGCTTCGACTGCCTGGTTGACGACGGTGAATGTTTCGTAGGGTGCCGCAGGCCCCGCCGTATCGTGATCGATCAGCGTGAGTGCGCAGCACAGCAGACCATGCAGTGTCGCCGGTTCCGGCGCACGGTTGGTCAGCAGCGTCAGCAAGGCATCGGCGCGACCGAGTCCGCGCATGGCGCGGTAGGCGATATCCTGGATCGCTCCTTTGGACTGCCCGGATGTCTCTGCGTAGCCTTGCACGCGGGTCAGTGCCTGTGGCAATGCAGTGCCGCTGCGCACCAGCGCGACGGCGTGAGCCGCGCTGCGCAGGCTGAAGGCCAGTGAATCCGGTTTCAAATCAATTGCGGCCATATCAATTCCTGGTAAAGGCAATACGCGCACCGAGTGCGATAAAGGCAGTGCCGACACAGCGTTCCAGCCATAGTTTGGCGCGCTGACTGGATGCTGTACGTCGCGCCAGCGTCCCGGCCACGATGGCCGTGGTGCAGTTCCAGCCGGTCGACATCAGCACAAATACGGTACCGAGCAACAGAAAGGACCAGGTCCTGTGGGCTGCGTTCGGTTGCACGAACTGCGGGAAAAACGACAAGAAAAACAGAATCACTTTGGGATTCAGCACATTCGTCATCAATGCTTGCCAAAAAATCGTCATCAACGGACGCGTCTGGCGGACTGCGGCACCTGTCGCCATGCCAGTGGTCACGGACCGCGCAAACAGCATTCGGATACCGAGATACATCAGATACATGCCGCCAGCCAGTTTGACCACCATGAACGCGTCGGCTGACGTGGCAAGTAATGCGCTGAGGCCGAACGCAGAGGCTAGCGCGTGCACACAGCAGCCAGCTGAAATGCCCAGCGCCGATACCAGTCCGGCGGCCCGTCCCTGAGCGATGCTGCGCCCGACGATGAACGCGGTATCCGGTCCGGGCGTAGCGTTCAACAAAAGTACGGCGACACAAAAGTAGCCAAAATCGGTAATGCCCGGGATGCTCATTGAAGTTTACTGTCGGCAGCGTTTTGCGGAAAACGCTGATTGTAGCGGCGCAGGCCACCTTGCGCGCGCCTGACGGCATTTTTCTGGCATTTAAAACCAGTTGCCAGCGCGCTCACCGCGAGGCTCCTGCACTGTCCTGCACCCGAAGCGTGGGCGGTTTTCCACGGTTTCCCGGAAAGTTATTCATCCGACGGAAAAAGTGTGAAATTAGTTGTGGTGCATCGCACAAATTGTGTGGCATACTTTGGCTGTCTCCTCCATAACTCCTCCAAGAGTATGGATTTCAGCCCGCTCCCTGAGCGGGCTTTTTTTTGTCCGCCCGGCATGGGCGCAATCTCGCGGGTGCAGCATATAAACTACGGTTCGCCACACATCGGTTTTGGCAATCGCACCCCCCATCCTCTGTGCCGGTTGACGTCACTCCCGCTCTTAAAGTACTGTTCATGTGTACAGTTATTTGACGGGGTAGTCATGAACACATCACTTTTTTCAGCCGCGTTCGCCTCCATCGATCTGCCTGATTCGTCAGGTAGTTCTCCGGACAGGCGAACTGCCTCCCGGCCTGTGGCGACGCGGTTCGGTCCAATGATCGACGTACGCAACCGCGGCGCCCTGCGGCTGAGTCCATGTTCTGCGCGACGGCAGCCCGTGTCAGAGCAACCGGCGGTGGTACGTATCTGGCATGGCGAGCAGTGCCGGGAATTGAGCGTCCACGACGCCCGTTCGCTGGCCGCGCAACTCAACGACGCGGCGGCGTTTGCCGATTTGCAAAACAATCGGTGAACGTTTTAGTCACTTGAGCCGGAGACCGATTCCACATCGTCCAGTGACTGCTTGTAACGACTTGAGCCCGACTCCGTCAGGCATACCATTCCCGGGGAGGTTTCCTGCAGATCGCCTTCGTGCAGTGCCGCCTGCAATTCAATAAACGCATCTTCAGCGCTCAAATGCCGCTGCTGGACACGCGCCATCAGGACATCGACAGGCACGCCATGATGAACGCCATGGTCAAGTTCAATGATGCTGGAAAGTAAAAGAGTTCTTGTGTGCACGTTAATTCCTTTGTTATTTTTTCGGCCTTACCGATTGGTTTGTGGCGGGGCTGATTTTTTATGGTGCGGTCGTCAGAAGATAAAAATCGGAGACGAAGGCTCCTGTAGCTCGCCTTTCTCCGACAGCGACAAGCTGTTGTCAGCACATTATTGTTGATGCTGCAACGCAGCTTACATATTAAAAAGCTGGCTACCGCGGGGCGGCATGAAGTCACCTAACTGGTGAACCAGGTCGGTATCCAGCGCGTCCTGCGCGGTCAGATGGAGATCGGAATGATCATGGACGTTCCACATCGCCTGCGTCAGGTTGACATGTCGCCGCAATATTGCCTCAGTGCGCCGGTCGTCCGCCATCAGCCCTTCGGCGATGATTTTCAGTGCTTCCGGTCTGGCTCCTGTCGGTGCCGTCGCATGGGATTTATGGATCATGAAGCGTGCCGTATCGCTGGCGATCCGCTTCTGTCCGGCAAGAAAAACCGTCACGGCGATCGAGGCCACGGCACCGCCGTTGTACATCACGATATCGATCGGCGCATTGCGCAAGGTGTTGTACAGGCAAATGCCGTCGCTGACGTAGCCACCGTTGGACTGCAGCAGCACATGCGCGGTGCGGGTGCCTGCACGAGTTATCTTGCCGAGCGCTTCAAAGACGCGCCTCACCATATCGCTGTTCACATCGCCCGCCAGTGTGAAATAGCTGTCGCTACTGCCCGTATGCTGCTCTTCGCTCATGCGTCCTCCTGCTACCGTTTCTTCGGAAGAATAATCCCTGAACCTGCCGACCACGAATGTGCGCTGCCCCACACAAACACGTCGAAGGCGGGCTGTTGGTGCCCCTCACCTGCTGGTAAAGCGCGCCGTAACCCGGTGCCGGGAGTATTCTCGGGCCACGAGTTTATGACGCATGAAAGGATTCCGTCTTGATCTGCATCCGACAAGCATGCCTTGATGATCATTCAGCCATTTGCGGTCTCGCCGAAGAAATCAATCGCCAGCACCATACGTACAGTCCCCATGTGTTTGCCGCACCACCAGGGCTGACGCGCGATGCGGACTTCTGGCGCGGCGCCATCACGGATAGTGAAGGCGTAGTTTTAGTCGCGCAGGCGGCATCCGGGGTTATCGGATTTTTGGTGGCCCGGATACTTTTGCCCGCGGAGATGCCTTTTTTGAAAGCGCGTCGGATTTGTCGCATCAGTACGATAGTCGTGACCAGCGCAATGCGGGGGAAGGGGGCCGGCAAGCAGCTCATGGCAGCCGTCGACGATTGGGCCAGCGCCAGGGCGGCAGACGAAATTCGCCTTGAGGTGTTCGATGCCAACGACGCCGCCATCGCGTTCTATGGTGATGCGGGTTTTGGCATGCAGTCACACATCATGACCAAGGTTCCGGGTTGATTGCCCGGAAGTCACCTGACAGGTCAGGTGACAGTGACGACAGACTGGTCAGACACCCCACAGAATATCGTTGTTGCCCTGACTGGCTGCCCGCAACATTTCCATCAACGGGTACGCCCGCGCGGCGAATGTAACCGTCGCTGCGGGCTCGTGACCGGCATCGTCGCCATTTTCGCCGTGGTGGACGTGGACGTCATGTTCCAGTTCGCCGGTTGACGGATGCAGGCGGCTGCCGGCGACTTCCTTCTCTAGAATCGCCAGCGCGGGGCCGGTTTCGGCAGCCGTGATGACACCGCGGCTGACGTCCTTGTGCAGCAGATCGAGCAGACGACGTGCATGTTCCTGATACATGGTGACTTCGCCGGCGGCTTTGGATTTGAAAGTGACTAGCATGGCGTTTTCCCTATTATTTGAAGCTGGCATAGAAGTATCCAGCATGCTGATTGTAGCGGGATCTAGCTCGCCCGACTGCGCGTCAGCTCGCATAACGCAGCGGGCACGGTTCTGGCCGGATTACTCCAGTTTGAATGAGGTCATGAAGGTATCGATGTTTTCGCGTGACACGGCTTTTTCCGGGCCGGTCACGATTGCCTGATAGGCGCGCTGATTTTTCGATGCAAAGCGTGCAACCAGCAGGCGCGGTTGACCGCCTTTTGGCGTTCCGCTGGCTTCGACGTCGATGGTGGTGCCCGTCGGATTGACGGTCACTTTTTCGTGCAGGACGGTGCCGTTGATATTCTTGATCAGCGCCGTTTTCATTGCGGTCAAGGCCAGGTTGGCCTTGGCCGCATCGGCCAGTTCAAGGCTGCCGACTGCGTAGGTCACGGCATTGACTTCGGCAGCCGTCATGGTCATGGAGACCGGCGTACCATCGAGATCGATCTGCCGCGTCAGCGTAGCCGGCTTGGCTGGCAACACCACCGTGTAGGGGGCATCGGTGCCACGCACCTGGCGCCAGTCGTGGCTTGGGGTGCAGGCCGACAGGAGTATTGCCAACAACAGCAAGGCAGAATGTTGCATAAGCTGGGAGCGTGTATTTGTCATGTCGGGCATGGTAACAGGGCCGACCCCCGGCGCACGCTTCAGCGCCGGTGGAAAGTACGCAAGCCCCACAAGACGCCGACACACAGCAGGCTGATTCCCAGCAGGACTTGCCAGTTCGGCATGTTGCCCCGAAGCAGGAATGCATACAGCAATGCGGCCAGTGTTTCGAATACGATCAGCTGGCCCGCCAGTGCCGTCGGCAGCATCTGGCTGGCACGATTCCACAGCAGCGTACCCAGCCAGGATGCACAGAACCCAAGCAGCAGCATCAGCAAAATGAATTGCAACGGACGCGCGCCCAGCGGAAAGTTGAATCCGCCTGGTGCGAACTGCAAATAACTGCCGTAGATTAGTGCTCCGAATACAGCCAATGGCAGTGTGGCCAGTCCCTGTGCGGTGGCCCAGGTCGTCGAACTGATGTGCGGATGTGCCTGCAGATGGCGGGCGTTCATGATCGGATACCACGTCCAGGCAGCCAGTGCCACGGTGGCCAGTCCGCAGCCAAGCAGGTAATCGGACAATGAGCGCCGACCGTCGAAGTGCGCCAGCTCGCTGAAGTTGACCAGCATCAGCCCGCAGGCGATGACGACCAGCGAGGGCGCCAGAAGGCGCCAGCGGATCGCCTTCCTTGCGCCCCAGTTACTGGTCACCGCAATGACGATCGGCAGCGTGCCGATCAGCATTGCCGGCAACGGTGCGCCGGCCAGCTGGATCGCACTGGCCAGCGTGGCGTAGTAAATCAGGTTGCCGATCAGCGCCAGCCCGAACGCCATCCGCCAGTCGTCGCGGGACAACCGGCCGATACGGCGGCGGTCAAAGAGCGCCGGCACCAGTGCAATGAGTCCGAATGCGATGTAACGGCCAAGTGACAGCATCAGACCCGGGTAGTCCGGCAACAGCAGCGGCGCGATAAACACCAGCCCCCACAGCAACCCTGCGCCGAGAGCACAGGCAACGCCGATCAGCATGGACTGCCTGTCAGGTGATTGCGGCAGATGAGACGCGCCAACAGGGAGCCGGAGTCTGTGCTGACAGTGGCAAAGTGCATGGACTCGGACATGGGAAAATTTCGGCGAGAGACAAAAGCCCGCCACGATAGCAAACTTTCTGACACGCACCGTCAATCGTGCGCGCAGGCGCTAACGGTCCTTGCTGCTGCGTGGCGCGCGATGCCAGCTCACTGTTCGCGCAAACCGCGCCGATACTGGATCGCCTCTGCCACATGGCTTTGGGTAATCTGGTGGGAGGCGGCCAGGTCGGCGATAGTACGTGCCACTTTCAGCACCCGGTGGTAGGAGCGGGCCGACCAGTTCAGCCGTTGCATGGCGGTTTCCAGCAGCCTTGCGGCCGCTGCTTCGGGTTGGCAGTGGGCATCAATTTCCTGGGTCGACAGGACATTGTTGGACTTGCCGGCACGCTCCTGCTGGATCTCGAATGCGCGCGCGACCCGGTCTGCAATGGCCGACGAGGGTTCTCCCGCGGCAGGTTTTAACAGTTCGTCATGCGGCAGCGCGCCAACCTGCAATTGCATGTCGATCCGGTCGAGCAGCGGACCGGAAATACGATTCTGGTAACGCGCCACGATGTCGGGCGTGCAGCGGCATTTGCCTGACGGATGGCCGAGGTAGCCACACGGACAGGGATTCATCGCCGCAATGAGTTGAAAGCGGGCCGGAAAATCCGCCTGGCGCGCCGCCCTTGAAATCGTGATGCGACCCGATTCAAGCGGTTCGCGCAGCACTTCCAGCACCTTGCGATCGAACTCAGGTAGTTCATCCAGAAACAGCACGCCACGATGGGCCAGTGAAATTTCTCCCGGACGCGGCGTGCCACCGCCACCGACCAGCGCCACGCCGGACGCCGTGTGATGCGGCGCGCGAAACGGTCGCACCTTCCAGCGCGCCACCGTGAATCCGCTGGAGAGCGATTGCACCGCTGCGGATTCCAGCGCTTCGTCGTCCGTCATCGGCGGCAGGATGCCGGCGAATCGCGCTGCCAGCATGGATTTTCCGGTGCCTGGCGGACCGCTCATCAGCACGCTATGCGCGCCGGCGGCAGCCACCTCCAGCCCGCGCTTGACCTGCAACTGGCCTTTGACATCGATGAAATCCGGATACGCTGGCCGGATCGGTTGCGCCATGCAGCGGTGCCGCACCAGCCTTGCCAGGCCGTCGCCAGCCGCGAAGTGGGCGCATACCTGCAGCAGTGAATCGGCCGGATAAATCAGCGCATCCTTCATCAGCGCAGCTTCATCGGCATTGGCGCGCGGCAGTATAAAGCCGCGCTGGATGCCATCATTGTTGCCGCCGTTGTCGCTGTCACGGTGCATCGCAAAGGTCATGGCCAGCGCGCCGCGTATCGGCCGCAGTTCGCCTGACAGCGACAGCTCGCCGGCGAATTCATACTTGTGCAGTTCACCGGCCGGCATTTGTTCGGACGCCGCCAGTATGCCCAACGCGATCGGCAAATCGAACCGGCCGGACTCTTTGGGCAGGTCGGCCGGCGCGAGGTTGACGGTAATGCGCCGGGCCGGAAATTCAAAGCGCGCGTTTTGCAGGGCGGCGCGGACCCGGTCTTTGGACTCCTTGACTTCAGTATCCGGCAATCCGACGATCGTGAAATTCGGTAAACCATTCGCCAAATGGACTTCGACGGTGACTTCGGGTGCGTGCATGCCTGCGAGGGCGCGACTCTTTAGTACGGCGAGGCTCATGGTGGACGGTGCAATCTTGCTCTGAATGTAGTCGGATCGGGATGATCGCGAGCAAGTTTGCAGTGGTGAACCTGAATGGCTCTTGATTTGCGGCAGAACTTCTCCGGATAGCGCACGTTGCGTTATCCGGATCGTACGAGACAGTCGCGTTTATTTGGTCGACTGCGCTTCCATCGCTGCAACTTGCGCCTCCAGCACTTCCAGTCGTTCGCGGGTTTTGGCCAGCACCTGTGCCTGGATATCAAATTCTTCGCGGGTCACCAGATCGAGCTTGGAAAACCCCTGCGCCATCATCGCCTTGACGTTTTTTTCAATGTCCTTGGCTGGCGAGTTCTCGATCGCCTGACTGATTTTCTGTTGCATCTCGGTGAAAAAATTGGATTTGTCCATGATGTTCCTTTTTTTGTATGGTTAAGCACCGTTACAGTGCGTACTGAGGCGACGCGCTAGAACTTGGTGCGCCTCGATCACGTGGCAGGGAGCGAGCGGAATTGCAGGCGCCTGTTATTTGCCAAAAAGATACTTTTTAGTGTCGAACGTGGGTGGCACGAGTCCTGCTAATGTAGATCGAAACCTGACGTTACACCGTATTTTTTATCCATTAACTACCTACTGGGGAAATAAAATGAAAAGACTGATTCTCGCCACGGCCATCGCAGCCCTTTTTGTCGGTAACTTCGCGCACGCCGAAGACGCAAAGCCTGACAACGAACTCAGCTTCAATGCGGCGCTGTCGTCAGACTATCGCTTCCGCGGTATTTCGCAGTCCCGCCTCAAGCCAGCCGTTTCCGTCGGTGCCGATTTCGTCAACAACCCGACTGGCTTTTATGTGGGGACATGGGCTTCGTCAATCAAGTGGATCAAGGATACCGGTGGCGACGGCAGCGTCGAACTGGACATCTACGGCGGCAAGCGCGGTGAAATCGTACCGGGCGTGTCGTATGACGTCGGCATCCTGACCTACATCTATTCTGGCAACAAGCTGTCGTCGGTTCCCGGTTATGCCAATGCCAATACCACCGAAATTTATGGTCAGGTCGGCTATGGTCCTGCCTATCTGAAGTATTCCAGCGCAGTGACCGACACGTTCGGCAACGTTGACAGCAAAAACAGCGGCTATCTCGACCTGGGCGCCAACATTGATATCGCTGAAGGTACCGTGTTGAACCTGCATGTCGGCCATCAGAAGATCAAAAACGGCTCGTTCTACAGCTATACCGACTACAAGGTTGGCGTGACCAAGGATTTCGGATTTGCCAGCGGCAGCATCGCCCTGATCGGTACCGATGCCAATACCGGTGCCTATCCAACCCCATCGGGCAAAGACAACGGCAAAACCGCTCTGGTCGTCGCCATCAGCAAAACTTTCTAAGCGAGGCCAGTCATGAAACTGATTACTGCCATCATCAAACCGTTCAAGCTGGACGAAGTCCGTGAAGCCTTGTCCGCCATCGGCGTGCAGGGCATCACCGTGACCGAGGTCAAGGGCTTTGGACGCCAGAAAGGCCATACCGAGCTGTACCGGGGTGCCGAGTATGTGGTCGACTTTTTGCCGAAGACAAAAATCGAGGCGGCAGTTGATGATGCCATCGTCGATCGCGCCATCGAAGCCATTGAAACTGCAGCCCGCACCGGCAAAATCGGTGACGGCAAGATTTTCGTCTACGACCTGCAGCAAGTTGTGCGGATCCGTACCGGCGAAACCGGCAAAGAAGCTCTTTAAGGGTACGACCATGAAAAAACACTTTGCACGTTTCCTGGCTGCCGGCACCTTGCTGCTGGCAGTCGGCTTCGCACCGGCCGCCATGGCTGCCGATGAAGTCGTGGCCAAGCCGGATGCTGCCGTAGTCGTCGCTCCGGCGGCTGCACCTGCACCTGCCGCTGTCGCTCCTGCAGCAGCACCTGCCGCCGGCGAGCTGGCCGCACCAGCTGCAGCGGCACCGGCCGCACCAGCCGCAGCACCGGCACCCGTCCCGAACAAGGGCGATACCGCGTGGATGATGGTTGCTACCACCCTCGTGATCCTGATGACGATTCCCGGCCTGGCCTTGTTCTACGGCGGGCTGGTGCGTTCGAAGAACATGCTGTCGGTCCTGATGCAGGTATTCATGATCTTCGCCGTGATCATCGTTTTGTGGTGCATTTATGGCTACTCGCTGGCATTCACCGAGGGCAGCGCCTTCATCGGTAAATTCGATCGACTGTTCCTTAACGGTATCTTCAATCCAGCTACCGGTACCTTTGCGACAGCCGCTACCTTCACCAAGGGCGTCGTGATTCCCGAGTTCGTCTTCGTGGTGTTCCAGGCCACCTTTGCTGCGATCACCTGCGGCCTGATCATCGGTGCTTTCGCCGAGCGTGCCAAGTTCGCTGCGGTACTGATGTTCATCGTGCTGTGGTTCACGTTCTCGTACCTGCCGATCGCTCATATGGTCTGGTTCTGGCCTGGTCCGGACACCATCACCGACGCCGCATCGTTGGTCGAGCAATCCGCCAAGGCGGGCTGGTTGTGGCAAAAAGGCGCGCTCGACTTCGCTGGCGGCACCGTGGTGCATATCAACGCCGCTGTTGCTGGTCTGGTCGGTGCGTATGTGATCGGCAAGCGTGTCGGCTACGGTAAAGAATCGATGGCGCCACACTCGCTGACGATGACCATGATCGGTGCATCCCTGTTATGGGTGGGCTGGTTCGGTTTCAATGCCGGTTCGGCGCTCGAAGCGGGTGACATCGCTGCACTGGCGTTCGTCAACACGCTGCTGGCTACCGCTGCTGCCACCTCGTCATGGGTATTCGGCGAGTGGCTCACCAAAGGCAAGCCATCGATGCTGGGCGGTGCTTCCGGCGCCGTTGCCGGACTGGTCGCCATCACTCCTGCCTGCGGTTTCGTCGGTCCGATGGGCGCGCTGGCAATCGGCTTGCTCTCGGGTGTGATTTGCCTGTGGGGCGTCAGTGGCCTGAAGCGTTTGCTGGGTGCAGACGATTCGCTGGACGTGTTTGGCGTTCATGGCGTGGGCGGTATTCTCGGTGCGTTGCTGACGGGTGTGTTCGCTGCACCGTCGCTGGGTGGCCAGGGTATCTATGACTACGTTGCCAACAAGATATCGCCTGATTACTCGATCGCTGGTCAGGTCTGGATTCAGGCGCAGGCTGTGCTCACCACGGTGATCTGGTCCGCAGTGGTGTCCCTGATCGCCTACAAGTTGGTCGATCTGATCATCGGTATGCGGGTTGTGGAAGAAGAAGAGCGCGAAGGTCTGGATATTTCCAGCCACGGCGAGACGGCTTACCATTCCTGATCTGCAAAAATACATGCTGCCAGCCCTGTGCTGGCAGCATGTCTGAAAAAGCGCTTCCGTCCGAAGCGCTTTTTTTGTGCCGGGCTTTTAAAAATGAGGATCATCCCGATGTGAAATTGTCTGGCATTGTTGCCGGTCATTCCGCCATGCTGCAAGCCGGTATCGGGGTTAACCGTTAGAATCAGCCCCATCCTGCAAGCATTACTTCGCACAGCCCCCTCAAAGGTTTTAAATGGTTCCGCATCTTGTTACGGCCCTGAATGGCCCGCTTCTCGACCTCGAAAAGAAAATTCTCAACGCCACGCCCGCCATCGAACGCTGGTTCCGGCTCGAATGGCAAGAGCACACACCACCGTTTTATTGTTCCGTTGACTTGCGCAACGCCGGCTTCAAGCTGGCGCCAGTCGACACCAATCTGTACCCGGCCGGCTTCAACAACCTTGCACCAGAAATGCTGCCGCTGGCAGTGCAGGCCGCGATGGCTGCGATCGAAAAATACTGTCCGGACGCAAAAAACCTGTTGCTCATTCCCGAGACCAATAACCGCAGTTCGTTTTACCTGCAAAACATCGCACGGATGATCCAGATTTTCCGTCAGACCGGCTTGAACGTGCGTCTTGGCTCGCTCTCGGATGACATCAAAACGCCGACGCCGATCGACTTGCCGGACGGGAGCACTCTGACGCTGGAGCCGCTGGAGCGCTCCGCCAACGGCCGTCGGCTGGGCCTGAAAAACTTTGATCCCTGCACCATTCTGCTCAACGACGACCTGTCGGCCGGCATTCCTGCCATCCTCGAGAATCTCAACGAGCAGACCTTGCTGCCGCCGTTGCATGCCGGCTGGGCGCTGCGCCGCAAGAGCAATCATTTTTCGGCTTACGACGACGTGGTCAAGAAGTTCGCCAAGATGAATGACATCGATGCCTGGATGCTCAATCCGTACTTTGCCAAATGCGGCAAGGTCGATTTCAAGGACCATTCCGGCGAAGAAGCACTGGCCGCCCAAGTCGATGCGCTGCTCACCAAGATCCGCAAGAAATACCGCGAATACGGTATCAAGGAAACCCCGTTTGTCATCATCAAGGCGGACGCCGGCACTTACGGCATGGGCATCATGACCGTCAAGGATGGCAGCGAAGTCAAGGACATGACCGCCAAACAGCGCAGCCGGATGGCCGTCGTCAAGGATGGCCATGAAGTCACCGACGTGATCATCCAGGAAGGCGTGCATACCTTCGAGCGCATCAATGATTCGGTGGCCGAACCGGTGGTCATGATGATCGACCGTTACGTCGTCGGTGGTTACTACCGCGTCCATGCCGACCGTGACATCAACGAGAACCTGAACGCACCCGGCGCCCATTTCGTCCCGCTCGCTTTCGCACAACAGCACTCGCTGCCCGACATGCATGCCAAGCCCGGCACCACCGCACCCAACCGGTTTTATCTGTACGGTGTCGTGGCCAGGCTGGCGCTGCTGGCAGCATCGATCGAACTCGAAAAAACCGACCCGAATCCGGAAGTCTATTAATGAAAATTGCCTTCATTGCCGATCCGCTGGACGGCTTCAAGACCTACAAGGACACGACCTTTGCGATGATGGCCGAAGCTGTCTCGCGCGGTCACCAGATCTTTGCCTTCGAGCCACGCGACATGGCCGTCGCGGGCGGTGCGGTCACCGCCAATGTCGCGCAACTCACGCTTACCGGCGAGCCGGATGACTGGTACCGTGCGGCGCCGCGGCGGGCGCAATCGCTGGCCGAATTCGACGTGGTCGTAATGCGCAAGGACCCGCCGTTCGACATGGAATACGTTTACGCGACCTATCTGCTGCAACTGGCCGAAAACCAGGGCGCCTGCATCGTCAACAAGCCGGCGGCGATCCGCGACCATAACGAAAAACTGGCGATTCTGCAGTTCCCGCAATACACCACGCCAACGCTGGTCACCAGCGATGAACAGCGCCTGCGCGCCTTTCATGCCGAACATCGCGACATCATTCTCAAGCCGCTCGACGGCATGGGTGGTACCGGCGTTTTCCGCATCAAGGACGATGCGATGAACCTCGGCGTCATCATCGAAACGCTGACCGCGAATGGCCGTCAGACCATCATGGCGCAGCGCTACATTCCCGAGATCGTCAAGGGCGACAAGCGCATCCTGCTGATCGGCGGCGTCGCCGTGCCGCACAGCCTGGCGCGCATTCCGCAGGGTACCGAAGTGCGCGGCAACCTGGCCGCCGGTGGTGTCGGTGTGGCACAGCCGTTATCCGAACGGGATCTGGAGATCGCCAACGGGATTGCGCCAATTCTCGCGGCACGCGGACTGTTGCTGGTAGGATTGGACGTGATTGGCGACTGCATGACGGAAATTAACGTGACCAGCCCGACCTGTTTCCAGGAAATACGGCAGCAGACCGGATTCAATGTCGCCGCCATGTTTGTCGATGCGCTGGAAAAATCCGTGTGATGGCAGGCTGACTGTGTCGAGGTTGGTTTCCGCGCTAGTCTCAGAGCACGGTCCAGCCGCCTCGCCAGCGCCGATGTCATCCATGTAGTCGGCTCTGCATCTGCGATGATTTCTTATTAGGTTTTCGGAACAATCTTATGGTTGGTATTCTTCTCTTGACCCATGCGCCGCTCGGCCAGGCCTTCATCGACGCAGCGTCGCATGTCTTCCGGGCGCGTCCCGAGCGGCTTGAAGCCGTCGATGTCTGCGCCGACCAGGACCCGGCCGAGGTCAAGCGCATGGCCAGGGCGGTCATCGAACGGCTCGATGGCGGCGCTGGCGTGCTGGTCATCACCGATGTCATGGGTGGAACGCCATCGAACTGCACGCTGCCGCTGCATGATCCGGGCCGCGTCGAAGTCATTGCCGGCATCAGCTTGCCGATGCTATTGCGAGCCCTGACGTATCGCAACGACACGCTCGATGTGGTGGTCGAGATGGCACTGGCCGGCGGCCAGAGCGGTGCGGTCCGGGTCGACAACCGGGTACGGATTTCCCCCAACTAGTCCCATCACTACACCACTCCAAGACCCGACAATGATCCAGCAAGAACTTGAAATTATCAACAAACTGGGCCTGCATGCGCGTGCCTCGGCCAAGCTGACGCAACTCGCTGCCAAGTTCCAGAGTGAAGTCTGGATGACGCGCAACAAGCGACGCGTCAATGCCAAATCGATCATGGGCGTCATGATGCTGGCCGCCGGAAAAGGTGCCAGGGTCATGCTCGAAACCAGCGGATCCGATGAACAGGAATGCTTCGACGCGTTGCAAGAGCTGATCAACAACAAGTTCGGCGAAGGTGAATAACCCTTTTAGTGAAGACTGAACCAGATGGCATCTTTTACGCTTCATGGCATTTCGGTTTCGCGCGGCATTGCGATCGGGCGCGCGCACCTGCTCAAGGCCGCTGCACTTGAGGTCAAGCACTATCTGATCGAGCAGGATCAGATGGAAGCCGAAGTCGCGCGCCTGCAAAACGCCATCCACACCGTCCACAAGGAACTGCAAGCCATCTGGAGCGATCTGCCCAAGGATGCCCCGGCAGAACTGGGTGCGTTCATCGATGTCCATGTTCTGATCCTGTCGGACCCGATGCTGTCCGAAGTGCCGCTCAACATCATCCGCAATCGCTACTACAACGCCGAGTGGGCACTGGTCACGCAGATCGATGAACTGTCAGCACAATTCGATGAAGTCGAAGACCCCTATCTGCGCGAGCGCAAGGTCGACATCCAGCAGGTCGGCGAGCGCGTTCTCAAGGTACTGACCGGCACCGCCACCGAACTGCCGCCGATCAAAAGCGGCGAAGAAAAAGTCGCGCACATGATCGTCGTGGCGCACGACATCTCGCCGGCCGACATGCTGCAGTTCCGCGACCGTTCCTTTGCCGGATTCGTCACCGACGTCGGTGGCCAGAATTCGCATACCGCCATCGTGGCGCGCAGCCTGGACATCCCCGCTGCCGTCGGCATGTTCAATGCCTCGGCGCTGATCAGCCAGGATGACTGGGTCATCATCGATGGCGATGCCGGGGTCGTGATCGTTGATCCGGCGCCGCAGGTGCTGGAGCAGTATCGCGAACGTCAGGCACGTCAGATCCGTGACCGCAAAAAACTCGGCAAGCTGAAAAAAACGCCCGCCGTCACCATCGACGGCACCCCGATCATGCTGATGGCCAATATCGAACTGCCCGAGGATTGTGCCGCCGCACTGGACGCCGGCGCCAGCGGAGTCGGCTTGTTCCGTTCCGAATTCCTGTTCATGGGACGCACCGGTTATCACAACAAATTGCCGACCGAAGACGAGCAATTCGAGTCCTACCGCAAGGCCGTCGTGAACATGAAAGGCCGTCCGGTGACGATCCGCACGCTCGACACCGGTGCCGACAAACCGCTCGACATGGCCGAGCAAACCGCACTCAATCCGGCACTGGGATTACGCGCGATCCGCTATTGCCTGGCCGAGCCGCAAATGTTCCTGATGCAGTTGCGGGCGATTTTGCGGGCATCGGCCTTTGGCCCGATCCGCTTGCTCATTCCGATGCTCTCGCATGCGGTCGAGATTGACCAGACGCTGCAAATGATCGCGCAGGCCAAAACGCAATTACGTACCGCCAACAAAAAATTCGACGAAGCCATCGAGATCGGTGCAATGATCGAAATCCCGGCAGCGGCGCTGACGTTGCCGCTGTTTATCAAGCGCCTGGATTTCCTGTCGATCGGGACCAATGACCTGATCCAGTACACGCTGGCGATCGATCGCGTCGATCACGAAGTCGCGCATTTGTATAACCCGCTGCATCCCGCCATCCTGTACCTGTTGTCGAGCACCATCAAGATGGGTGCCAAGTACGGCGTGCCGGTGGCCGTGTGCGGCGAGATGGCCGGCGACACCCGCCTGACCCGGCTGCTGCTCGGCATGGGCTTGCGTGAATTTTCGATGCATCCGTCGCGGCTGTTGCCGGTCAAGCAGGAAGTACTCAACAGTGACCTGCGCCTGCTGATGCCGCAAACCAGAAAAATCCTGCGGGCCATCGAGCCGGGTGCGATTGCCGAGGGTGTGGAGCGACTGGCGGCGTTGTGACCAAGCCCGGGCGGCCCGGCGGCCGGCCACCAGAACCACCGTCTGTAGGTTGGGCAGCGAAGCCCAACATGCGTCAGGTTCCTTTGCGGGTCGCCGCGACGCGCGGTCTGCGGTAGCTAAAACGGTTGCGCTCCGTGGAGCCAAGCCGGGTGCGGCCCGGCAGCCGCTCACTTTTTTTGCTTCGCCAAATAAAGTAAGCAAAAAAAGGCGACCGCTAGACCGCTGCCCTGCGGGTTCCCAAATACCGTGCCCGGTCAGGGGGAGGGCCGCAAACTCGCTACGCTCAGACAGTGCGGCCCTCTTATCCCCTGCCCGGACACGGTATTTGGCAGCGGCCTTTTATGCGGAATTCAAGGTCAAGACCAAGCCCAGCCTTGGAAATTGGTTGATGGCCAAGCTCGCTTTGCGCGAGAAAGATGGCTTGTAAAAGCCTTGTCGGTTTTGAGTTTGACGTTGGTTTTGACGTTGGTTTTGACGTTGGTTTTGACGTTGGTTTTGAAGTCGATGTCGATCACGACGAGGAAGTTTTCTCGCGCAAAGCGAGCACGACCATCAATCAATTACCAAGGCTGGGCTTGGTCTTGACGTTGAATTCCGCATAAAAAGATCGCTGCCAAAAACCGGGTACGGCAAGAGGATAAGAAGCCCGCACTGTCTGAGCGCAGCGAGTTTGCGGGCTTCCCTCTTGCCGTACCCGGTTTTTGGGAACCCGCAGGGCAGCGGTCTTGCGGTCGCCTTTTTCTTGGTTACTGCTTTTTGGCGAAGCAAAAAGAAGTGACCGGCTGCCGGGCCGCCCCCGGCTTGGCTCCACGGAGCGCAACCCGTTCTAGCTACCGCAAACCGCAAACCGCAAACCGCAAACCGCAAACCGCAAACCGCAAACCGCAAACCGCAAACCGTCAACCTCAAAGAAAGCTAACCGCATGTTGCGACTTTCAGCTCGTAGGTTGCCGTGAAAGATATCAGCCATTCGGCCGTACACCCCCCTCGCCCGACAGCGATGCGGTGGGTTGATGTGAAGTAAAACGAATTGAGCGCTTTACAGGTCGAAACTGCCATTCGAAGACATCCCTGCATTACGGCGTCTCGTACCGCCAGTTTTTTTCATTGCGTCAAGTTAGGGTATGGCGTTCGGTAGCTGAAATGGGTTTTTGCCTGATCGCAAGGGTGCACTACACAGTCCGCAAGCGCGTCGTCCCGCCCGTTTGACGCAACCCGGCGACTTGGTTATTCTTTGGGCTTGGCGCCGATTTGAGATCAGCTTGCGGGCGCGTAAAAAATACGGCTAAAGCGCGCTTGCATCCAAGCCCCGACTTAGCCCGATTTGCCCATCGGGCTTTTTTATTGCGCTGCCGCTGATCCCCTTTCCGACCGCTCCCCCTTCAATGTCATGCAAGGAGTTTTTCTGCGCGGGCCATCGGCCATCGCATACTGTCCATCATGAAATCCCTCGGAATCGTCACTCCTCAATCGATGCTGTTCCCGCAGCCGCTGGCGCTGCAAAGCGGTGCCACGCTGGCCGGCTATTCGCTGACCTATGAAACCTACGGCACGCTCAATGCCGCGCGCTCGAACGCGGTGCTGGTCTGTCATGCACTGAATGCCTCGCACCATGTCGCCGGCATGCATGCCGATGTCGATGGCGCCCCAGTCAGTCCGGGCTGGTGGGACAACATGGTCGGTCCCGGCAAGCCGCTCGACACCGACCGCTTCTTCGTCATCGGCGTCAACAATCTCGGTTCCTGCTTCGGCTCGACCGGCCCGATGCATCCCGATCCGGCCACCGGCAAACCGTACGGTGCCAGCTTCCCGGTCGTCACCGTCGAGGACTGGGTGAAGGCGCAGGCGCTGCTCGCCGACGCGCTCGGCATCGCACAATTTGCCGCCGTGATGGGCGGCTCGCTGGGCGGCATGCAGGCGCTGGCCTGGACCCTGCTGTTCCCGTCGCGCTTGCGCCATTGCGTGGTGATTGCCTCCACACCCAAACTGTCGGCCCAAAATATCGCCTTCAATGATGTGGCACGCCAGGCCATCCTGACCGATCCGGATTTTCATGGCGGTGATTTTTATGCCCATGGCGTGGTGCCGAAAAACGGCCTGCGCGTGGCCCGCATGGTCGGCCACATTACCTATCTGTCGGACGACGACATGGCTGAAAAATTCGGCCGCGACCTGCGCAGTGGCGACTACCAGTTCGGCTTTGGCGTGGACTTCGAAATCGAATCCTACCTGCGCTACCAGGGCGACAAGTTTGCCGGTTATTTCGACGCCAATACTTATCTGCTGATTACCAAGGCGCTCGACTATTTCGATCCCGCACGCGCCTATGGCGGTGACCTGACGAAGGCGCTGGCCAAGACCGAAGCGGAGTTTCTGCTGGTGTCGTTCCAGACCGACTGGCGCTTTGCGCCCGAGCGCAGCCGCGAAATGGTGCAGGCGCTGGTGAACAACCGGCGCCGTGTCACCTATGCCGAAATCGACGCGCCGCATGGTCACGATGCCTTCCTGCAGGACGACACGCGCTACATGAACGTGGTCCGTTCGTATTACCAAAAAGTGTGGAATGCACTCCAGTCCGAAGGCCGCGCATGAATTTCAATGAACTCAGCGGGCTGCGTCCCGACCTCGCCTTCATCGCCCACTGGGTGCGGGCCGACACCGAAGTACTCGACCTCGGTTGCGGCGACGGCGTGATGCTGGACTACCTGCAAACCGACAAGCGCTGTCATGGCTACGGTATCGAAATCGACGATGACAAGATCCCGGCCTGCATCGATCGCGGCGTCTCGGTGATCCAGCAGGACATGGAAGCCGGGCTGGCGATGTTCGCCGATAGCGCGTTCGATACCGTGCTGTGCCTGTCGGCGCTGCAGATGATGAAAAATGTCGAAGGCGTGCTGCGCGATATCGCCCGGGTCGGGCGCGAAGCGATCGTCTCGTTCCCGAATTTTGCGTATTGGCCGCATCGTCTGGCATTGCTGCGCGGGCGCATGCCAGTCTCCAAAAGCCTGCCTTACGCGTGGTACGACACGCCCAACCTGCGCTGCGCGACGATCAGCGATTTCGAGGAGCTGGCCAATGAGGTCGGACTCGATGTACTCGAATGCGTGGCGCTGCACGATGGTCAGCCGGTGACGTTCCTGCCGAACTGGCGCGGCAGTCTGGCGGTATTCCGCCTGAAAAAAACCGGGTCTTCCTGATGACCGTATCCACCCCCGACACCCCCGCCAAGCCCGTCGTCTGGCGCGATTACATGAACCGTCGCATGCTGGCGATCCTGATCTTCGGGTTCAGTTCCGGCCTGCCGCTGTTCACCCTGCTGTCCTTGTTGCAAGCCTGGCTGGCCACGTCCGGCCTGAACGTCAAGGCGCTCGGCCTGTTCGCGCTGGTGATGTTTCCGTACACCTGGAAATTCCTCTGGTCGCCGCTGATGGACCGCTTCCAGTTCGGTTCGCTCGGACGCCGTCGTGGCTGGATGGCATTGACCCAGGCTGCGCTGTTTTTTGCCATCGGCACGATGGGCATGCTGGACCCGCTGACGCAAATTTCGGCGGTCGCGGCGATGGCCAGCCTGGTCGCGTTTTTGTCGGCCAGCCAGGATATCGTGGTGGATGCGTATCGCCGTGAAGTCCTGCCGGACAACCAGCAGGGACTCGGCGCCGCAGTGTATGTGAATGCTTACAAGATGGCCGGCATGGTGCCGGGTGCGTTGTCGCTGATCCTGGCGGACCGCATGCCGTGGCAACCGGTGTTCTGGATTACTGCCGCGTTCATGTTGCCCGGGTTGATCTGCACGTTGCTGGTCAAGGAGCCCGAGCTGTACGGCGCGCCGCCGAAAAATATCTCGCAGGCGGTCCTGCTGCCGTTCCGCGAATTCATTGCGCGCGATGGCTGGCGCAATGCGCTGTGGATACTGGCGTTCATTTTTCTGTTCAAGCTGGGTGACAGCATGGCCACGGCCTTGTCGACCAAGTTCTATCTCGACCTTGGTTTCAGCATGACGCAGATCGGCGTGATCGCCAAAACCACCGGACTATGGGCCAGCCTCGCGGGCGGCATCGTCGGTGGCATCTGGATGCTCAAGCTGGGCATCAATCGCGGGCTGTGGGTGTTCGGCGCGATCCAGGCGGTGGCCGTGCTCGGGTTCGCCTGGCTGGCGCATGTCGGTCCCGATCCGCTGGTGCTGGGAACGGTGATTGCATTCGAAGCGTTCGGCAGCCTCGGGTTGGGCGCAGCGGCGTTCGTCGCCTTCCTGTCGCGCGCCACCGATCCGCGCTACACCGCCACCCAGTACGCGCTGTTTTCCAGCCTGGCTGCGGTGCCGCGCACTTTCATCAATGCCTCGGCGGGTTACATCGTTGCCGAGACCGGCTGGTTCCTGTTTTTCTTTGTCTGCTTCGCGCTCACGATACCGGGGATGCTGCTGCTGCCGAAGATCGCACCTTGGTCGCAGAAGCACTGAGCGCCGCCGCCAGAATCATGTCAGCCGCCTTTTCGGCAATCATGAAGGTTGGTGCGTTGGTATTGCCGCCGATCAGGCGCGGCATGATCGAGGCATCAACCACGCGCAAATGCTGCAGGCCATGCACGCGCAATTGCGGGTCCACCACCGCCAGTGCATCGGTCCCCATCTTGCAGGTGCCGACCGGGTGGTAAATCGTGTCCGAATGGGTGCGCACGTAGTGTTCCAGCTGCGCGTCGGTGTGCACGTCCGCCGTGTACAGTTCCTTGTGGCGGTAGTCGGCCAGCGCGGGTGCATTCAGGATCTTGCGCATGGTGCGGGTACCCGCCAGCAGTAGCTGCAGGTCGCGCTGGTCCGACAGGAAGCGCGGATCGATGCCGGGTGCGGCGAGCGGATCGGTACTCTGTAAAAAGACCGTGCCACGCGAGGCCGGCCGCACCACGCAGACGTGGCACGAAAAGCCGTAGCCCAGATGCAGCTTGCGGGCATGGTCGTCGACGATCGAAATACAAAAATGCAATTGCAGGTCCGGTCGGGTTACCTCGGGCGACGAGCGGAAAAAAGCGCCGCCTTCGGCGAACGGCGTTGCCATCATGCCGGTACCGTCGCGCCGCCATTGCCGGTACGCGCCGATCTGGGTGACCAGCGCACCGAGTCCGATGCCAAACATGTCGGTGTCTTTCGACTGGAACGACATCACGCAATCCAGATGATCCTGCAGGTTCTGTCCAACGCCTTCGAGCACCTGAACAGGCACGATGCCATGCCGGTCCAGCTCGGCACGCGGACCGATTCCCGACAGCATCAGCAACTGCGGCGAATTGAAAGCGCCGCCGCACAGCACGACTTCGCGGCTGGCCCGCACCTGATGCACCTTGCCGTCCTGCTGGTATTCGATGCCGACCGCCTGCTTGCCATCGAACAGGATGCGGCGCGCATGCGCCCGGGTCAGCACGGTCAGGTTGCTGCGCTCCATGACCGGATGCAGATACGCGGCGGCGGCCGAACAGCGCTGGCCGTTGCGCTCGCCCTGATGGAATTGCGTGACCTGATACAGGAACGCGCCTTCCTGTTCGGGGCCGTTGTAATCGGGATTGGGGGCGATGCCGTTGTCGGCGCAGGCCGCCACGAAGGCTGCGGATACCGGGCGCGGGCTTTGCTGTTCGGCCACCTGCAGTGGACCGCTGTCGCCACGCAATGCGCTGGCACCGCGCTGGTTGTTTTCCGATTTCTTGAAGTATGGCAGCACCTCGGCGTAGGACCAGCCGTCGCAGCCGAGGCTGGCCCATTCGTCGTAATCGGCGGCGTTGCCACGCACGTACAACATGGCATTGATTGCCGATGATCCCCCGAGTGCCTTGCCGCGTGGCTGATAGCCGGTGCGGCCATTCAGGCCGGGTTGTGGCACCGTGTCATAGGCCCAGTTATTGATCTTGACTGGCTTGCCCGGCATCATCGCGACCACGCCGGCCGGCATGCGGATCAGCAGGTCGCGACCTTCGCCGCCGGCTTCGATCAGGCACACGCGGTAGTTGGGATCGGCACTCAGGCGCGCAGCCAGCACGCAGCCGGCAGTACCGCCGCCGACGATGATGAAATCGAATTCGGTAGTCATGTGTTTTCCTTCGCTACTAGGGTTGCATCGGCGTGGTCGGTCAGACCGTGGCGCGCCATCAGCCGGGCACGCTGGCCGGGCGCAAAGTTGATCCGGGCCGGATCGCGGCCGACTGCAGCAACCAGCCGCCGGTCCATGATGGCAAACCAGAGCGGCGGGAAGTAGGCCACCGTGAACATGCCGAAATACCCGTTCGGCAGCTGTGGCGCGGCATCGAAATGGCGCAGCGACTGGAAGCGTCGCAGCGGATGCGCATGGTGATCGGAATGGCGCTGCAGATGGAACGTGGCCCAGTTCGAAAAGACGTGATTGCTGTTCCAGGAATGCTGCGGCTTGCAGGTTTCGACGCGACCGTTCGGGCCTGTCTGGCGCAGCAAGCCGTAGTGCTCGATGTAATTGGCCGAAGTCAGCTGAAAGTTCGACCACAGCGCCGCCGGCAACAGGAACAGCAGCACCTGCGGCCCCAGCCACAGGCACAGTGCGCCCCACAGCGCGAAGGTGATCAGCGCCGGCTGGAGAATGACATTGTGCAACGACCAGAACGGCAAGCCGTCGGCCTGCAGACGCGCCCGCTCCAGCACCCACGCGCGCCGGAACGCACCCGGCATTTCGCGCAGCATGAAGCGCCAGATCGACTCACCCATCCGCGACGACGCCGGGTCATCCGGTGTCGCCACGTCACGGTGATGGCCGCGATTGTGCTCGACCGTAAAATGGCCATAAAACGTCGGTGCCAGAATCAGTTTGGCCAGCCATTGTTCGAGCGGGGCGCGCTTGTGGCCGATCTCGTGACCGAGGTTGATGCAAAAGCCGCCAACGCCGCCGGTCGCCAGAATCAGTCCGAGTTGCGCCTGCCACGACAGCACCACGCTCTGGCTGAACCAGGCCGCATAGATAAAGGCGCCCCACAACAGCGGCACCAGTGCAAACGTGACCCGCCGGTAGTAGGGATCGGCATCGAGTGCCGGCACGGCGCTTTCGGGCGGATTGCTGGTATCGGTACCCAGCGCCAGGTCGATCAGCGGCGCGATGCAATAGGTAAAAATCACCGGTAGCCAGAGCATCAGCGTCACCGGATGCCATTGCCACAGCAGCGGGCCGGTGGCAATCGACATCGGGATCAGCAGCGAGAGTATCCAGGCAAAACGTTTGTGGTCCACATAGGGTGCCACGGGAGCGGAAATTGACATGCAGATGGTCTCCATCATTGTAGAAAAGCGCGGTAATCTGAGTCACCGATCCAGTCCAGTCTGCAACTTTTTTGAGGCGCCTGCCACCGACGCCGCTGCCACAAAATCGTCTTGAAGTGACAACTGCACTATGCGCCGACTGACTGGCGCGATGACCGGACAACCGACTTTTCGAACAACCGCCGGATTTTTTACTGACACCATGCCTGCTGATACTGCGTTGCCCCGGTCGACCACGATGACATCGCCGATTTATGCGCGCCAATTGCGCATGCTGTTGCAGCAAACCGCGGTCGATAGCGACCGGGTGCTGGCCGCCGCGCAGCTCGACTGGGCCACGCTGCGCACCGACGACCGCAACCTGCCGCAGGACACGGTCACCCGCCTGGTGACATCGGCGATTGCCGCTACCGGCAAGCCGTGGCTGGGACTGGACCTGGCCGCCAGCCTGCCGGTCACGGCACACGGGGCGCCAGGCATTGCAGCGGTCACGGCGCGTGACATCGCTGGCCTGCTGGCGGTACTGGCGCGCTACGGCGGCTTGCGCAATCCGGCATTTTCATGGGCGTTGCAGAGCACGCCGCACGGCCTCGTGTTGCAGGCGACCGAACAGGCTGATTGGGGCGACGCCCGTGGTTTCGTGCTCGACATGATGGCGGGGGCCGTGCTGCACCTGATCGCGGCAGCGCTCGGCCAGCTGCCGACCGGCATGCGTCTGGAAATTCCGATGGCGGCCCCGCGCTGGGCCGCGCAATACGGCCGCTACCTGCCGGTCGACATCTGCTTCGGCCAGCCGGCGCTGGCGCTGCATGTCAGTCGCGATGCTTGTCGTTTGCCGTGCCTCGGTGCCGATCGCCATGCACACGCAATGGCCTGCGGCGAATGCGACGGCGCGCTCGCGCAGTACGCCGGTCGCAGCATGGCGCAGCGCGTCGCGGCACTGCTGGTGCCGGTGGCGGCCGGGCGGTATCCGCAACTGGTCGATGTTGCCGACGCTGTCGGCCTGACGCCGCGCACCCTGATGCGTCGCCTGCGTGCCGATGGCGTCACGTTCCGGCAGTTGCTGGACACCGCGCGCCAGGACCGCACCCTCTGGCTGCTGCAACACACCACCTGCAGCGTCGAAGACATCGCCGCGCAACTCGGTTACGCCGACACCTCCAACTTCAGTCGTACCGTGCGGCGCTGGTTTGGAGCGACGCCGCTGGGATTGCGGCAGCGCGGGCATTGAGGCTGGCAACGGATCTGTTGCCGGATATCGTTGCCATTCACCCTGATCGTCAACCTCCGGCGCCAATCGGCATCCGCAAATCCAGTTACTCTCGCACCCCGGCCGTTTATAGGCTGCAGGTTGCCGTGAAAGATATCAGCCGTTCGGCCGCACACCCCCCTCACCCGACAGCGATGCGGTGGGTTGATGTGAAGTAAAACGAATTGAGCGCTTTGCAGGTCGAAACTGCCATTCGAATGACATCCCTGCATTACGGCGTCTCGTAGCGCCAGTTTCTTTCATTGGTTGTTTTGCGGGTCGCGGCGACGCGGGGGTTGCGGGCTGCGGTCTGGGGTAGCTAAAACGGGTTGCGCTCCGTGGAGCCAAGCCGGGTGCGGCCCGGCAGCCGGTCACTTCTTTTTGCTTCGCCAAAATGAAGTAACCAAGAAAAAGGCGACCGCTAGACCGCTGCCCTTCGGGTTCCCAAATACCGTGCCCGGTCAGGGGGAGGGCCGCAAACTCGCTTCGCTCAGACAGTGCGGCCCTCTTATCCCCTGCCCGGACACGGTATTTGGCAGCGGCCTTTTATGCGGAATTCAACGTCAAAACCAAGCCCAGCCTTGATGATTGATTGATGGCCAGGCTCGCTTTGCGCGAGAAAGATGGCTTGTAAAAGCCTTGTCGGTTTTGGTTTTGACGTTGGTTTTGACGTTGGTTTTGACGTTGGTTTAGACGTTGGTTTTGACGTTGGTTTTGAAGTCGATGTCGATCTCGACGAGGCAGTCTTCTCGCGCAAAGCGAGCTTGACCATTAACCAACTACCAAAGCTGGGTTTGGTTTTGACCTTGAATTCCGCGTAAAAAGATCGCTGCCAAAAACCGGGTACGGCAAGAGGATAAGAAGCCCGCACTGTCTGAGCGCAGCGAGTTTGCGGGCTTCCCTCTTGCCGTACCCGGTTTTTGGGAACCCGTAGGGCAGCGGTCTTGCGGTCGCCTTTTTCTTGGTTACTGCTTTTTGGCGAAGCAAAAAGAAGTGACCGGCTGCCGGGCCGCCCCCGGCTTGGTCATGACGGAGCACAACCCGTTCTAGCTACCGCAAACCGCAAACCGCAAACCGCAAACCGCAAACCGCAAACCGCAAACCGCAAACCGCAAACCGCAAACCGTCAACCGCAAAGAAAGCTAACCTCCGGCGCCAATCGGCATCCGCAAATCCAGTGACTCTCGCGACTCGGCCATTTACAGTTTTTTTACACCCGCTGCCCCAATCTCAACCCCGTTTTTACACCACTAAAAATATCCTCCTCCTATCGTTTTGACAGGAGAAGTGCCATGGATATTGTGTTTGCAATCGGTGCCCTCGCGCTGTGGGGTGTGACTGCCCTGATGGTGCGCGGCTTCGGGCGGCTGGAACAACCTGCCGGAGGCCGGCCATGATGCCGCTCGCCGTGATTTATGGCCTCGGCGCGGTGTGCGCCGCGCTGCTGCTGGCGTATCTGGTCTACGCGCTGATCCGCGCCGAGGAGTTTTGATGAGCACCTCCGCCATGGGCCTGCTGGGCCTGTTCCTCGTGATGTTGCTGATTGCCGCCTGGCCAACGGGTAGTTGGCTGGCACGCCTGTGCTCGGGTCGGTTGCCGGCATGGCTGCTCAGGCTGGAGAGGCCATTTTTCCGGCTGGCAGGCACCTCGCCGGACCGTGCGATGCGCTGGTCCGAGTACGCGCTGGCGCTGCTGGCGTTAAATCTGGTGGGCGTGATTGCGGTCTATCTGCTGCAGCGACTGCAGGGCGGTTTGCCGCTGAACCCGGCCGCGGTTGCTGCCATCAGTCCGGACTCGGCGTTCAACACGGCCATCAGTTTTGTCACCAATACCAACTGGCAGGGCTATGGCGGCGAGTCCGGCATGAGTTACCTGACCCAGATGGGGGCGCTGGCAGTGCAGAATTTCCTGTCGGCGGCTACCGGTATTGCGGTGGCCTTTGCCTTGATGCGCGGATTTGCGGCGCACTCCACCAGCGTGATCGGTAACTTCTGGGTGGATGTGACGCGCATCACGGCCTGGCTGCTGGTGCCGCTGTCGCTGGTGTTTGCGCTGTTGCTGGTCGGGCAGGGCGTGGTGCAAAATTTTGACACCTACCAGTCCGCGACGACGCTGGAAGTCAGCCGGTTCCAGCAGCCCAAAGTGGGCGCCGATGGTCAGCCAGTGAAGGACGCCGCCGGTGCTGCAGTGATGGAAGACGCACAAACGGCGACGCAGACCATCGCCATGGGACCGGTGGCATCGCAAGAGGCCATCAAGATGCTGGGCACCAATGGTGGCGGCTTCTTCAATGCCAATTCGGCGCATCCCTACGAGAACCCGACGGCGCTGAGCAACTTCATGCAGATGCTGGCCATCTTTCTGATTCCGGCGGGGCTGTGTTTTGCCTTCGGACGGGTGGTCGGCGACCTGCGCCACGGCTGGGCGGTGCTGGCTGCCATGACGGTAATCTTTGTCATCGCCGTGGTCGCCATCACGCCGGCCGAGCAGGCTGGCAATCCGCTGCTGTCCAGCCTGGGCGTGGATCAGACGGCCAGTGCGCTGCAGGCCGGCGGCAACATGGAAGGCAAGGAAGCCCGGTTCGGCATCAACGCCACCACGCTGTTTGCCGTCATCACCACCGCCGCGTCGTGCGGTGCCGTCAATGCCATGCACGGATCATTTACGCCGCTGGGCGGGATGGTGCCGATGGTCATGATGCAATTGGGTGAAGTGGTGTTTGGCGGTGTCGGCAGTGGCCTCTACGGCATGCTGATTTTTGCCATTCTGGCGGTGTTCATTGCCGGGCTGATGATCGGCCGTACGCCGGAATATCTGGGCAAGAAGATCGAGGTGCACGAGATGAAGCTGACCTCGATCACGATTCTGGTCACGCCGATTCTGGTGCTGGCCGGGACCGCGATCGCCGTGACAGCGACGGCAGGGCAGGCAGGTATCGGCAACCCCGGCGCGCATGGTTTTTCGGAAATTCTGTATGCCCTGAGCTCTGCCGCCAACAACAACGGCAGCGCATTTGCCAGCCTGTCGGCCAACACGCCGTTCTACAACACGCTGCTGGGCGTGGTGATGTGGCTGGGACGCTTTGGGGTGATCGTGCCGGTGCTGGCGATTGCCGGTGCGCTGGCGTCCAAAAAGAGTTTGCCGGTGACTGCCGGAACCATGCCCACGCATGGCCCGCTGTTTGTCTTTTTATTGATCGCCACCGTGTTGCTGGTCGGTCTGCTGAACTACGTGCCCGCGCTGGCCCTGGGGCCGATGGTGGAGCATCTGATGTTGTGGAAAGGAAGTGTCTGACATGAAAACATCCACCACGCTGTCGCTGCTGGACCCGGCGCTGCTGCGCCCTGCCATCGCGGCCTCGTTCACCAAACTTAGTCCCCGGGTGCAGTGGCGTAACCCGGTCATGTTCGTGGTGTATTTAGGCAGCATTGCCACCACCCTGCTGGGCCTGCAGGCGCAGGCCGATGCGGGGTTTATCTTCGCGATCTCGGCCTGGCTCTGGTTCACCGTGCTGTTTGCCAATTTTGCCGAAGCACTGGCCGAAGGCCGTAGCAAGGCGCAGGCGGCATCACTGCGCGGCCTCAAGAAAAGCACCTGGGCCAAGAAGCTCACGGAGCCAACGCATGGTTCGCCGTTCCTGCCCGAGCAGGCAGACAACCTGCGCAAGGGTGACGTCGTGCTGGTCGAAGCGGGTGACATGATCCCGGTCGATGGCGAGGTGATTCAGGGTGTCGCGACCGTCGACGAAAGCGCCATTACCGGCGAATCGGCGCCGGTGGTGCGCGAGTCGGGCGGTGACTTTTCCTCTGTCACCGGTGGCACGCGGGTGCTATCGGACTGGCTGGTGGTACGCATCAACGTCAACCCCGGCGAATCGTTCCTGGACCGCATGATCAGCATGGTCGAAGGGGCCAAGCGCCAGCGCACGCCCAACGAGATTGCGCTGACCATTTTGCTGGTGGCGCTGACCATCGTGTTTCTGGTGGTGACCGTGACATTGCTGCCGTTTTCCATTTTTAGTGTGGCCGCTGCCAAGTCGGGCAACGTGGTTGGCATGACGGCGCTGATCGCCCTGCTGGTCTGCCTGATTCCGACCACCATCGGCGGCTTGCTGTCGGCCGTCGGCGTGGCCGGCATGAGCCGCATGATGCAGGCCAATGTGATCGCCACCTCCGGGCGCGCCGTCGAGGCCGCCGGCGACGTCGACGTGCTGTTGCTGGACAAGACCGGCACGATCACCCACGGCAACCGTCAGGCATCGCGCTTTTTGCCGGCGCCGGGTGTGACCGAGGCACAGCTGGCCGCGTGTGCCGTGCAAGCCTCGATGACCGACGAGACACCCGAGGGTCGCAGCATCGTCTCGCTGGCGCAGCGACTGGGTGCGGCACAGCCATTGACAGGCACGTTGCTCGACATCCCGTTCACCGCGCAAACCCGCATGAGCGGCGTGGATGTCACGCTGGCCGATGGCACGGCCCGGCCCTTGCGCAAAGGCGCAGTCGATGCCGTACGCAAATACATCGACGCGCTGGGCGGCACGGTTCCGGCCGCAGTGACGCAGGCGTCCGACGATGTTTCGCGTCGGGGCAGCACCCCGCTGGCGGTCGCCGACGGCAACCGGGTGCTGGGCATCGTCGAGCTCAAGGACATCGTCAAGCCCGGCATCAAGGAACGTTTCGGCGAGTTGCGCCGCATGGGCATCAAGACCGTGATGATCACCGGCGACAACCGGCTGACCGCCGCCGCCATCGCGGCCGAAGCTGGTGTCGACGACTTTCTGGCCGAAGCCACGCCCGAAGACAAGCTCAAGTTGATCCGCCAGTACCAGGCCGAAGGCCGGCTGGTGGCGATGACCGGCGATGGCACCAACGATGCTCCCGCGCTGGCCCAGGCCGACGTGGCGGTTGCCATGAACAGTGGCACGCAGGCCGCCAAAGAGGCCGGCAACATGGTGGACCTGGACTCCAACCCCACCAAGTTGCTGGAAATCGTGGAGACCGGCAAGGCGCTGCTGATGACACGCGGTTCGCTCACCACCTTTTCGATCGCCAACGACGTGGCCAAATACTTCGCCATCATTCCGGCGATTTTTGTCAGCACCTATCCGCAGCTGGCGGCCTTGAACGTGATGCAGCTGGGCAGTCCGAATTCGGCCATCCTGTCGGCGGTGATCTTTAATGCGCTGATCATCATGTTCTTGATTCCGCTGGCGCTCAAGGGCGTCAAGTACCGGCCGGTCGGTGCTGCGGCGCTGCTGCGTCGCAATCTGGCCATCTATGGTCTCGGCGGTTTGATCGTGCCCTTCATCGGCATCAAGGTCATCGACCTGCTGCTGGTGGCGTTGCACCTGGTTTGAACCGGCACCGGCTTTTTGCCCCTCTCAAGGAATCCCCATGAAAACATACCTTCGTCCCGCTCTGGTCCTCTTCGCATTGCTGACACTGCTCACCGGCGTGGCGTACCCGCTGCTGGTGACCGGCCTCGCACAGGCCGTGTTTCCGGCGCAGGCGCACGGCAGTCTGCTGCAACGCGATGGCAAGATCGTCGGCTCGGCCCTGATCGGCCAGCAGTTCAGCGCACCCGGGAACTTCTGGGGCCGGCCGTCGGCCACCAGTCCCAACCCGAACAATGCGGCAGCCTCCGGCGGCGCCAATCTGGGACCGCTGAATCCGGCGCTGATGGCGGCCGTCAAAGGCCGCGTGGACGCGCTGCGGGCGGCAGACCCGGGCAACACGGCGCTGGTGCCGGTGGATCTGGTGACCGCGTCGGGCAGTGGACTGGACCCGCATATCAGCCTGGCGGCGGCGTTGTACCAGGTGCCCCGTGTCGCCAGGGCGCGTGGGTTGCCGGTCGATCGGATTCAACGCCTGGTCGAAGTCAATACGAGCAAGCCGCTCCTCGGATTACCGGGTGAACCGGTGGTGAATGTGCTGGCACTGAACCTGGCATTGCAGGGGCCCAGGTAAGTGCCGGGGCGACGGGATGTTACCCTCGACATACCTGATTTTTTCGCGCCTGAAAGGCGGTCTCCGTGAACCACGACCATGCATCACGCCCGGACCCCGATGCCCTGCTGGCCGAACTCCATGCACTGGAGCAGACCCGGCAGCGCGGCAAATTGCGCATCTATTTTGGTGCCAGCGCCGGCGTCGGAAAAACCTATGCCATGCTCGCTGCCGCGCAGCGCGCACAGGAGGCTGGCCAGCATGTCATGGTGGGCCTGGTCGAAACCCATGGCCGCAAAGAGACGGCTGCGCTGGACGCGGGGCTTCAGCACATTGCCTTGCGCAAGCTGCCCTATCGCGGTCAGGAACTGCTGGAACTGGATCTGGACGCGGCACTGGCCGCGTCACCCGATATCCTGCTGGTCGACGAGCTGGCTCACAGCAACGCGCCCGGCTCGCGCCATCCCAAGCGCTGGCAGGATATCGAGGAGCTGCTGGCCGCCGGCATCGATGTCTGGACGGCGCTGAATGTGCAACATCTGGAAAGTCTGAACGGCACGGTGGGTGCCATCACCGGCATCCGTGTCAATGAAACCGTACCCGACACCGTATTGGATGGTGCCGATGAAGTGGTGCTGGTCGATGTCACGGCCGACGAACTGCTGGCGCGGTTGAAGGCAGGCAAAGTGTATTTGCCGCATCAGGCCGAACGCGCCACCCAACATTTTTTCCGCAAAGGCAATCTGTTTGCGCTCCGCGAAATCGCCCTGCGTCGTACCGCCGAGCATGTCGGCGACGACGTGCGCAGCTACCGCAAACAGCATCTGCACAACACGCGCAGTGACCAGCCAAATGGTCCACCCGCGTGGAACACATCGGGCACCATGCTGGTCTGCATCGGCCCTCACGAAGGTGCCGAACATGCGGTGCGCACTGCAGCACGGCTGGCCGATCAGCTCAATGTCAGCTGGCATGCCGCCTACGTCGACACGGCCTTTCTGCAACGGCGCAAGGCATCTGAACGTGACCGCACGTTGACCGTCCTGAAGCTGGTCGATGAGCTCGGTGGCAACACCGCCGTACTCACCGGTAATGACATCGCCAGGGAACTGCTCCGGCACGCCCAATCGCTCAACTGCACCACGGTAATTCTGGGACGTCCGAGGCAGCATCCGCAGGGTTTTCTGTGGCGCGTCCTGCGGCCCACACTGACCCGTCAGATAGCCAGTCTGGCCCCGGATCTGGATGTTCTGGATGTCGCTGCTGCCCCAACGGTGCGGCGGCTGGCACCGGCATTTCAGCGCGAACTTCAGGACGAGGTGCCCGTAGCCAGCCGCTTTTCTGCCTCGGCCGGTTACGCGTGGGCGGTCGCGGCCTGCGTGGCGGCGACGCTGCTGACCTTGCCGCTGGCGGGATGGTTTGATCTGGCCAATATCGTCATGCTGTTTTTGCTGTGCGTGGTGCTGGTGGCGGTCAGGTTCGGCCGCGGGCCGTCCGCGTTGGCTGCCGTTGTGTCGGTCGCTTCGTTTGACTTTTTCTTTGTGGAGCCGCGCTTTTCCTTTGCGGTCAGTGATGTGCAATATCTCGTGACCTTCGCGGTCATGCTGGCGGTTGGCGTGCTGTTCGGGCAATTGACCGCCAATCTGCGCTTTGCCGTCGGGGTCTCGCGCAATCGGGAGCGACGCGCACACGCGCTGTTCGAACTGACCCGCGACTTGTCGGCTGCGTTGCAGTCGGAGCAGGTGGTCGCACTCGGCGAAGCGGTGGTACAGCGCACGTTTGGCGGCGCGGTGCACGTGCTGCTGCTGGGCACGCATGACCAGCTTCTGATGACCGAACCGCTGCCGGACAAACTCGACGCCAGCCTTGCCGATTGGGCGTTCAATCATGGACAACATGCCGGCATGGGCACCTCCACCTTGCCCGCCAACCCGTGGCATTACGTGCCGCTGACCGCCCCGATGCGCATTCGTGGCGTGCTGGCATTGCGTCCCGCCCAACCACGCTGGCTGCTGATTCCGGAACAAATGCAGCAACTCGACACGCTGGCCCGCCAGATCGCGATTGCCCTGGAGCGTGTGCATTACGTGGAAGTCGCCCAGACAGCGGTGGTGCAGATGGAGTCCGAGCGCCTGCGTAACACGCTGCTGGCGGCCATGTCGCACGATGTGCGCACACCGCTCACGGCGCTGGTCGGGCAGGCCGAGTCGCTGGCGGCATCGGCGCCGTTGACCGACCACCAACGCGAGTCGGCACAATCGATCAGCCACGAAGCGCATGAACTGAGTACGCTGGTGACCAACCTGCTGGAAATGGCCCGACTGGAGAGTGGTCAGGTCGAGTTGCGCCGCGACTGGCAGTCGGTCGAGGAAGTGATCGGCAGCGCCATCCGCGCGGCGCGCCATGCACTGGGAACGCTGGCCGTGCAAACCGATGTGCCGGCCGACTTGCCGCTGGTGGAGTTCGATGCCGGGTTGATCGAACGGGTGCTGGTCAATTTGCTGGAAAACGCCGTCAAGTACGGACAAGCCGTGCACGGTGCCGGACCGGTAGCCTTCGTCAGTGCCAGCGTCACGCCCACTACCCTGGAACTGACCGTGCGTGACTTTGGTCCGGGTTTGCCGGCCGCCAGCAGAGGCCGCGAGCAGGACCTGTTCGAAAAATTCACTCGCGGCCGAGCCGAGTCGTCCACCCGCGGCGTGGGTCTGGGACTGGCCATTTGTCGCGCGATCGTGCAGGCGCATCATGGTGAGATCCGGGCAGCGCAGGCGAGCGGTTCAGGCGCAGAATTCACCGTCACCTTGCCCCGCACTGCGCCGCCCGCGCCACCACCCGAGTCCGTGTGAAACCCCAACCGAGTCGCCATGTCCCCACCCGTTGCCATCCTGATTGAAGACGAACCCCAGATCCGGCGCTTCGTGCGCGCCGCGCTGGAAGCCGAAGGCTGGCAGGTGTTCGAAGCCGACACCGCCAAGCGCGGCCTGCTGGACGCCGGCACCCGGAAACCCGATCTGCTGATCGTGGACCTGGGGCTACCCGACGGTGACGGCCTGGACGTGATACGCGATGTGCGCGGCTGGTCCAGCGTACCGATCGTGGTGCTGTCGGCCCGCATGGACGAATCCGACAAGATCGCTGCACTGGACGCCGGCGCTGACGACTACATCACCAAGCCCTTTGGCGTCGGCGAATTGCTGGCCCGAGTGCGCGCCAATATGCGACGGCCCCGCAGCGCGGCAGGCGACACCACCGCCGGCGCGGGCCTGCACACCGAACCGGTGTTCCGGTTTGGCAGCGTGGCAGTCGACCGCGCAGCGCGTCTGGTGCGCCGCGCCAGTGCCGAGGTCCATCTCACGCCGATCGAATACCGGCTGCTGACGGTATTGATCAGCAACGCCGGGCGCGTGATGACGCACCGCCAGCTCCTGCGTGAAGTGTGGGGGCCGGCCCACACCGGCCAAAGCCATTACCTGCGTATCTACATGGGGCACTTGCGACAGAAACTGGAAGAAGACCCCGCGCAACCGCGGCACCTGCTGACGGAAACGGCGGTGGGTTATCGGTTGATGGTGGAGGGGTAGCGGTCAGGCAGGAGGAAAATCGTACTCAATGATCAACGGCGCATGATCCGAAAAGCGCTCTTGCTTGTAAATCGACACCGCCTTCGCGCTCGCCGCGATGACGGGGGTGGCAATCTGGTAGTCGATGCGCCAGCCAACGTTCTTGGCCCAGGCCTGCCCACGGTTGCTCCACCAGGTGTATTGCTCTGCGCGGGGGTCGACCTGGCGGAACACGTCGACCAGTGCCACTTCGTCAAAAATCCTGCTCAGCCAGGCCCGTTCCTCAGGCAGGAAACCGGAATTCTTTTTGTTGCCCTTGAAGTTTTTCAGGTCGATTTCCTGATGCGCGATGTTCCAGTCGCCGCAGACGACGACCTCGCGACCGGAGTTTTTCAGCAGGATCAGGTGCGGCAGAAAGACTTCCATGAAACGGAATTTGGCGAGCTGGCGTTCTTCGCCCGACGAGCCGGACGGGCAGTACACCGAGATGATGCTCAGATTGCCGAAGTCGCATTGCACGTAGCGGCCTTCGGCATCGAATTCGGGCGTGCCGAAACCGGTGATGATGTTGTCGGGAGCACGTTTGCTGTAGATCCCGGTGCCCGAATAGCCCTTTTTGTCAGCGTAATGGAAGGCACCGTGATAACCGTCTGGGGCCAGCATGTCCGGTGACATGTCGGCGGCCTGCGCCTTGAGTTCCTGAACGCAGACGACGTCGGCATCCTGGTGGGCCATCCATGCGAAGAAGCCTTTTTTGGTGGCCGAGCGGATGCCGTTGAGGTTGGCAGCAATGATTTTCAGCATGGGGAATCGTTCCTGGAAAAGAGGCTGCCAACGATAACCTATTGTGTCTGGTTGCGCCCGGTATCGAACGCGTTGATGGCATCGGTCAATGCCAGCATGGACATGCACAAGGTATCGAGCAGCGCGCAGGCCGCGCCGCCGTCGCCATCTCGTAATGCGGTTTCCGCGGCACTTGCCGTGCTGGCCAGTGCCGGTGCCCGCAGCAGGCGTGCCATGCCGGCCAGGCCGTGTGCCAGGTCGATCGCTTCGGTGCTGGCGCCGGCGTCGAACAGCTGGCGTGCTCGTGTCGCATCGTTGGCGTGCGAGTCGATGAACTGACGCAGTATCGCGGCGTATTTGGTGGCGTCGCCACCAAAAGCCTGCAGACCAGCCGGGATATCCAGCGCCACAAAATCGGACCCGATCTGCGCGTCGACCGGGACCGGGTTGGCCGAAGCATGGGGGCCGGGCAGCAATCCTTCGAGCAGCGCCAGCAGTGCGTCGACATCGAGCGGTTTGGCCAGATAACCCGACATGCCGGCCTGCTGGAACCGATCGCGTTCAGCGGTGTCGGCAAACGCCGTCAGCGCGATCACCGGCAATGTGTCGAGCCCGAGTTCGGTGCGGATCACGCGCGTGGCTGCGCAGCCATCCAGCACCGGCATGCGGATATCCATCAACACCACATCGAAGCTGTCGTGGTCAGCGCGCAGGGCCGCGACGGCGCCCATTCCATCATCGACCATCACGACGACTGCAGCGCCGGCCCGGCGCAGCGTTTGTGCGATGAGTTCCTGATTGATGAGGTTGTCTTCCGCGACCAGGAAGGTTAGGCCAACCAGTTTCCCGTGAGTTTCGCTTTCGACCGACCGCTGGCAGAGGCTCTCGAGCTCACCGAGGTAGGCCCGTTCAACGGCATCGAACAGGCTCGCCGGGATCACGGGTTTGATGAGGATGCGGTCGATATCGAGTACGTCGCCCGCGGTCAGGGCTTGTTCCAGTGCGATCGCCGGCGCCAGCAAAATCACGGTCGGCATGGAGATTTCCGGCATGGCACGAACTTGCCGCAGTAGGTCGACGCCATTCATGCGCGGCAGGTGCCAGTCCAGCAGCACCACGTCGTAATCAGTGCCTGCGGCGGCACTATGCTGCAATTCGTCCAGGGCACTTGGGCCATCTTCGCAAGTGGTGGTGTGCCAGCCAAATGCGGTGCAGTAGCGCGCCAGCAGCGTGCGCGCCAGTGCATGGTCCTCCACGATCAATACCCGCAAGCCGGCCAGATGCCGAACCGCTGGCGATAACGCAGGCGGGCCGCTGCGCAACGTCACGCCAAAGCGGAATTCCGACCCCTGGCCAGGTACCGTGTCGATATCGATCCATCCGTCCATCAGATTGGCCAGGCGTTTGCTGATCGCCAGCCCCAGCCCGGAGCCGCCGTAGCGCCGGGTGGTCGAACTGTCGGCCTGGCCGAAGTGCTCGAAAACATGCGGCAGCTGGTCCACGGCAATCCCGATACCGGTGTCGCGCACGCTGAATTGCAGCGTGACGTCCTGGGGCGTTCTTGCCAGGCAGCGAAGGCTGACTGCGATGGTACCGGTGGCGGTAAATTTGGCTGCATTACTGGTCAGATTGAGCAGGATTTGCTGCAGCCGCAAGGCATCTCCAATCAGCGCGTCTGGTATGTCCGCTTCGATGTCAAAGCAGGCTTCCACTGGTTTGTCGGCAATGCCGATACCGATCACGGTTGCGGTCGTGCGCAGGATGTCGTTCAGCGAAAACGGCGCATTTTCAAGTTCCAGCTTGCCCGCTTCGATACGCGAAAAATCCAGAATGTCATCGATGAGTGCCCGCAGGGCTTGCGCTGACGACGTGATCTTGTCGGCGAAATCCCGCTGGCGCAGACCGAGTGGCGAATCGGCCAGCAGACGCGTAAGTCCAATCACGGCATTGAGCGGCGTGCGCAATTCATGGCTCATCGTGGCCAGGAAATCACTCTTGGCCCGGTTGGCCGATTCGGCTGCATCGCGAGCGAGTTCGAGTTCGACCGTACGTGACGCCACCTGGGTTTCGAGATCATGGCGGTAGCGCTCGAGTTCGGCCTGACTGCGCCTGCGTTCGGTAATGTCCTGGACGGTGCCGCGCAATCCGAAAATAGTGCCGCGCGTACTGCGGATCGCTTCGCAGCAGTAGTGCACCCAGAATGTGTCGCCGGTGGCGCGACGTGCTGGCACCTCAAGGTCACAGCTTTCGCCCAGCGTCGCAGTGCGGTACAGCGCGTCATGGATGGTGTCCCAGACGGATGGCGCAAACAGGGTATTTTTTTGTGCGGAAAACATCGGAATATCCGTACGGCCAAACATCCTGCAGGTCTCGGCAGAGGCCTCGACGGTGTTGCTCCCAAAGTACCATTGCCAGCTTCCGATGCGTGCGAGGCGTTGGGCCGTGAGCAGTTCGAGTTCGCGCTCCTGCAGGATTTTCTTGCGCTTTAGCAGCAGGCGCGCGGTGCCCGCCATCGCGCTGGCGACCTCTTCAGCTTCACGGAAATGGACTTTCGTGACCAGTACGGCTTCTCCCGCTTCCAGCGCGATGGCCGGTGCGGTCAGTGCCCTGACCGAATGCGCAATCCGGTTGCCCATGAGCCAGGCCAAGCTGATGCCGATGCCAAACAGCGTGACCAGCGCCAGACCAAAGAGGTAAATGCCGTCTCTGAGTTCTTTTTCCAGAATTGCGTTCGGAATGCCCACCACAACGTGCCAGCCCGATACTGTCGCCCGCGTGAACGCACCCCGCATCGCAACTCCTTCCATCGACTTGAAGTCCATTAATCCTTCGTTGATGCCAATCGCGCTTTGCGGTAACGGACCGGCATTCATGTCCAATTTGATGGGCGCCATGCTGTGCGCCATGCTGCGCGCCACGATGATTCCTTTACTGTCGACGATGGTCGCAGTCCAATTGGGTGGCAGTCGCTGCTTGCGCAGCATGCCCGCGAACTGCTCCGCATAGACGCTAATCCCCAAGCTGTACTGGATCTGACCATGCACCACGACCGGGACATCGACGCTAGCCAGAAGCCGACCTGTCGTGGCGCCGTGGTATAAATCCGAAATGGCGTACTGGCCGGTAGCGAGTACGCGCTGGAGGTGCGGCCAATTGGCATGCATAGGGAGGGCGGACTTGAACGGCAGAACGGTATTGAGTTGCTGCTGCCCGGTCCGGTCCGTGACCACGGTTACGGCACCGATGCCGGTTTTTTGTAGCAGTGCCAGGGTCTGCGCATGCAGCGCAGACAAATTGCCCTGACCGAAGTAATCGGAAGCGGACAAGGCTTGCGCAATGTGCAGCGCATCAAGCCACTCACCATCGACGGCCAGCGCCAGTACCTGGCTGATCCGCAGCGCGTCAAGCTGGAGCTGTATTTTTTCTTGTTGGTAACGATGGTTGAACAGGATGCCAGCGCCAAGAACACCAGGAATCAGGCAGGTTAGCGCCAGCGATACCAACCAGGTCCGTACGGACCAGCGTGGTGGCTGGCGTGCAGGGGCAGGCTTGGTCAAGTGGGCAGTTGTCTCTGGCATCGGAGCAAGGTTTGTTCTGGGGTTGGTTGCGAAGAGCTGTTGGTTAGTTCTTGGAACGATAGTTGGTAATTTTCAATATCATTGCACAAGTCGCGACGCTAATCGAAAACCAATGCAGCAGGCGGTTTTTTGGTCTCGGGCAAGTTCATCGCGACGGAATGACGCGTGCGTTATTTGGACGAATGCTATCCAGAACGAATTAAAATGCCGCTTCGGCCGCATCTCCTGCCAGAATTGGCAATCCCACCGCGCATCCAGGAAAAAAATTGAACAATTTACGTCAGCAATTTATCGAGTTCGCGGTCGCCAGTGGTGTCCTGCGCTTCGGCGAATTCGTTACCAAGGCCGGGCGCACGTCGCCTTATTTCTTTAATGCTGGCGCGTTCAACGATGGCGCCACACTCGGCACGCTGGCACAGTTTTATGCGCAGTCACTGCTCGATGCCGGCATCGAGTTCGACATGCTGTTCGGACCGGCCTACAAAGGCATCACGCTGGCCTCGTCGACGGCCGTGGCGCTGGCCGCAAAAAATCACAATGTCCCGTTCGCCTTCAATCGCAAGGAAGCCAAGGACCATGGCGAAGGCGGCAGCATCGTCGGCGCTGCCTTGAAGGGCCGGGTCGTGATCATCGACGATGTGATCTCTGCCGGTACCTCGGTACGTGAATCGGTCGACCTGATTCGCGCGGCAGGTGCCACGCCCTGTGCGGTATTGATTGCACTGGACCGGATGGAACGCTCCGGCAAGGACGATGCCCTGTCGGCCGGCTCGGCGGTACAGGAGGTCAGCCAGACCTACGGCATACCGGTGGTGTCGATCGGTAATCTGGCCGATTTGCTGGAGTACCTGGGACGTGCCGATGGCGATGGCAAGCTGGATCAGCACCGAACTGCGATTGCCGCATACCGGCAGCGTTACGGCGTCGCGTAACGACGCTTCGGGCCCGAACAGACCATGCACATCGCTCTACGTTTCTCTGCGCACAGTTTGCTGGTGCTGACCCTGGCCCAACTGCCGGGTCTGGCGCACGCACAAATTTACATGTGCAAGGATGCTGCTGGCCGGACCATCACATCGGATCGGCCGATCCCGGAGTGCGCATTGCGACCGATGCGCGAACTCGGCAATAACGGCGTCACGTTGCGAGAAATTCCCGCGCCATTGACCGCCGAACAAAAGTATCAGAAGCAGCTCGCGGCAGAGCGGCAAAAAGCCGACGCCGCTGCCGCGCTGGAAGTGCGTCGGCGCGACATGGCGATCCTGGAACGCTTTCGCAGCGAGCGTGAAATCGAGTTCGCCCGCAAGCGCGCCATCAGTGGTGTGGAAGAAAAAATTCGCAGTGAACAACTGTCGTACAGCCTGGCCGAAAAACAGTTCGGCGAGGCTTCGCGTGACGCCGAGCGGTACCGCAGGAATGGTGTACTACCGGCGTTCCATGTTCAGAAGGTCGAAAGGGCGCGCGATGCGGTCCAGGCCGAGCAGCAGTTGCTGATACAGCACAAGCACGAGTTGCTCAAGGTCGACGCCTGGTTCGACGACACCCTGATGCGTTTTCGGGAGTTGAGCAAGTCCGTGTCGTTGCCCTAGCTTGATCTGTCAGGGGCAGGTCAGCCCGACAGCGGGCCGACCGTGGATCACCGCGTCAGCCCAGCAGCTTGTGCTTCAGTAGCTCGGTCAGTTGTGACGGATTGGCCTTGCCTTTCGAGGCTTTCATGGCCTGACCGATCAGGGCGTTGAATGCTTTTTCCTTGCCGGCGCGGAATTCCTCGACCGATTTCGGATTGGCCGCCAGCACGGCGTCGATGATCGCCGCCAGCGCGCCGCTGTCGGAAATCTGTTTCAGTCCTTTTGACTCGATCAGCTGATCCGCCAGCAGCGGCTCGGTCGAACGCGCCTCCCACATCGCCGCAAAAATTTCCTTGGCAATCTTGTTTGAAATGGTGCCGTCGGCAATCCGTTGCAGCAGCAGGGCCAGTTGCGCCGGATTCACCGGCGACTGGTCGGCCTCGCAGCCTTCCTTGTTCAGTGCCGAGGCAACGTCACCCATGAGCCAGTTCGCGACCGTCTTGGCCAGCTCCTTGCCGGTCAGCATCATGACGGCTTCGAAGTACAGTGCCATCGCCTTGGATTGCGTCAGCACGGCAGCGTCGTAATCGGTCAGCCCGCAGTCCTGCACGAAGCGCGCGCGCATTGCCGCCGGCAGTTCCGGCATGGCCGCCTTGACGCGCGCGATCCATTCCTCCGAAATCACCAGTGGTGGCAAATCCGGGTCCGGGAAGTAGCGGTAATCCTGCGCATCTTCCTTGCTGCGCATCGAGCGGGTTTCCTTGCGGTCGGGATCGTACAGGCGGGTTTCCTGCACCACCCGGCCACCGTCGTCGATCAGTTCGATCTGGCGCCGGACTTCGTAGTTGATGGCTTCTTCGAGGAAGCGGAACGAGTTCAGGTTCTTGACTTCGCAGCGGGTCCCGTACTCAACCTGGCCGACCGGGCGCACCGACACGTTGGCGTCGCAGCGGAACGAACCTTCCTGCATGTTGCCGTCGCAAATGCCCAGCCAGGTCACCAGCGAATGCAGCGCCTTGGCGTAAGCCACGGCTTCGGCAGCGCTGCGCATGTCGGGTTCGGTGACGATCTCCAGCAGTGGCGTGCCGGCCCGGTTCAGGTCGATGCCGGTCATGCCCTGATAGTCTTCATGCAGGGATTTTCCGGCGTCTTCTTCCAGATGGGCGCGGGTCAGTTGCACGGTACGCAGTTCGGCCTTGCCGTCGCGTTCCAGCAGGAACGACACGCGGCCGCCCTGGACTACCGGAATTTCATACTGGCTGATCTGGTAGCCCTTCGGCAGATCCGGATAAAAGTAATTTTTGCGGGCGAACACCGACTGCGGCGCAATCACTGCATCGACCGCCAGGCCGAACTGGATGGCACGTTCAACCGCACCCCGGTTCATCACCGGCAGCACGCCCGGCAACGCCAGGTCAACCGGCGCGGCTTGCGTGTTCGGCTCGGCGCCGAAACGGATCGCCGAACCACTGAAAATTTTTGACTGGGTGGTCAACTGCGTATGCGTTTCCAACCCGATGACGACTTCCCATTGCATGCTAATTCCTTGGTGTATTTATTCGTAGCGGCAAACGCCGCTGTCCAGATCGATCGACAATTCCGAAAAATTCAGGCGTGATCCGCATAAGGCCGGGCAGGTCGGCAGCATCTTGACCGTGTTGCCAGTGCGCTCCAGCCGGATCGTGCAGTTCACGCCGCGCTCGAAGTTGTAGCCGCGCTTCGCCCGGGCAGTTGCGCCATCCTTGAGTGCGACACGCCATGCGGCGCTGTTGCCACTACTGCCATTGCTCCGTACTTCCGCCTGCAGGCCGTCTTCCTCATCGATATCGCAATCGTAGCCATGGGTCGAGCGGAAAATCGCCGATTCCCAGCGGAAGGTTTTTACGTCGCTGCCATCCAGATGGATTTCACCCGAATCGGCATAGGTGATGCGGTCGCCGCCATCATCACCAACCTGGCTGCACGAGAATTTGGTGTCCAGCGTTTGTGCGCCGACGCTCGCTGCGCAGAGCAGCGTGATGGCTGCGACAAGAGAACGGAAGGGACTGAACAGGCGACGCATGGAGGCTCCTGACCGGATTATTCGGTATCAGCCGGTTGCAACTGATGCCAGTTGGTCGCCAGTTGATATTGATGGGCGATGTTCAGCAATTTCGCTTCCGCGAAATAATTGCCGATCAATTGCAATCCCACCGGGCGCTTCGCGTTCTTGTCACCTTGTCCGAACCCGCACGGAATCGACATGCCCGGCAACCCCGCCAGACTGGTCGACAGCGTAAAAATATCGGCCAGATAGTTAGCCACCGGATCATCGGCTTTCTCGCCCAGGTCCCATGCCACCGTCGGCGAGACCGGTCCCATGATGACGTCGCATTGCCTGAAGGCCTGCTGGAAATCCTGCGCGATCAGGCGACGGATTTTTTGCGCCTGCAAATAGTAGGCATCGTAATAGCCATGGGACAGCACATAGGCACCGACCAGTATGCGCAGTTTGACTTCCTCGCCAAAGCCTTCGGCGCGGGTGCGCTTGTACATCTCGGTCAGGTCGCTGTACTCGGCAGCGCGGTGACCGTAGCGCACGCCGTCGAAGCGGCTCAGGTTGGACGAGGCTTCGGCCGGGGCGATGACGTAGTACACCGGGATCGACAATTCGGTTTTTGGCAGTGAGATATCGACCAGCGTGGCGCCCAGTTTTTCGTACTCGGCCAGCGCGGCGCGCACGGCTTGTTCGACATCGGGCGCGAGACCCGGGCCGAAGTATTCGCGTGGCACACCGATGCGCAAGCCGCGCAGGTCGTTTTGCAAATCGCGCGAAAAATCTTCGTCGGGCCGTTCCAGACTGGTCGAATCGCGCTCATCGAAACCGGCCATTGCGCTCAGCAGCAAGGCGCAATCTTCCGCGGTCTGGGCCATCGGGCCGCCCTGGTCCAGCGACGACGCGAACGCGATCATGCCGTAGCGCGAGACCCGGCCGTAGGTCGGCTTGATGCCGGTCACGCCGCACATGGCGGCGGGCTGGCGGATCGAGCCGCCGGTATCGGTGCCGGTCGCCGCCGGTGCCAGCCGTGCGGCGACTGACGCCGCCGAACCACCGGACGAGCCACCGGGAATGGCGCTGTGATCCCACGGATTTTTTACTGCGCCAAAGAACGAATTCTGGTTCGATGAGCCCATCGCAAACTCGTCGCAATTGAGTTTGCCCAGCGTCACCATGCCAGCCTGACCGAGCCGGTCGACCACGGTTGCATCAAACGGACTGACATAGTTGGCCAGCATTTTCGAACCGGCCGTCGAGCGCCAGTCGCGGGTCACAAAAATATCCTTGTGCGCGATCGGGATGCCGGTCAGTGCGGTGCTGTCGCCCGAGGCCAGACGTTCGTCCGCCGCAGCAGCCTGGCGCAAGGTCAGTGCCGCATCGACGTGCAGGAACGCATTGAGGTCGCTGCGCTCGATGCGCTGCAGGAAGTGCTGCGCCAGTTCGGTCGCAGAGACCTGCTTGGATTGCAGCAGCGCCGAGAGTTGTTTCAGTGTTTTGGTATGCATGGCGTGGGTTTTCTAGTCGAGGACCTTGGGTACCAGGTACAGGCCGTCCTGGGTGGCCGGCGCCGGTTTCTGGTAATCCTCGCGCCGGTTGGTTTCGGTCACGACGTCGTCGCGCAAACGCAGCGACAGATCGGGCAGCAGGACGGCGATCGGATGGCTCAGCGGTTCGATGCCGGTGGTGTCGATGCTTTGCATCTGTTCGACCAGCGCAAAGATGTCATTGAGTTTGGCCAGCGACTTGTTGGCCTGCTCATCGGTCAAGGCGAGTTGGGCCAGGTTGGCCAGGATGGTGACATTCGATAAGGTAAGCGACATGGCTGGCAGACACGCAGCGAGCGCGCCGAAAAATGTTTCAGGAAAGGCGAAATTTCAGGCCGGCAGTGGGGAAAAACTTCGTGGAATACGCGGTTTCCGGCGTGTTTCACGAGGCAGATCAGCGTGAATTATAAGGTAGAATGTCGGGCGTTCACGTTGACGGCGCCGTATCTCAGGCTGCCTCGCGTGGCTCACACAGCCTCATGTTTCAAGACACGCATGTTCACAGCGTCATTTAACCCCATATCGATACCGCGTGCACCCGCCACGCATCAGGACAATACATGTTTGGATTTCTCCGTAGTTACTTTTCCAATGATCTGGCCATCGATCTTGGTACCGCCAACACGCTGATCTATGTGCGTGGACAGGGCATCGTGCTGGATGAACCATCAGTCGTCGCGATCCGCCAGCAAGGCGGACCGAATGGCAAAAAAACCATCCAGGCCGTCGGCAAGGAAGCCAAGCAGATGCTGGGCAAAGTCCCCGGTAACATCGAAGCCATCCGCCCCATGAAAGACGGCGTCATCGCCGACTTCACCGTCACCGAGCAAATGCTCAAGCAGTTCATCCGCATGGTGCACGACTCCAAACTGTTCAAGCCGTCACCGCGCATCATCATCTGCGTACCCTGCGGTTCGACCCAGGTCGAGCGCCGCGCGATCCGTGAATCAGCGCTGGGCGCTGGTGCCTCGCAGGTATTCCTGATCGAAGAGCCGATGGCGGCCGCCATTGGTGCCGGCCTGCCGGTGTCCGAAGCGACCGGTTCGATGGTCGTCGACATCGGCGGTGGCACGACTGAAGTCGGCATCATTTCTCTCGGCGGCATGGTCTACAAGGGTTCGGTGCGGGTCGGCGGCGACAAATTCGATGAAGCCATCGTCAATTACATCCGCCGCAACTACGGCATGCTGATCGGCGAGCAAACCGCCGAAGCCATCAAAAAGGAAATCGGCTCGGCCTTCCCGGGTTCCGAAGTCCGTGAAATGGAAGTCAAGGGTCGCAATCTGTCCGAAGGCATTCCACGCTCGTTCACCATTTCCAGCAACGAAATCCTGGAAGCGCTGACCGACCCGCTCAACAACATCGTCTCGGCCGTCAAGAACGCGCTCGAACAGACCCCGCCGGAACTCGGCGCCGACATCGCCGAAAAAGGCATGATGCTGACCGGTGGTGGCGCACTGCTGCGCGACCTGGACCGCTTGCTGATGGAAGAAACCGGCCTGCCAGTGATCGTCGCCGAAGACCCGCTGACCTGCGTGGTGCGCGGTTCCGGCATGGCGCTGGAACGGATGGACAAACTGGGTTCGATTTTCTCGTACGAGTAAGCTGGCAAGCCAGCCAGCCGAACGGGTCGTGATGCTCAGATCCCGCCCAGCTCGGCAGTGCAGATGTTCATTGGAAGGCCGCATCCCTGTCGCGCACTGCACGCCGACAGGCGGTCACGAAACCAGTACCCATACCCAGCCTTAGATGGAATACAGCCCACCACCACTATTCAAGCAAGGCGCATCGGCACGCGCCAAAGTGGTGTTCTTCTCGCTCATTGCGATCGCCCTGCTCGTCGTCGACTCGCACATGCAGTCGCTGGCGATGATCCGGCAAGTGGTCGGTACCGCGCTGTATCCGGTCCAGATGGTGGCGCTGATGCCGCGCGATGCGCTCTATAACGTCGCCGGATATTTCTCGTCGCTGGCCGCGGTCGAACGCGACAACAAACGGCTGCGCCTGGAGCAGGCCGCCAACGCCCAGACCCTGCAACGCGCCCAGCAACTGTTTTCCGAGAACGCCCAGCTGCGCAAGCTGCTCGGCACCAGCGAACAGCTGCCCGTGAAATCGGTCATGAGCGAAATCCTGTACGACGCCCGCGATGTCTTTACGCGCAAGATCATCCTCGATCGTGGCGCGCGTCACGACGTGGTCGCCGGTCAGCCCGTGATTGACGATACTGGCGTGGTTGGTCAGATCACCCGGGTATTCCTGTTCACCTCCGAGGCCACGCTGCTGACCGACAAGGATCAGGCGATCCCGGTACAGGTGGTGCGTAACGGCTTGCGCAGCGTGGCGTATGGCCGCGGTCAGAGCGGCGTGCTTGACCTGAAATTTATGGCAGCCAATGCCGACATCCAGAAGGGTGACAAGCTGGTCACGTCCGGTATCGATGGCGTGTATCCGGCCGGTCTGTCGGTGGCCACCGTCATTCAGGTCGAGAACAAATCCGGTGACGCCTTTGCGCGCATCGTGTGCCAGCCCTCGGCCGGGATTGACCGCAACAAGCAATTGCTCATCCTGCTGGCGCAGCCGAAAGCCGAACCGCGGCCGCCACCGGTCGATGCGAAAGACAAGAAGGACCGTACCGGCAAGACCCGTCTGAGCGACCCCGTCAAAATGTTGCCTGCGTTGCCCACCCAGGACCCGGCGGCAACCTCCAAAGGAATCACCCGATGAACCAGCCGCACTACATTCTGCTGCCAGCCAGTCCGCTGTTCATCATCGCCAGTCTGGTGATGGCGTTCATGTTGAACCTGCTGCCTTGGGGTGGCATGGTCGGCGCACCTGATTTCGTGGCGCTGGTACTGATTTTCTGGAGCATCCACCAGCCGCGCAAGGTCGGTATCGGCGTTGCCTTTTGCATGGGCTTGCTGATGGATGTGCACGATGCCGCGCTGCTCGGCGAAAATGCGCTGGTCTACACGCTGCTGTGCTATCTGGCGATCATGATCCACCGGCGCGTGCTGTGGTTTCCGGTACGCACGCAGGCCTTGCATATCCTGCCGCTGTTCCTGGTGACCCAGCTGGTGCAACTGGTGATCCGGCTGTGGGCCACCGGCCAGTATCCGGGCTGGTTGTTCTTCCTCGAATCGCTGATTTCGGTGGCGCTGTGGCCGCTGGTCACCTGGCTGTTGCTGGCGCCGCAGCGCCGCGCCGTGGACCGCGACGATACGCGGCCGATCTGATGCCGGCATATTGGCGGGTCAGCGTTGTCCATTCCATCCACTTGAGCCGGCATGACTGAATTCAAGAATACCGAACGCGAACTGCATTTCTTCCGGCTGCGGGTCTCGGCTGCGGCGATTTTCGTGTTCATCTGCTTTGGTCTTCTGGTGGCGCGCTTTGTCTGGCTGCAGGTCTACAAGCACGAGCAGTACGCCGCCCAAGCCGAAGATAACCGCATTTCGGTGGTGCCGATCGTCCCGAACCGTGGCCTGATTCTGGACCGCAATGGCGTGGTTTTGGCGCGCAATTTCTCGGCCTACACGCTTGAAATCACGCCCTCCAAACTCAAGGCCGGGCTGGAAGAAACCATCGACGAACTGGCCGAGCTGGTCGAAATCCAGCCGAAGGACCGCAAGCGCTTTCGCAAGCTGGTCGAAGAAACCCGCAATTTCGCCAGCTCGCCAATCCGCACCCGCCTGACTGACGCCGAAGTAGCGCGCTTCACGGCCCAGCGCTACCGCTTTCCGGGCGTCGAAATCCAGGCGCGATTGTTCCGCCAATATCCGCTCGGGCAGGTGGCCTCGCACGTGACCGGCTACATCGGTCGCATCAGTCAGCGCGACGCCGCCCTGATCGATGACATGGAAGACAGCGCGAATTACAGCGGCACCGATTACATCGGCAAGGAAGGCCTCGAAAAAAGCTACGAAAAGCATCTGCACGGCACCACCGGCTACGAAGAAGTGGAAGTCTCGGCTGGTGGCCGGGCAGTGCGTACGCTGTCGCGCACGCCGGCCAGCCCGGGCAACAACCTGATCCTGTCGATTGACATCGAACTGCAAAAAGTGATCGAGGAAGCGTTCGCCGGACGGCGCGGTGCCCTGGTGGCGATCGAGCCTGCCACCGGCGACATCCTCGCCTATGTCTCGATGCCGACCTTCGATCCGAACCTGTTCGTCGAAGGCATCGACCAGCAAAGCTGGGAACAGCTCAATACTTCGCTCGACCGGCCGCTGCTGAACCGGCCACTGTCCGGCAGTTATCCGCCCGGCTCGACCTACAAACCGTTCATGGCGCTGGCGGCACTGGAACTTGGCAAGCGCACACCGGCGATGAGCATCTCCGACCCGGGCTATTTCTTCTTCGGCAATCACAAATTCCGTGATGACAAGGAGGGCGGACACGGCATGGTCGACATGCACCGCTCCATCGTCGCGTCCTGTGATACCTACTACTACATGCTGGCCAATGACCTCGGCGTCGATGCAATGCATGACTTTATGAAGCCGTTCGGCTTTGGCCAGCTGACCGGCATCGATCTGGAACACGAGCGCAAGGGCCTGCTGCCATCGACGGCCTGGAAGCGCTCGGCGTATCGCAAGCGCGAGCAGCAAAAATGGTATGCCGGCGAAACCATTTCGCTGGGCATCGGCCAAGGCTACAACTCCTTCACGCCACTGCAGCTGGCGCATGCGGTCGCCAATCTGGCCAACAACGGCATCGTGATGAAGCCGCATCTGGTGAAGATCATCGAAAATGGCGTCAGCCGCGAACGTACCGTGACCGTGCCCAAGGAAAGCTACCGGATTCCCCTGAAGCAGGAAAATATCGACGTCATCAAAAGCGCCATGGTCGGCGTGGCGCGCGAGCCGGGTGGTACGTCGTATCGGGTATTCGGAAAAACCGACTATGTGTCGGCAGGCAAAACCGGCACCGCGCAGGTGATCGCGATCAGGAAAAATGAAAAGTACGATGCCAAGCTGATCGACGAGCGGCATCGCGACCACTCGCTCTACACGGCGTTCGCCCCGGCCGACAAGCCGCGTATCGCGATTGCCATCATCGTCGAAAATGGCGGCTTCGGCGCCGAAGCCGCCGCACCAATCGTCAAAAAGGCACTCGATTTTTATCTGCTCGGCAAGCGTCCGACCGACAAGGATAGTGCGCCAGCCGACAAGTCCGCGCCGAACCCGGCCGGCGGCGAGGTCCGCTCTGCGGCGGAACTGAAAGCGTATTCCGAAGCCGAAGGTGGTCCGAAAGCCGGCGCTGAAACCGAAGGCAACAAGGATTAAGGATCACCACCATGATTGAAAAACGTCCGCTCTGGCCGCGCATCAAACCGCATCTGCTGGTCTTTGACGGTGCCCTGTCGCTGATCATTTTCCTGATCCTGTCGCTGGCCATCGTCACGCTGTATTCGGCCGGGATCGATTTTCCGGGACGTGTCGAGGACCAGTTGCGCAATATCCTGGTGGCGTTCGTGGTGATGTGGATCGCCGCCAATATTCCGCCGCAAATGCTGATGCGCTTTGCCGTGCCGATCTACAGTTTCGGGATTGCGCTGCTCATTGCGGTTGCCGTGTTTGGCATGGTCAAGAAAGGCGCGCGCCGCTGGATCAATCTCGGCATCGTCATCCAGCCCTCCGAGATCATGAAAATCGCCATGCCGCTGATGCTGGCATGGTTCTTCCAGAAGCGGGAAGGCATGGTCCGCTGGACCGAATTCGCCGTCGCTGGCATATTGCTGGCGATCCCGGTGGCGCTAATTGCGCGGCAGCCCGATCTGGGTACCGCGCTGCTGGTGCTGGCGGCGGGCTTTTACGTGATCTTTCTGGCCGGCCTGTCCTGGAAAATTCTGGTGGGTCTGGTCGTCACGGTGGCAGCCAGTCTGCCGGTGCTGTGGACCGTGCTGCACGACTACCAGCGCCAGCGCGTCATGATGCTGATCGACCCGTCCTCCGATCCGCTGGGCAAAGGCTTTCATATCATTCAGTCAACCATCGCGGTGGGGTCGGGTGGCCTCTTTGGCAAGGGCTGGCTGAAAGGCACGCAAGCCCACCTGGAATTCATCCCTGAACGCACCACCGACTTCATCTTCGCGGTCTATTCCGAAGAATTCGGCCTGGCCGGCAATCTGCTGCTGTTGTTCTTGTACCTGCTGCTGATTGGTCGCGGTCTGGTGATTGCGGCCAATGCGCCCACCTTTTTTACGCGTTTGCTGGCGGGAGCGATCACGATGATCTTCTTCACCTACGCGTTCGTGAACATGGGAATGGTGAGTGGTATCCTGCCCGTGGTCGGTGTGCCGCTGCCGTTCATGAGTTACGGCGGCACTGCACTGGTCACACTCGGCCTTGGTGCCGGCATCCTGATGAGCATCCAGCGGCATCGCAAGCTGGTACAAAGTTAAGGAATACCCATGCAAGGCAAGCCTCCAATACACACTGTCCGGCGCAACATGCAACATGGGCTGGTGCTCGTCGCGGCACTCGCGCTGGCCGCCTGCGGCAGCGTACCGACCGCTCCGCCAGTACCTGCTGACACACAGCGCGACGCGATACCGTCCACCAAAAAACCTGCACCAGCGATGCCGGCAGCCGGTTCCGGGCGCGGCGGCTACTACCAGGACGACGGTCCGGGCGACAATCCGCCGGACAACCTGCTGGCCGTGCCCGATGCCGAACCGAAGATCGAAGCCAACTTCGCCCGCAATAACAAACCGTATGTCGTGTTCGGCAAAACCTACACCCCGACCTCGATTGATACGCCGCTGAAACAGCGCGGCATCGCCAGCTGGTACGGCAAAAAATTCCACGGCCAGAAAACCGCGTCCGGCGAACTGTATGACATGTACAAGATGACCGGTGCGCATCCGACCATGCCGCTGCCATCGTATGTGCGCGTGACCAACCTGGCCAACGGCAAGCAGGTGATCGTGCGGATCAACGACCGTGGCCCGTTCCATTCCAGTCGCATTATGGATTTGTCGTACACCGCAGCATTGAAGCTGGGCTACCTTGGAAAAGGCAGCAGCGAAATCGAAATCGAGCGCCTGTTGCCGGATGAAATTGCACGCATGGAAAAAGACCGTCTGGGTGAGCGCGCGTTGCCGCTGATGGAAACAGCGAGACGGCCGGCAGCCATGCCAGTGCTGGCGGCGCTGGATGTGAAGATGCTGCCGGTGATGGCGACCACAACGGTGGCGGCCAACTCGGCGACTGGTGCCGGGCCGGCCGCGTCGGCGGAAGGCGCAGTCATTCCGCCGGCGATGACGTCAGGTACGTCGCTGATGATGGACTTGCCCGCAGAGGCAACGGTCACCAGCGCGCCGCAGGATGCTGCTGCGCTGATGCCGGCCACGTCGGCTGCGCCAGCCTCGGCCGGTACCCCCGGATTCTATGTGCAGCTGGGGGCGTTTTCCCAGGCACCGAATGCCGAAGCGGCGCGCTTGCGTCTTCAGCGTGATCTTCAGCGTGATGCGGCCGACGCGTTGCCACCGGCTGAAGTAGTGCAGACCGGTGCCGTTTTCCGGCTCTACAGCGGACCGTTTTCCAGCCGCACGGAGGCGGAGAAGGCGGCGCAGAAAGTGCTGAGTGCCGGTGGCGCGAAACCGTTCATCGTGCAGCGCTGAGGCGTGCCCGGCCCGAACAGGGCAATCCGGGGGAGTCTGGTGCCAGACACCGATGGATGCTTCAACTTGGCCATCATCGTGCTGCAGGCCAGGCGCAGGTTGCCGCGTTTGAGTCAACGCGTCGCAAGAAGTGGCGACTGAGCTGCTGGCGCTGCGCAAGGAGCGTGAACGGCTTATGGCAGAACCGGCCGGTCTAGAGGCGCAAATATCCCTATACCTGAAGGAATTGAGCGATGAGTAAGGGCGAACTGGTTGTTTATTCTGCCGAAGATGGTGGCGTGCGTGTGTTCCTGCGGGCGCAAGAAGGCACACTTTGGCTGACGCAACTTGAGCTGGGGGAACTGTTCCAGACCACCAAGCAGAACGTCAGCCTTCACGTCAAAAACGTACTGGCGGAGGGTGAGCTGAACGGTAATTCAGTTGTCAAGGAAGACTTGACAACTGCCGCTGACGGCAAGCGCTACCGTACCAAGATGTTTAATCTCGACATGATTCTGGCCGTGGGCTACCGAGTCAGATCGCCGCGCGGCACCCAGTTCCGCCAATGGGCAACCGCCAACTTGCGGGAATACCTGGTCAAAGGCTTCGTCATGGACGACGAACGCATGAAAGACCCGGCAGGTTGGGACTATTTCGATGAACTGCTGGAACGCATTCGCGAGATACGGGCATCGGAAAAGCGGTTCTACCAGAAGGTGCGCGACGTGTTTGCGCTGTCGGTCGACTACAAAGACAGTGCCGAGGTAGTTGGCCAGTTCTTTGCGGAAGTGCAAAACAAGCTGCTGTATGCCGTCACACAGCATACTGCGGCGGAAATCATCGTCATGCGGGCAGACCCGACACAACCCAACATGGCGTTGACTGCCTGGAAAGCGGGCCGGGTACGCAAGACCGATATCGTGATTGCCAAGAATTACCTACATTCCGATGAAATTGATCACCTGAATCGCATGGTATCGGCCTTCCTTGAGTTTGCCGAGCTGCGCACCCGCCAGCGCAAAGAGCTGCGGATGGTCGATTGGCGGCAGTACGTGGATAACTTCATGCAGTTCAACGAAAGCCCGTTACTCAAGGGCGCCGGGCGGGTCAGCCATGAGGCGATGCTCGACATCGTGCATGAGCGATATGCGCAGTTTGACGGGCAGCGGCGCAAGGTTGATGCCGCCGAGGCGGACAGCGTGGACCTTAAAGAGCTGGAGCAGGTGGAACAGCAGCTAACCAGGAAGGGTTTCGCGGCAGATTAATCGCCATAGACCACTACAGCCGGGAAGCCACTTTTGCGGTTGGATTACCGCTTCCCGGAAAACCAGACACCCTACTTTCACGCCCAACGCCACCCTCACTCACTCTCCACCCTCTCCGAAAAATACGGAAACGCCAGCGGAAGCAACAACAGCGTAAACAACGTTGCCGACACAATCCCGCCCACGATCACCACCGCAAACGGTCGCTGAATTTCCGAGACGATGCCGTGCGACAGTGCTGCCGGCAGCAAGCCCAGTCCTGCCATCAGCGCAGTCATCAGGATCGGCCGCAAGCGGGCTAGCACGTCGGCTACACTGACTCGGCAGTCACGTTGATCGGAATACGCCGCCAATCAGCTAATGTCTCGGTGTTTGTCCCGCGTATCTCGCTCAGAAAGCTTTGCTCTGCGCCTTTGCCTTTTGCGCCACTTGTGCTTTTTTTTCAGCGTCGATCTCGGCATTCATTTGGTTCCTGGCAGACGAGTCTGTGAAATTCAGGTAGGTCGTGGTTTCAGGCCAGCCACGTGACACCGTGATTTGCATTCCTTGACCCACGTTCCACTTTGCAGTCACTTGCCCAAGGTCATAGCTGCCGCTCTGTGAAGAGGGCCGCCCATACTTGATCGCAACCATATTGATGACTTTTGCAACCGACTGTGTGTCCATGAAGCTGGGGAACGTGTACTCGGCAAACGCGAATTTGCCAGAGGACGAGACATACCCCGCGTTAAGGCTGGAGGCGCCTTCGAGGACTCCTTTGACATCGTAGGTGTCCACCCAATAGCTATTTTCCTCGCGGGTTGCTATCAGTTCATTTTTTTTGAATGCCTGACGTAGCTGGTCGCGGGTTGCTCCTTTTAGTGTCACACCAAAAAGCTCAAGCGGTTTTTGATCTGCGGCGACTGCCGGCAATACGGTCAGGGCGATGGCGGCAGTCATTACGGCAACAAATATTTGTCGAAGCATGAAGTATCTCCTTGGTTGTGGTGCGTGTTGGCGGCAAACGTCTTGTTCATGGAGCCGGTTGCGGACCGGCGCTCATGTGATTCCGGTTCAGCTGGCGGCGATACGGTAGCGGTCAAAGCGAAATGCAGGGTATTGGTCATGAACTTTTTACCGTCGATCTTCCGACATCACGGCTTGCTTCAGGATCGCTGCGGACTGTTCAATAGCGCCTCGAATCTCCATGCGAACAGTCACGCCGCCGGTGGGAGCGCCGGCAATGGTTAGCGTGGCGTTATCGTCATAAATGTGTGCCAGGCGGTCGCGCACATTGCGTAATCCGAGCCCCGTACCGCGGCTTGGGGCACAAGCTTGCAAGCCGATCCCTGTATCGCTGACTTCGATCCACAAGGTACCGTTATCGGTGCCGCATTGGCCCGCGCTGACTGCGACCTCGACGCTCCCCATCTTTGGCTCGACACCATGCTTGATGGCGTTCTCTGCCAGTGTTTGCAGCACCAGTGGCGCAACCTGCACCGATCGTAACGCCTCGGGTAAGTCGATCCGGATAGTCAGCCGTTCTCCCATGCGAATTTTCATCAGTTCCAGGTAAGCCTGTACCGCATCGACCTCCGTGCCCAAGGTCCCCGCCGCAGCCTCGACGGACGGTACCGCAGCACGCAGAAATCGAATGAGATGGGAGGTCATACGGGCAGCCTCGGCTGGATTTTTAATCACCAGGTACTGCAGGTGCGCCAGCGTGTTCCACAAAAAATGGGGCTCGATCTGGGCCCGTAACAACAGCATCTCCGATTCCAGCAAGGCCCGTTCGCGTTGCGCCAGGTCCGACTTTGCCTGAGCCGCTTCGATCAGCGCTGCGCTGGCGGTTTCCTGCTGCCGGTTGTATCGCGTCCACGCGCGTGCCGCAATCAGGATCGACAGCCCCATGAAGACAAAAATAATCAGGTCCGTTGCCCGGTCTGCCTGCATGAACCGTTCACTCAACGACGTCGGCAAAAACAGGGCACAGGCAGCCGCGATCGCAAAGACGATCGTCGCCGAAATCGCCAGTTCGGTCAGTGCGCGCAGTACAGATACCGATGCAAGCGCCCAAACTCGTTGCGGACGTATCAGCTGCAGCGCGAGCAAACCTGCCGCCAACGCAAAACCGGTCAGCATTCCGGCCGTGCTCACAGGTTCTCCGAGTGTGGCCATGGTGACCCATTCCAGCAGTGCCAACGCAAACAGGATGAGCACGGCGGACACGGCCAGCGGTACGTACGCGGACTTTAATTGGAGCGACATGTCGTCACATCGCCCTGAAAAAATGATGGTTGGGCAGCGACACCTTCAGTCGCGCAGGATGACCACGCAGAACGATCTCCATCAAGTCATTCTGGCGATGGACGGCCTTGATGAAACGCCGGTTGACGACGGTACTGCGATGGGTCTGCAGGAAGGTCATTGCGTCGATCTGGTCAAGTAGCTGCCTGAGCGACAGCCGGATCAGTCCGTCACAGTCGGCGGCTACGACGCGAGTGTATTTCGTGTCGGATTCAAAAAAGATGACGTCGTTAATATGCACCATACGTACCTCGTGTCCTACCCCGACCTGCAGCCAACTGAGCCTTGCTGCGCTCGCAAGTGCATTGCTGGCGCTGGTATCTGCGATGGGGCCTGCCAATCCCAACGCGGCGAATGCCGCATGCAGTGCTGCCGGGTCTGCTGTCATGGGCAAGGTTGCATTGCGCAGTTTGGTAACCACCCTGGCCAACCGCGCCGGATCGACAGGCTTGAGCACGAAATCGATCGCATTGACTTCAAAGGCGCTCACTGCATGCGCCTCGTAGGCTGTAACGAAGACAACACGTGTCTGCGCTGTCATGGCCTGCGCTACCTTCAGTCCTGTCAGTCCCGGCATGCGAATGTCGAGAAAGGCGAGCGCTGGACGACATCGTTCGATCAGCGATAGCGCCGCCGGGCCATCCGCGGCCTCGCCGACAATCTCCAGTTCAGGCCAGAATTCACCGAGCTGGTCACGCAGCGATGCACGCATGTGCGGTTCATCGTCTGCCAGAATTGCTGTAGCCATGCCGCCCGCCTCAAGTTGATTGATGAATACAATGTCCGGGCAGTTTCTGCCTGTTGCTATTGCAATGTCGGCGACATCAGTATGTACACCCCTTGCTTGAGGCCAGACTGGACGAGCTGCCAATTGGCGCCCCTGTCGATCAGCGATGGTTGCTTGCAATCCCACGTGACGGCGCCAGGCGCAAGAAAGCAAATCGACATCGACTGCGGTGCAGGGAATCGTGCCTTGTCCAAAACGAAATAAGCCTGACCGTCCGCCGGGGCAAAGTCGGCCACAAATTCAAAGCCGTCAACCTTGTAGCCGGCGAGCGTGTCGACTGGCAGTGCCTGGTTCCAGTAGCTGCTCCAGTAGAGTACCGACGTGGTGTCGACCGGGTTGGCAAACCTGGCAAACGGCGTGTTGGCAAACGGGTCGATCGGGGTATGAATTCGCGCCACCTGCGTCACGCAAGCGACCGATTTTGGTGCCAGCACGGAAGGCATGGTGACGCCCATGACCCACTCCGGACGACTGTAGCCAGTTCGAACCACCGAGGTGGTTATGCCTCGATAATCGCTACGGTCTACCTGCATGGAAATGGACGAAAGAAGTGAACTTGTGCTTCCGCCGGGCGAATAGATCGCGCTGATTTCGACGCTATCGACGGGACTTGTAATCATGGGTGCTGACAGCCAGCCATCGCGCTTCGGATCATCGACTTTGAAGGTATCGGTGGTGCAGTAAGCGGCAACGCTGGCAAACTGGCTTTCGTTCACTGGGGGGACTGGCACGCCATTTTCGCCGAGGGCACCGCCGCAGCCAGACAAGCTGGTTCCGGTGACGGCAAGAATCAGGTAGCAAGACAGGACAGTCGAAAAGGGTAAGGACTTGTTCATGTTGACTCCATGTGGGCTAAGGGTGATGCCATCGTAGTAAGGACACGGATTCGCTGCGTTGCCTTTGCGACCAGGCCCGGTTTTCCAGTGACGAGTCACGCCACCGGGTAGATAAACGGCGTTGATCAGACTTCGGCGTCTCAGCGTTAATTGGCAGAAACAGGCTGGCAATGGGTACGGTCCTGGCCGCGTCTGCATTGCCTGGAGCAAAAGAACGTGGCGTAGTGCCAGGCCATCGCCAACTGTTCCGCAGGTTTTGCATGGATCAATTACAACAGAAGTTCACGCGAAACGCACCATTAGTGTTTCATTAAAGAACTACTAACGGTTAATATAGTTCTCATATGAAACTACGGATGCCAGCGAATGACGTCTCCTGCTACGCCAGCCACGCCACTACCGGCCCATGCGCCGAAAGCAGGTCATGTCCTGGCGTGGGTGCTTGTCGGGATATCGTTGCTGGTCCCCCAGCCATCGATTGCGCAGGAAAGTGCTGCGGTTGGGCACGCGCCTGACGATCTGTTGCGCCTGGCGCAGTACGAACAGATCGTCGTCGTGTTCGTCGATGCGCACACTGGTTTTTGCATGGATACACAGCTTGGCGGCAAATGGCGCTTGCCAGATGCCGCTGTCAACTCGTCACCTGTGCCCGCCAACATCGAGTCACCCGTTCGGCAGGCCCACGACGACTGCCTGGCAGCTTTTCACAACGATGATTTGCGCGTGGTGGGTGCTTTGCGCCTGGCGCTGGAGAATCAACGTCGTGTCGCAATGGCGAACGAGCGTCTGGCTCTGGCCCGTCGTTGCCTGCAACAGACCGGGGTGCCGGCCGCCCGCAAGCAATGCCTGGAGCATGCCACTGGCGACACATTGACCGAAACACAGTGGAAGCGCTGGAACGTGCTGCACCAACTTTGGCTGCGCAGCGCATGAGGTTGCCGATGCGACCAGCACGGCGCCACTGGCTTCGTGCAATCCTGGCCACGATAACGTTACCGATGGTTGGGACTGGCGTTGCCGGGAGTGTCGAGGAAGGCGCGGTGTATCGCCAACTCCTCCTGTTCGTGCGTCCGGCGCTTGTTGCCCTGGCCCTGAATCAACCAGGCAAGGCGATCGCGTTGCTGGAGCAGGCTGTCGTGGTAATCGACGCTGATTCCGCAAACAACTGGCCATTTCGACGCCTCGTCTGTCTGCCGCTTGGTTTCGCGCTCCTGGCGGTGTCCCGCATCGCCGAGGCGGTAACTTGCCTGCGACTGGCAGCCCGGACCGAAGAACGGATCCTGGCAGAAGATCTGCCGCGCTTTGCAGGCATCGTGCGCTCACTCGATTCCGGCATGGGCCTGGAGTTGCTGACGACTGAATACGCACGGCATGTGCTGGCGGCGGTGCACGTCGCCGGTCGGTCGCTCAAGCCTGTGGATGCCCTGACAGGCGATGCCAGCATCGGTAGTGCCGACATGCCGACTACGTTGGGGCGCGCCCTGCTTGCTGCCGGACTCCGCGAGGAACTCCTGGCGTTGTGTCAAAAAACGCTGTCGGCAGAACATTCCGCCAACACGCTGCCAGAGATCATCTCTCTGGAATATCGCTATACCAGATTAGGCCTGATGCTTGCTCATATCGGCCTCCCTCTGCAGGCCAGTGATTTGCTGGCGCGCTTCTTGTTGTTGAACGCGAGGCGCACGGCGATTGCACAGCAAGAGAGCGGCCTGTTGTCGGGTGTCTATGCGGCCTATTCGATACGCCGAAGTCTTGTTTCGGCCCGTCTGGTACTCGGGCGCGAGGGCCACGGCTGGCCAGGCGCTGCCGCCAGCTGGTTCGAAGAGATCGCTGACGCCAAAGGCGGTGGCATGCGTTACGCCCGAATGATCAAAGCCCGCATGGATGGATCGGCTGATCCGGCAATCCGGTCGCTGCGTGACAAGGCATTCCTGCTCGAAGACGCGATGGCGGCACAGGCAACGACCCAGGATGGGATCAACGCATTTTTGAGGCTGGCCGTACGCCAGGAAAGCTGTTTTCTGCTGGCACAACAACTGATGCACGCCGATGCCACTGCAACGCAACCGCTGTGGCTTGATCACGTCCGCGCCTCGCTTGAAAACGACGCCGTCATCGGATTTTTCCGCTATCAGGCACCGGTTTCCCTGGCCCAGGCAGCAATCTCGCCTGCCCGCTACGTGCGGTATTGCGTGACCCTTTCCGAGATTCAGGTGATGGATCTGGGCGAAGCGTCACCGATCGAGCGGGCAGTGACCCGCTTTCGCACCGCGATCCTTGGCCGCGCCGAAGTGGAAGCGGCAGGAAAGGTGGTGTTTGCAGCGCTCCTGCATGACCTGCCAATGTCGGTGCGCGCAGCCGCGACCTGGCGGATCGACCCTGATGGCATGCTTGCACTGCTGCCGTTCGACGCATTGCCTGAGGAAACCGGGCAGCTCGTTCTGCTACGTCATCGGGTGCGCATGCTGTCCTCGCTCGGACCAGTCAGCCACCCTGCCGGAGCCGGATCGACGGCAGCGCAGGGTCCCAACGCCACCGGCGCGCTGATCCTGGCGAACCCGCGCTATGACCAGGAAAAGCCGTCGTCGCCAGATGCGAATGTCAGCCGCAGTGGCGAGGTGGCGGTACACGCCGAGCGGCGCTGGCATCCAGCTGTGGCCGTACGACCACTGCCTGAAACGGCAGTCGAGGCAGCGAGTGTCAGTGATGCGCTGGCAAGCATCGGCATTGCCAGCACCGTAATGCAAAACACCGACGCGTCCTGTGCAGTTTTGCGGCGGGCTGTGGCACCCCAGGTGCTGCACATCGCAGCCCACGCCGTCATGCTCGACGCCTCCGTCAGTCAGGACGAACAGGACACCATGGCCGCAGTGACCGGCGAGTCCATTCTCGACCTGGTCATTCCGGGGCGACGCAGCGCTCTGGTGCTGAGCCAGAACGGTCAACCCGACCTGATGCTGGCAAAAGACGTGGCCCGCCTGTCGCTGTCGGGAACCACGCTGGTCGTGCTCTCTGCCTGCAATACGGGAAACGGTGACGTGGTCGCCGGTGAAGGCCTGTCCGGGATGCGGCGCGCTGTCGAAGCAGCGGGTGCGGCTTGCAGCCTGACCTCGGTCTGGGCTGTTTCAAGTACGGCAACGGTGACGCTGATGAATCATTTCTATCGCGAGCTTGCACGTGAACCTTCCATCTGCCTGGCGCTTAACCGGGCGAAGAACACCATGCATGCGGCAGGGCGACCAGCTTTTGAGTGGGCGGGATTCATTCTTGCCGGTGCTGATGCGATGTTGTCGGCCGCTGCGGTATGACGCCTGCGCTTTTTGAAGTTTTCATCGCGTAAAAAGCGGTACTCGTCGCTACGAATAGAAGGGTCGTCGCAATGACGCTGAATTTTAACTAGACAGCGCTGATAGTTCAGACAGTTCCTGAATTGATATACGTGGTGGTTGTTGTACTGGGTATGGAAAATGAAATGGATAACGATTAAAACGTTCATTTCATTGTGATCAATATGGTTGGATGAATTTTTAATTCGATATTTCCGGATTGAGTTTTTGAAGGTATTTCAGATCTGTGTTCAGAGAATATTTGATATTGTATTTCACAATAATTATTGTTGATTGCAGTAAAAAATTCATGGAGTGAAATTGCATAAAACCATGCAAGTGAAAATTCACAATTTTTCCATAATCGAAGCTGTGTAAAACATGAAAAAACAAAACGTAGTCATTTGACCGACATCAGTTTTGACATTTATAGTCCATAAATCCATTCACCTCAGTGAGAAAAAATGAAAACTACAGCCTTGCTTCTTTTTCCATTCACTTTGATATTGGCCGGATGTGCCGGACCTAACAGCTACCTTGTAAACCGCAATAGTACGGTCGAGATGTATCACATCTTCGACATCAAAACTGCGGCATCAACCAGTAGTGTGTCCAAAGCCGCAGTCGATGGCCTGGGCAAAAACACGAACCAGATCAACCAGAATACGCCCCTACAAATGTCGACGGCGTTACCGGCAACACCAGGTCGTTTTACGATTTCGGACATGTCGGACAAGCTCGGTGGAACTGGACTGGGTGTCATGTTGCAAATGTCTGCCATGCAGGGCGGCGGCATTAGCATGAAGGCGGCGTCGTGCAACGGTGCTGTCTGGACGGCCCGTGCGGAGCGCACGATCAGTGGGTCGAGCAATCTCACTCTCTATGGTTGTTTGTATCGGTATCAGAGTGGCTATCACCTGGACACCTACGCGATTTTCCAGAAAGTTGAAGGCGGGATTCTTCAGGTATCCCGCGACATCGCAAACTCGATGATCGGTACACCCGAAGAGTGGGTGGACAAGACGATTATGGATATGGTGCGAACCATCGAAGCAATTCCAAATACCAAGGTTACCCACATTGAAGGACAGCCGGAAATCGGTAACGGGCCTGCAATTGCACGCCTGACGAATAAGTAGTGTTGCTGCTTTTCGCCCCTACCGTTGAGATAAATTTGGATTCCTGACTGATTTGTGCAGAGTTATTGTTGGTGCCAAATATGAATTGCAAAGTCGGATTCAAGCCGACAAATTTCCAACAGCAAACGGGTGGTTATTAAAAACAAAGAGGCTTCGAATAATCAATGCCGAGATCAAACAGTCAAAAAAGCGTCGGTGGTCGTAAAAGTATTAACTTTCTTATTAAACACGTTTTTTATCAAAATTTTATAATGAACGGGACAATTTCATGGAAAAAGATTACAAAATCCCAGATATTGTGAAAGAGAGTATTAACAATTTTAAACGCTCGTTTCGAAATTTCATCCTTATATTTTTCATCCTTAATTTTGGAATATGTTATTTATTCGGTTTTGATGCCGCAATGGTATCGGGTTTTACGATGGCTTTTTTTGCATTTATTCTGCTGGTGGTTAATGCTTCCAAGGCGAATAAAAAGCACGCAAAAAATCTGGAAAGCCATTCTTACAGCTGGTACAAAAATAATTTTCCAGAATCATCGGAAAATGGGCGTATTCATTGCAGATTTTGCGGAGATCATCGCATCTCGGTGAGGAATTTAATGAATGGAACCTTCGTACGTTCGCATTCCTGCGTGCAGTGTGGAGAAACTCTTTATTATTCTCCTGAGCGGGTTTGAATCACCTTGCCTTGTGCTTTCCATTGACTGTCGTTACTATTTATATATTATGGATTAATGTGATCTAGACGGTGTTATGTAGATCACTATATTCAGTCTCTTGAAAGAAATTATTCGGCATCGACTTCTGTTAATTACGGTCGTAATTTTTATAGATAGGCGCGTATCACTGGATGTACTACATCAGCAAGAAAGCCACTCCAATGTATCGATCTCTTTATAAGCAAAATTAATACGAAAGATAAAAAATGCCGACTTCAGTTATTAAAAAAAATTCACAAGCCAGCGGTGTAATTGGCTACGTCAGTTTGGCTGCCATACTGCTTTTCGTGTTTATCGCTTTGCCCGGTGTTGCCAGGGCATCTGCATCGTCCATCGCCTACGGCAGTGACGACAGCTGGGCATGGGCGACACGTGCCACACAGCGTGAAGCAAACCAGTTGGCATTGCAAAAATGCAACGAGACTACTCCGAAAAAAGACTGTGCACTGGATCGTACCAAAGCGATTGTCCGCGCTGATGGGGGAGGTAGTATTGGCTTGGCCAGGAGCGCTGTAAGCCTTGCAGATGCGAGAAAGAGTGCGCTAGCAAATTGTGGCAATACAAGCTGTAAAGTGCTGTATGAAATCACGAAATCTGGTTTTTATTCGCTTGCGCAATCAGAAAAAGATAAAGAGGAAGGTCAAAATTACTATTTGATGTATGCAGTTAGCAATAGTGATGAGGCAGACAAGGAGGCCATAGAGCGCTGCACGAATCTGACCGCGCAGAAATGCAAGGTCATATGGTCCGGAGCCATTGCAGGGCATATCAGCTCGCATCCGCGCCAGTAGCGCGTCTTCCGGCGGTTGCATCCGAAAAAAGTTGCCGTCCGAATACGCGGACCGTGCGTTGCGCTTCCCAATGTACCAACGGAAGCTGTGTGGTCACTTATGAAAACGGCTGCAAGGTCCGGGTTCAGGTGCACTCGCGTTTCGATCCCTTTACCAATCAATGGAATTACCCTGCGCCAAGCTGCTAAACCTGGTGGATAATCGATGGTGATTTCCGTTCATCAAAGAACAGCGTCGACCTGAGGCGCCACCTTTGATTAGATATGTCATCGTCGTTCAGTCCATCTCATGGGTGGCGACGCGAGATTCGGTCAACAGCAGGGCGTGCACGGTACGTTGCCCCGTGCACGCTCCAATTCAAAGCCACCCTCACTCACTCTCCACCCTCTCCGAAAAATACGGAAACGCCAGCGGCAGCAACAACAGCGTAAACAACGTCGCCGACACAATCCCGCCCACGATCACGACCGCAAACGGTCGCTGGGTTTCCGAGCCGATACCGTGCGACAGTGCTGCCGGCAGCAAGCCCAGTCCTGCCATCAGCGCAGTCATCAGGATCGGCCGCAAGCGCGCTACCGCACCGTCGACCGCACTGGCAAAGGCCGAGGAATTGGTGCGGCTCAGTTCCACCATCTGCTCGACCATGATCACGCCGTTCTGTACCGAAATCCCGGCCACGGCAATGAAGCCCACCGCTGCCGATACCGAAAAATGCAAGCCCACCAGCGCCAGCCCAACGATGCCGCCGATCAGTGTGAACGGCACGATCGCCAGTACCAGTAAGGCCTTGCGGATCGAGCGAAAGGCCCAGAACAGCAGCGAGAAAATCATGAACGCCGTAATCGGCACGATGATCTGCAGCCGCTTGACGGCGCGCTGCTGGTTTTCAAACTGCCCGCCCCAGGTAATCTGATAGCCGGACGGCAGATGCACCTGGGCTGCGACCAATTGCTGCGCTTCGGCGACAAAACTGCCCTGGTCGCGGCCCAGCAGATTGGCCTTGACCGAGGCACTGCGTCCGCCCGCTTCGCGACTGATGCGTGCCGCGCCTTGCCGGGTTGCGATATGGGCGATGTCACCCAGTGCGACCGTGCCGGCACCAGCCGGCAAATTGACCTGCAGCGCGGCGATGTCGTCGATCGACTGGCGGAACTGTTCTTTCAGACGCACGACGATATCGAAGCGGCGATCGCCTTCGAAATACGCGTTGACGGCATTGCCGGCCAGCGCCGTCTGGATCGCGGTATTGACGTCGGCAATATTGATGCCGAGGCGGGCGATGCGCTCCCGGTCGATCACGATATCGAGTTCGCTCTGGCCGCCGATCTTGACTGCCGCGACATCGGCCGCACCCGGGATGCGGCTGAGGATGGCTGCGATCTGCTCGCTTTTTTGCGTCAGCACATCGAGATCCGGGCCGAACAGTTTGACCGCGATTTCGCCTTTGACACCCGACAGCGCTTCTTCGACATTGTCTTCGATGACTTGCGAAAAATTGGTGGGCACGCCAGGAATGGTGCGGATCTTCGCCGACATGGCTGCAATCAGGCTGTCCTTGCTGTCATACCGCCAGCCACTACGCGGTTTCAGGTCGGCCAGGATTTCCATATTGTTCGGCCCCTTCGGATCGGTGCCGTCATCCGGACGACCGACGTGCGAAATGATGTTGCCGACTTCCGGAAACGATTTCAGGATGGCGCGCACCTGTTGCTCGACCTGCTGGGTTTTTTCCAGCGAACTCGAGGTCGGCAGGCTGATAGTGAGCCAGATATTGCCCTCATCCAGCTTCGGTAAAAATTCACTGCCCAGCAGTGGTGCGAGCGCCAGCGTCAGTACCAGGATCGCCACCGATGCGGCGATGACCCAGACGCGCGACTGCTGTGCCCGCACCAGCAGTGCACGATAGCGATGCTGCAGCGACTGGATCCAGTGGCTGTGCTTTTCTGCCAGCGTGTGATGCTTGAGCGCCCATGCCAGCAGCGTCGGGACCAGCGTCATCGTCAGCACAATCGCCCCCAGAATCGCGAAGCTCAGGGTGAATGCGACCGGCGAAAAAATCTTGCCTTCGACCCGCTGGAAGGTATAGATCGGCAGGAACGCGACGATGATGATGGCCTTGGCAAACAGGATCGGATGACCGAGTTCGACCACGGTCTGTTTCAGTGTCTGCTTGCGCCAGTGGTAGGGCGTCAGGCCGCTGGCGGCATCCTTGTTTTGCACCGCCAGCCGCACCATCAGCGCCTCGACCAGCACCACTGCACTGTCGATGATGATGCCGAAATCGACCGCGCCCAGCGAAATCAGATTGGCCGGAATACCGCGTGCATCGAGCATGATGAAAGCGAACAGCAGCGACAGCGGAATGACGGTGGCGACGATCAGCGCAGCACGCCAGTTGCCCAGAAAGATGACCAGGATCGCGATCACCAGCGCGGCACCGACCAGCAGATTTTCTGCCACGGTGTGGACGGTGTGGTCGATCAGTTCGGTACGGTCGTAAATGGTTTTAAGGCGTACGCCCTTGGGCAATTTTGCATTGATGGCGGTAATGCTGGCTTTGATATCTTCCACGACTTTGGCGGCATTACTGCCCTTGGTCATCTGGACGATGCCTTCGACCACGCTGTTGTTGTCGTTGAAAGCGACCACGCCCGAGCGTGGCCGGTGGCCGATGGTGACATCGCCGAGATCCGATACCAGCACGGTTTTACCGGCTTTGGCACTGACGATGACGCGACCGATTTCATCGATCCGGTTGAAGATGCCGATGCCGCGCACCACCAGCGCTTCGTCGCCGCGTCGCACCAGTCCACCGCCGACGTTGGCACTGTTGTTGGTCAACGCCTGGCTGACCTGATCGATGGTGACGCCGTAGCGTTTGAGTGCATTCGGATCGACCTGGACCTGATATTCCTTGACCGTGCCACCAAAGCTGACCACGTCGGCCACGCCCGGGACGATGCGCAGGCCGGGACGAATCACCCAGTCCTGCAGTGCCCGCACTTCATTGGCATCCATGCCCGGCGGCGCTTCGACGATGTAGCGAAACACTTCGCCGACGGCTGTTGTCAGTGGCGCCAGGCCGGGCTGGATGCCGCTCGGCAGCACCACGTTCTGGAGTTTTTCCAGCACCTGCTGGCGTGCAAAATAATCGTCGGTGCCATCGGCGAAGGTCAGCGTGACAACCGACAGGCCGGTGATGGTCACCGAGCGTAACTGGGTCTGGTGCGGCACGCCGCTCATCTCGCGTTCGATCGGCAGCGTGATGGTGCGCTCGACTTCTTCCGGTGCCTGCCCCGGAAATTGCGTGACGATCTGCACCTGCACATCCTGTACGTCAGGAAACGCCTCGATCGGCAAATTCGTCAGCGCGCGGTAGCCGAACAGCGTCAGTGCCGCAGTCAGAATCAGCACGAACACGCGCTGCTTCAGGACGAAATCAATCATGTTATTTAACATCGGCGGCGCCCTCGGCATTGAGCAGGAATGCACCTTCCGTGACCACCCGTTCGCCGGAATTCAGGCCGGAATTCCGGCTGGTATTCAGGTTGGCATTCAGGTTGGCATTCAGGCCGGTATCGACGTAGCTGGTCTCGCGCCCCCTGAGCCTGACATTGACGCGCCGTTTCTCGAAATCACCGGGCTGCTTTTCGACGAATACGTAGCTGTAGATGCCATCGATGAACAGGCTGGTATTCGGTACCGGGATGGCTTTCTTGCCGTCGCCATCGGCCAGAAAAGCGACGCGGGCGAACATCTCGGGCTTCAGTTTGCGATCGGGATTGCGCACCGTGCAGCGCACCTGGATGCGGCGTGTTACCGGGTCGAGCGCCAGGCCGATCCGCTCAATCGTGGCGACAAACCGTTCATCGGGCCAGGCGTCGGTGTCAATCGAGACCGACTGGCCGGCATGCAGCTCGGTGGCACTCCGTTCTGGCACGTCAACGATGACCCACAGTCGACTGAAATCGGTGATGACGAACAGCGGGTTGGGCAAATCAGGCCGGACTTCCAGACCGGGGTTGATCTGGCGATCGACGACGGTGCCGGCGAATTGCGCCTTCAGGCTGAAGCGGCCGTCTTCGGTTCCAGCCGCGTTCAGGTTTTTCATGCGCGCGATGGTGCGCCGTGTTTCTGCATTGGCCTGCTGAAAATCGGCTTGCGCGGACTCGTAATCCTTGCGTGCCAGGACCTCGCCTTCGAGCAGCGTTTTGGCACGCTGCTGCGCCAATTTTTTGCGCAGCTCATCGGCTTGCGCCTTGCGCCAGTCGGCTTCCGCCGTGGCCAGATCGGGCGAGTCGATATCGGCCAGCACCGTACCGCGTTTCACCACATCGCCGATTTCTGCATGCAACGCAGTGACCCGGCCAAGGATCGGCGAGCTCACGCGGGTGGTGACGTTTTCGTCGTAGGTAATGCGGCCATTGAGCGCGTCGGAGACCGGCAGCGGGACTTCGGTGACAGTGGCGATTTTCAGTGACGATAGCTGGGGGGCATTCGGTGCGAAGCGGATCAGGCCCGACGGCACCGCTTCCTTCAATTCGGGCACGGCTGCCGGCGTGGTCGTTGTGCTGACATACCGATAGCCAGCCACGGCCAGTACGATCGCTACGAGGGAGATGCCGACTTTCGGCAAGGCGGATGTCAGGTTCATTGTGTTTTGCTTTCAGAAATAGTGGCCCGCCATGTCGCCAGTGATTTTGCATAGTCGGCCCGTGCTGCCACGGCATCGAGGCGTGTCGCCCGATAGGTGCGCCGCGCATCCAGTACATCCATCACGCCGAGTGCACCATTGACGTAGGCGAACTCGGCGGCATCGGCAGCGCGTTTTGCCATCACCAGCAGTGCGCTGTCATAGCGCTGCAAGCGGCGATAGGCGGTGTCGGCTGCCTGCCAGTTGCCGAACAGTTCGCTGCGGGCCTGATCACGGATTTTTGCGAGCATTTCCTGCGCCATGTCGACCGCCAGTGCGGCACTGCGGATGTCGCCATCGAACTGATTGCGGGTGAACAGCGGGATTTGCAGCGCAATGCCGACACTGTTGCCGCTGCCTTGCGGATTGGCCGGACTCGCCGGGTAATGGTCGATCTGAACCCCGACCGAGACGTCACGGGTACGCATGGCCAGCGCCTGCTTGTACGCCGTTCCCGCAGCGTCCAGGCGAAACTTTGCAGCCAGTACATCGGGGCGCTGGTCGGTCAGACTGTCGGTGGGGACGGCGATGTCAAATGCATCGTCGGGCCAGCCATCGGTCAGCGCAAGCTGCCCGGCACTGGCGATTTTTCCTAGCAGCAGCGCCAGTGCCTGTCGTGCCCGGTTCAGGTCGGCCTCAGTTTGCACCACATCGTTTTGCGCGCGCAGCGCGTCGACCTGCAGCCGGGCCACGTCGGCGGCGGCGATGTCGCCGGCTTTCTGACGCTTTTGCGCGGCGGTGACGGTGTGGTCATAGAGTGCGGCGGTTTCTAGCGTGATGGTGCGCTTTTCCTGCGCCGCCAGCACATCGTAATAAGCCTGCGCCACGTTGATTTTCAGCTGGCGATAGCTGTCGCGCAGATCGTTGCGTGCGGCGTCTTCGAGCTGCACGGCAGTGTCGATGCGCAGCCCCCGCTTGCCGCCGCGTTCGATCAGTTGATCCATGCGGATCGCGCTATCGACGGTCTTCGCACGCAGACTGCCCGCGCCGATCCCCAGCGCAGGATTGATGTTGAAGCTCTGCACAGTGAGCATCGGATTCGGGGACGCCGCCGCGATCAGCTTGGCAGCGCCGGCACTGTCGACTGCGAGACCACCCAGGCGGACATCGTGGTTATGGTCGATGGCGACCTGAACCGCCTGCGTCAGACTGAGTGGTTGAGAGAGGTCTGCTTGCGCGGCGGCTGCGCAGTGCGTGCGCAGCACCAGCAGTACCAGCAGGACGGCAGACAGATTGTAATTACGCATAAGTTGCTCATGGTTCGAATAAAAGGGTCAAGCCGGCGGCCGCCGTACTCGCGCTATGGCTGCGGTGTGGCCGACAAAATCCGGACAATCCGGCCGAATTGGTCATGTGCGCAGTCATCCGGCAAGACCTCGACTTCCATGCCGATCGAGAGCGGCCTGACATCCGCGACTTCGACCACAGCGTAAGCATGGTGACGAACATGCCGGTAGCGCACGCTGACAAAATGACGTTCTGCCAGCGTGGCTTTGGGCATTCGGGACAGGCACTCAGGCAGCATGTCCATCGCAGTTTCCGGCGTATAGAATCCAGCCACCACACCATGCCTGGCGCCGTGTTGCCAATCGATTTCGGGGCGATTGTTGAGCGACGCGCAAGACGCGAGCAGGGCGGCGCCGAGCGCGGCAGCGCATGTTCTTAACAGCATGATGGTTCCGATATGTAGGCGAGACGGGTTATCTGAAAGCCGCTGCGAGAGCGTCTTCGCGAGACATCAACCGTGTTCGGCAGAGGATGTAGCGTAGGCCTCGGTCCTGTCGGAAGCATGACAACCAGCTGACAAAAAGCTGACAACGAAAAGTTAATGCGGCAACCGGATTGCGACGGATTTGGCACGTATACTCGGCCAGGTGCGGCGCTCAACGCAGGCGCCGCCGTGCGTTCCTGGCCGCCCATTCTCGCCACTCCACTTCCAAAAAGAATTCCCCATGCACGTGTTACTGGCAGAAGACGATTCGATCCTGGCGGACGGTATTTCCCGGGTCCTGCAGGCGCACGGGATGGTGGTCGATGTGGTCTCGAACGGCAACGATGTCGCGCTGGCCATCAAGCGGGCCGAAATCGCCGTGCTGGTGCTGGATATTGGTTTGCCCGGTATCGATGGCTTCGAGGTCGTGCGCCGGTTGCGCCTGAATGGCGTGCATACGCCGGTGCTGTTGCTGACGGCGCGCGATGCGGTGCAGGACCGTGTGCATGGTCTGGAATTGGGTGCCGACGATTACCTGGTGAAGCCGTTCGCAACCACCGAACTGATCGCCCGACTGAAAGCACTGGTGCGCCGCAGTGCACCGCGCGAGGAGTCGCTGCGCATCGGCACCCTGTCGCTCGATACGTTTTCGAAACGGGTCCATATCGGCCTGCAACCGGTCGAGCTGTCAGCACGGGAATGGGCGGTGCTGGCGTATCTGATGCAGCAGGCCTCGCGCGTGGTCTCGAAACAGCAAATCATCGACGCCATTTTGCCGTGGGGCGAGACCGTGACCTGGAATGCGGTCGAAGTCTACATCTCCAGAATCCGGCTCAAAATTGCCGCAGCCAATATCGAAATCCGCACCATCCGCGGCTTCGGCTACATGCTCGAAGCGACTCCGCTATGAAAGCCACGCCGTGAAGAAAAGCATCCGGTTGAATTTGCTGGGCTGGCTGATCGCACCGCTGCTGCTGATCAATCTGGTTGGTGCCGGCCTGACCTATTGGCTGGCATGGGCACCGGCGCAATCGGCGTTCGATCAGAGCCTGGCCGATGCGGCGTGGGCCTTGATACCGCGCCTGCGTGACGTGGATGGCGAGGTCGTCATCGACCTGCCGCAGCAGGCCGAGCAAGTCCTGCGACTGGATCATTTCGATGCGATCTTTTTCGTGGTGCGCACGGTCGACGGTCGCACCATCGCGGGCGACAATGATTTTCCGCCACTTGCTGCGCCGGACACAGCCAACGATCCGGTCGCGTACGGTGGTGTGATGCGGGCCGAACCGGTGCGGATCATTTCCCTGAAAACCACCATCGGCGCGATACCCGTTTCCATCGGTGTCGGCGAAACCCTGCGCAAACGCACCCGCATCAATTCCGAAATACTCGTGGCGATGATCTTGCTGGAAGGCTTGCTGACGGCGATCTCGATTGCCATCGTCTGGCTGGGTGTCACGAAAGGCTTGTTCCCGCTGAAAAAAATGCAGACCGATTTGCATGCGCGCGTACACGACGAACTGGCTGCGGTCAGTGCCGAAGGTATCCCGTCCGAATTGCGACCGGTGGTCCATGCGATCAACAGCCTGCTCGACAAAGTACAGACCAGCGCGACGGCGCAACAGGCATTTCTGGCAAACGTGGCCCATCAGTTGCGTACACCGCTGGCTGGTCTGCAGATGCAGATCGAATGGTTGCAGCAGCGCCATGGCGGCGAACACGACACGACCCATTCACTGAGCATGATGCGGTTTTCTACCGAGAGGATGATTCGCCAGACCAACCAGTTGCTGTCGCTGGCGCGTGCCGACACCACACGCTTCGAAAAAGACCGGCTGGATACGGTGAGCCTCGACAAACTCGTCGAGCAGTCGATTCAGTATTTTGTCGAACAGGCGGACAAGAAAAAAATCGATCTTGGTTTTGATCTGCAACCAGTCCACGTCAAGGGCGATAAATTCCTGTTGCGCGACATGATCGATAACCTGGTCGACAATGCGATCCGCTATTCACCGGCGCACAGCAGCGTGACGGTGCGTTGCCTGTCTGATGGCGATCACGTTATCTTTGCGGTAGAGGATGACGGCCCCGGCATTGCCGACTCGGCTCGGGACACGATTTTCAACCGCTTCGTTCGGCTTGACGATACCGTCACCGGCAGCGGCCTTGGCCTGGCCATCGTGCGCGATATCGTGCAGGCGCACGGCGCGCAGATCATGCTGGCGGGCGGTCCCGATGGGGTAGGGACAGTGTTTACGGTGCGGTTTCCGGCGTAGTGCAGCGACGCTGGCCCTTACTCCAATGCCGTCAAATCGGATTATTTTTTTGCCAGAACACAGTTTTTCCTCAATTTCGAGGTGTTGGCTCAGATTTTCTGAACAGTGTCGGATTCGGATTCGGATTCGGATTCGGATTCGGATTCGCTATCCCCGGACGACAATCGGGCCGGCACGATGACACCGTGCCAGCCCGACCAATCGACTTGCTTCAACCTTACTTCGTCGTCAACCGGCGCACCACGCTCACGCTATACGCAATCGGGCGCGACAGCAGTACCGGGTCGGCCGACGGTGCAATGCCGTCCGTCAGCAACAGCGGATTGAATGCCAGCAGCTTTTCTGCAGCGGCGCTGTCCGGCGACATCTTGTCCAGACTCAGGATGCCCAGTTCGATTTGCGGCCGGTCGTCTGGCCAGACGGCGGTGCCGTCATTGATCGAATCCCCCTTGGCGGCGATCTGGGCACTGATGCGGAACTTCACCGGCCCTTTGGCTACCCGCGTTGGCAGTTCATCCATCAGGTAATTCGGCGCGGCAGCGCTGGCCTGTTCCGGCGTCAGTGCTTTCATGCCATCCAGCGGTTCGATGCGGTAACGCGCGTATTCGGTCTGACCTTTGGCGTTGGTGAACTGGAAGGCATTGACGCCATAAAACGCGAGCGTCGAAAAGCTGACCGGTGCCGGTTTCGGTGTGCTGACAAACTTCATTGCCGCCGGATGGGTTGCCAGAAATTGTTCGACCGGAGTCGGCTTTGGTGAGTCCGGCTTGGTGCTGGCGACGGCATTCAGAAACAGCAGAAAGTCTTCCGGTGTGGCCACCGGAAAGCCGTTGTACGAGATGCTGACGATATCGGTGACCGCGCCTTCCGGTAACTGGAAGCGGATCGCGATGCCGTGCGGGCTGGCATTCGGCGAGGCATCGGGCAAGGTCGGGATACCGGTCGGATTGGAAAACCGTACCGTGACCGGCACGGTTTGCAGAAAATGCGGTGCCTTGCTCAGCGTCGCGGCGCTGGCCGATGGCGTAAAGCTGCCGGTCAGGACGATGCCCTTGGCGTGATTGGCGCGATAACCGGCGTGCGGCCCTTTGGCCAGAACGGTCATGGTATCGACGATTTTTTCATGCACGCTCTTGCCATCTGCGGCGGGTGGAGCGGGGGCATCAGCGGCGTTTGCAAACGAGCTTGCAAAGACGCTTGCCAGAAGCACTAGTGCGGTACTCGCAGTCTTCGGCAAGCTGTTCATCAATGCGGGCATAGGAAGTGTCAAGGAAATCTCCAGTGTGAATTTTTATTAATAGATTGTGAACAATTAAATTGCGTGCACGCATATTGACACACATTTGATTGTTGAGATTGACCACGGATCGTTCGGCCTGACATTCCGGTAGCGCTCCACTGTGGCGCTTCGCCTTTGGACAACCCGATGTTGCCCATCGCCGCTTGCCCGCGCGATCAAACTTGCGGCTTTCATGGATGGAAATGGCAGGCTGCACCGCTTCATCATCCCTCACGTACTGGAACGATCTGGCCTGTTGCCGCGAGCGCGGCCTGCGTCATCGTTCCCGCCACCATGCCCTCTGGATTGATGTCCGGGCAGAGCTGCTCGATCAAAAATTTTTACGTCCATGCCGATGGTGTTGTCACAGCCGCTGAGCCCATCTGCGGTCCCATCTTTTACAATCCGAACCGTTCCCGCGCACTGCCGCGCTTGCCACTCGCCGGTTGCAATAGGCCGGCTTTGCCCAGGCCGAATGCCGGCATGCTGGCGTAAATCGTCTCGCAGGCGCCGGGCGCGATCTTGTAGGTTTCGTGCCAGATGCCGACATCGCCATTTGTCCCAACCGACTGGTTGAAGGCTTTCCATGCCGGCAAGTGCGCGGCGTTCCTGTTGCTGGCATACGCCAGCAATTGTTCCGACGAGCGCCAGTACTGGACCATGATGGTGGTCCGGCCAAACCACATTTCGTACGACAGCAGGCCGGACTCCGGGAGTGCGGCCAGCTCGCGCAACATGCGTGGCATGGCACGCACTACTGGCAGCCATTTGTGGATTTTCCAGGGACGGTTAACACGCATGCCAATCAGAAAAACCACGAAGTCACCCTCCATGGTTGCGGTCAATCTGTCGGGATGCATCATCTCCGTATCCTTTTCCTGATGGCATTGACGAGCAACCTGATCTGGCCTTGCATTGACGTCAGCTAGCCAATCCGACCAGATCGACCACCTCCAGCCCCGCCAGTTCCTGGGTGGTGTTGCCGGCGAATGCGGCGCGGCTTGGAATGCCCTCTTTCAACCAGTGCTGCACTGCCGCCTTGACCTGCGCGGCGCTGCAGTTCAGTACTCCGGTACGGAACTGCAGGCGGATTTCGGCGGTAATGCCGCGTTGCTGCAGGTTCCAGGCGGTCAATGCTTCGGCATACGGCGAATGCGGTTTGTCGAGGCCCTTGATGACGCAGATGATGGCTTCTTCGATGGTTTCCTGCGAGTAGTCGCTGGCCAGCAGCTGGTCGATGGCGATGGCGAAATCGGCATACGTGCCAGCCAGGCGCGGATCGCGGTACGAGCTCATTGAAAACACGCCGGCATTGGCGGCATAACTGGCATAACCGCCGTAGGCACCACCCTGTTCGCGCAGGGCCTGGTGCAGGATCTGGTGCGACAGCAATTCGGCAGCGACGGCCAGTGCAGCCGCATCCGCATGCTGCACCCCCGGCACGCTCCAGGCGATCACGCAATGGTTGATCTGGCTGGTGGCATGCAGTGCGACGTTGCCGACTGGCCTGGCCGGTGCGCTGGCGGGGGCGACCGCTTCCTGCAACGGCGCTGCTGCCGGTGTCGGCAACTCCAGCAAGGCGGCCAGCGCGGCGCCATCTTCTTCGATACCGGCGCACAGGATGGTGGGAACCTGCGCAACGATGCGCTGGTGCAGAGCGCCGAGCTGGTCGGCAATTTCCTGCAGACCTGCCGGTGTTTTGCTGAGTTCTTGCAGGCGACGATAGAACGGCAGTGCCGACATGCCGCCGGTGATGTCGCTGAAACGGCGCAGTGCCGACAGCGGTGCGCTTGCCGCCAGCGACGCGTAGTGGCTGCCGGATTCGGCCAGGCTGGTCAGCTTGTCCTGCACCAGGCTCTGGATCAGGAAGGCCACGCGTTCGGCTTCATCGAAGCGCGGGCTGGTGATCGATTCGGACAGCACGCTGGCGATTGCGGCTTGCTCTTCCCGCAATCCGCTGGCCGAGAACGACAGCTCGACATGGAGCCGGCCTTCGCCGCGCGGGATGGCTTCCAGGCTGGCGTGGAACGCCGGCACCATGCGCTGGCGCCAGGCGCTGGTGGCCTCGAAATCGCGCTCGCCCACGCCTAGTTCGCCGATCACGTCGGTGTACAGCTGCAGCCAAGGCCAGTTGTCGTCTGACAGGTGCGAGACGTCGTACAGCACGTTGGCATAGCTGATGCCATTCGAGGCGATCGAGAAACTGATCGCACCTTGGTCGGCTGCCGGAATCGGCAACGCAGCACGTGGTAGCGGGCTAACATCGCCCGGCAGGATGCGCGGCAGCAGTTCGGAATTGGATGGCAGCTGCTGGTGTTTTTCGAGCGCTGCCGAATCGGCCTGGATGCGCTCGCGGTCCGCGCTCGACAGCGTCGTCAGGTGTGCCGCCAGGCGCGCTTCTTCGGTTGCCTTGCGCACCGTAAAGAACTCCGCATCCGGAATCACGCGGGTGGTCAAGCGGGTCGGCGAATCGATCAGCGACTGCACCAGACCCTTGAAGAAAGCCGGGTCGTCGATCTCGTGCGCCAGGGTTTCCAGGATGGCCTCGTTGTCCAGCGCATTCATCACATCGCCGCCGTACATTGCCATCGGCAACGCGTGCAGCAGGCGCGACAGGCCATACGGCGTATGGCCGCTGCTGATCTTGCGCTGGCTGTATTTGATGTCGCGCAGCGCAGCCTGCAATACCGAGGTCGGGATGCCGTCGATGGCGGTCTGTTCGAGCGCGCTCCAGAGGCGCGCACGGGCCAGCTCGACCTGCGCTTCGGTCAGGCCTTCCATGCCGATATGGAAGACCATCTGGCGCGCACCTGCATCGCGCCCGTTCATGCTGGACGGGCGACCGTAGCCGGCCGACTCCATCGCCTTCATCAGCGGTGCCGACGAATCACCCAGCAGGCCTGCTGACAGCAGGTGCAGGCGGTAATACGCTTGCTGGTCGATCGCTTCGCCCATCAGCCAGGCGAACTGGATGCCGTATTCATCGTCGCGTGCTTCCTGCGAGGGAATGCGTACGGTGTTTTCTTTCGGCGCGGTCCAGGCCGGGGCCAGTTCGGGCAAGCGACGCGGTGACGAACCCGGCAGTTTCGACAGCACGCGCTCGCTGATCTGCTGCTGGATTTCGCTGGCGTCGATGCGGCCAGTGGTCATGAAGACCGCTTGCGACGGATGGTAATGGGTGGCGTGGAATTCCTTGAGCATCGCATGCGTGAGTTCGGGGATCACCAGCGGATCACCACCGGATTCGACGCCGTAGGTGGTGCCCTTGAAGAGCGTGCCGGCGATACCGGCGTCGAGTGCGCGCATCGGGCTGTTGAACGCGCCTTTCATTTCATTGAAGACCACGCCCTGGTATTGCAGGGTGTCGCCATCGAGGCCGTAGCGCCAGCCTTCCTGCAGGAAGTTCAGGTAATCCAGGCGCGGGAAAAAGGCGGCGTCGAGGTACACGTCGAGCAGGTTGAAGAAGTCTTTCTTGTCGGTGCTGGCAAACGGATACACGGTGCGGTCGGCGTACGTCATGGCGTTCATGAACGTGGCGGTGGAGCGGCGCAGCATCGAAAAGAACGGGTTGCGTACCGGATAGCGATCCGAGCCGCACAGAGCCAGATGTTCGAGGATGTGGGCGCGGCCATCGCTGACCTGCGGCACGGTCGGGAAGGCGACCAGGAACACCAGTTCCGGTTGCGCGGTATCCATGTGGATGTGCAGGACGCCGCTGGCCGGGTCGAGGTATTGCTCGACGGTGGCTTGCAGTACGGGGATGGTGTGGCTGCTGATTTTTACGAAAGTGGTCATGGGATAAGTTCTCGGTGGGCGGTTGGGTGGCGACGCCCGATGATGCGTTTCGCCTGAGGCGAAACTGGGAACCCCATCTTACCTTTACGCACCGAAAAATACCTGAGGCCAAAAAACATCAGTGGTCACTGCTGCATCCGCACCACTTGCCCGCAGATCATTCCGCCTTGATCACCAGCGCCCGCTCATACAGCGCATTCTTCTTTTGCCCGGTCAGTTGTGCCGCCAGCGCGGCGGCCTGCTTGACCGAACACTCCGCCAGCAGAATGCGCAAGACCCGGTCGGCCTCGACTTCGTCGGCGGCGATTGCAGCGGGAGCGCCTGCCAGCAGCACCACGTATTCGCCTTTTTCGCGATGCAGATCGGCCTTTACCCAGGCCGCCGCCTGCGCCAGATCGCAGCGATGGATTTCTTCGAACAGCTTGGTCAGCTCGCGCGCAAACACGATCTGGCGGGTCGGCTCGAACGCGGCGGTCAGCGCATCGACGGCATCGACGATGCGGTGTGGTGCCTCGTAAAACACCAGCGTGGCCGCAATCCCGCGCAGGCTGCCGAGTACCGTCTCGCGCTGCTTGCCCTTGGCCGGCAAAAATCCGACGAAGTAGAACTGTGCATCCTGCAAGCCACTGGCTGACAGCGCGGCAATCCCGGCCGAGGCACCCGGCAGCGGCAGCACCCGCAAGCCGGCGGCGCGGACCGCTTCGACGATGCGCGCGCCGGGGTCGGAGATGGCGGGGGTGCCGGCATCCGAGACCAGTGCGATCCGCTCGCCGGCGTGCAGGCGGGCGATCAGTTTGTCGGCGACTTCACGTTCGTTGTGCTGGTGCGCGGCGATCAGGGTTTTGGACAAGCCGTAGCGGGTCATCAGCTGTGCAGTGTTGCGGGTGTCCTCGCAGGCCACGGCATCGGCCAGACCGAGCAAATGCAGCGCCCGCAGGCTGATGTCGCCGATGTTGCCGATGGGAGTCGCCACCACGTACAGGGTGGACATCGGATACATCTGCTGCGACACTTCTTCGAGCAAGGGAAACGCAATCGGTGCAGTCATCGGGGGAGAGATCATGGTGGGAAAGTGGGCGAGCGCGGTGGTGCTGTGCGGCGTTTTCAGTGGATTGAGCGGATTGTGCGCGACTGTCGCGGCAAACACAACTGGCGTCCCGGACACGCCCGGTGAACTGGCCGTGCCCATGCCAGCAACAGCGCCAGCGCGCCCGCGCATCGCCTTGCTGCTGCCGTTGCACTCCGAGGTACTGGGCCGCGCCGCCGACGCCGTGCTGGCCGGTTTCATGGCGGCCTATGAACGCGACCGCAATGACGCGACGGTGACCGTGTTTGCCACCGGCGAATCACCGCAGGAATTGCTTGCCGGCTATGCCGATGCCGTCGCCGGCAATGACATCGTGGTCGGACCGCTGTCACGCACCGATGTGACGGCCCTGGCCCAGAGCGGCAACGTCCGCAAACCCACCATCGCCCTGACCCAGCCCGAGCTCTCGCCCGAGGTCGACCGCGCGCTGCCGCGCCAGATGCTGGTGATCGGCCTGTCGGTCGAAGACGAAGCGCGTCAGCTTGCCAATTGGGCTGCCGCCGGCAAACACACTGCACGGGCGCTGGTGATCTCGGGCGGCGCGGCGTGGCAACGGCGCGCCGCCAGCGCATTTGCCGCGCAATGGCGCCAGCTCGGACTGGAACCACAGAGCGCGGACGTGTCCCAGGCTGGCGCCTACCTCGGCGCCAGCAGCGTGGCCCAGCTGAAAAAACGCATCCTGGCCGACAAGCCGGCGCTGCTGTTTGTCGCGCTTGATGCGGCGCAGGCGCGGCAGGTGCGCACGGCGGTCGGTCGCGACATGCCGATGTACGGCACCTCCCAGCTCAATCCGTTCGTGCCGCAGGAACTGACGCAGCACGAACCGATGCCCGAGATGGATGGCGTGCGCTTGCTCGACCTGCCGTGGCAGATCGAGTTGTCGCATCCGGCCGTGATGATTTATCCGCGCACACCACCGGTGCCGGATCAGCCACGCAGTCCGGATCTGGAGCGGTTGTATGCGCTGGGCATCGACGCCTGGCGCATCGCCAGCGAGATCGGTGCAGGGCACACCCGCTTCGAGATCGATGGCGTCAGCGGCAGGCTGTCGGTGCGTTTCGGCGAGGGCACGACGCGCTTCCAGCGCACGCCATTGCAGGCGATTTATCAGGATGGCGTCGTCACGCCGCTGGTGCCGTCGCGCTGAATGGGCTTGCTGGCGAAGCTGCGGGGCCGGCAATCGCGCACCGAACAACAGCGCACCGGCGACGCTGGCGAAGACCTTGCGCTGGCGTATTTGCAGCGGCATGGGCTGGTGCTGGTCGAACGCAATTTTTTGCGCAAGGGTGGCGAAATCGATCTGGTGATGCAGGCGCCCGGGTCGCTGGTCTTTGTCGAAGTGCGGCAGCGTGCCACGGCACGACACGGCGGCGCGGCGGCCAGCATTACGCCGGCCAAGCAGCGGCGCCTCGTGGTGGCCGCACAACTTTACCTGCAACGTTACCGTCATCCGCCAGCCTGCCGCTTCGATGTGGTGGCGATCGACGGCACGGTGATAACATGGCTGCAAAATGTCATTGACTCCTGACACCCTCCCTGCCGCCATGCCGGAGTTTTTTCCGGGATTGAGCGGCGCACGATGACTCTCATTCCAAGCCCACCCACATGATGAATCAACGCATCCTCGATCAATTCCGCGAAAGCGCCGACCTGAAAATGCAGGCTGCCGAAGAACTCGCCCTGCCGATTGCGCAGGCAGTCGAACTCATGTTTACGGCGCTGTCCAACGGTAACAAGATCCTCGCCTGCGGCAATGGCGGCTCGGCTGCCGATTGCCAGCATTTTGCGGCCGAACTGGTTGGCCGTTTCGAACGCGAGCGCTTGCCGCTGCCGGCGCTGGCGCTGACCACCGATACCTCGATCATCACCGCGGTCGGCAATGACTACAATTTCAACGAGATTTACAGCAAGCAGGTGCAGGCCTTCGGCCAGTCGGGCGACGTGTTGCTGGCGTTGTCGACCTCGGGCAATTCGGCCAATGTGCTGGCGGCGATCGAGGTCGCGCTGGACCGCGACATGCGCATCGTTGCCCTGACCGGCAAGGGCGGTGGTGCCATCGGTGCCATGCTCAGCGACGCCGATGTGCACATCTGCGTGCCGCATGACCGCACTGCACGCATTCAGGAAGTCCATTTATTAACGATTCATTGTCTGTGCGACGGTATCGATGTCGCACTTTTCGGAGGAGATGCAAATGATTGATTGGGCACGTCGGACCTGGCCTCGCGCCAGCCGCCCCTTGGCGACCGTACTGTTGTGCGGCGTAGTTGCAACCGGCTTGCAAGGCTGTATCGAAATGGCGATTGGCACCGCCGTGATGGGAACCCTCGCTGCCACTGATCGCCGTACCCTGGGTGCGCAGACCGAAGACAAGGCCATCGCAGTCAAGGCCGAAACGCGCATTCCGCAAGTCGTCGGTGATGCCGGTCATGTGAATACGGCGAGCTTCAACCGCCGTGTCCTGCTGACCGGCGAAGTGCGCGACGCCAAAATGAAAGCCGACGTCGAGCGTGAAGTGGCCGGCATCGAAGCCGTCAAATCCGTCATCAACGAACTGCAGGTGACCGGCCTGTCGGACTACACCTCGCGTGCCAATGACGCGTTATTGACCAGCAAGGTCAAAGCCTCGTTCGTCGATACCAAGGACCTGTACGCGAACTCGATCAAGGTCGTCACCGAGCGCAATGCGGTTTATCTGATGGGCCGCGTCACCAATCGCGAAGCCAACATGGCGACCGAAGTCGCCCGCGGTGTCAGCGGCGTGCAAAAAGTCGTGAAGGTGTTCGAGATCATCGATGACGAAGAATTGCGGCAGTTGAGCACGTCGGGCAAGTAGCGACAAGCTGGCGCGCTGGTTAGCGCAGTCAGCGCAAATTCCGTAGCCGTTTCAAGCCGCCTTTCACTGTGAATGGCGGCTTTTTTCTCGGAGAAAATATGACAGCCTTCCTCGTTTTGCTGGGTCTGGTGTTGCTGGTGCTGTTCTGGGCGATCGGTGCGTACAACCGGCTGGTCAGCATGCGCAACCAGTTCAGGAATGCGTTTTCCCAGATCGATGTACAACTCAAGCGGCGCTACGACCTCATCCCGAATCTGGTCGAGACCGCCAAAGCGTACATGCAGCACGAGAGCCAGACGCTGGAAGCCGTCATCCTCGCGCGCAACCAGGCCGTCACCGCCAATGCGCAGGCCGCGGCCGATCCGGCCAGCGCCGCGGCACTGCAGCAGATGGCCAGCGCCGAGGGTGCGCTGGGTGCCTCGCTAGGAAAACTGTTTGCGTTGTCCGAAGCCTATCCGGATCTCAAGGCCAACGAGAACATGATGCAGCTGACCGAAGAACTGACCAGTACCGAAAACCGCATCGCCTTCGCGCGCCAGGCTTACAACGATGGGGTGATGCACTACAACACCGCGCTGGAGCAATTCCCCGGCTCGGTCATTGCGACGATGTGCGCGTTCAAACCCGCAGAGTTGCTGCAGGCGACCGAGTCGGCGGAAGAGCGCAAGGCGGTCAAGGTCGCGTTCTGATCTCGGTCTTTGTACAGACCGGCACATGAATTTTTTCGCACAGCAGGAACAGGCACGGCAGCAAACCCGCACGCTGCTGATCCTGTTCGCGCTGGCTGTCACGGCCATCGTACTGGCCGTGAATGCGGCCGCCACCTTGTTGTGGATCTGGTTTGAAGGGAGCAACTTCGCCGGTCCCCATACCTATCCGCGCTACTTCTTTTTCACCAATACCGCACTCACACTGGGCCTGATCGGCGGCGGTACGCTGATCGAACTGTTCAACCTGCGCGAGGGCGGCGATGCGGTCGCGCAGATGGTCGGCGGTCGGCTGGTAGCGCGCGCAACCAGCGATGCGCAGGAGCGCCGCCTGCTCAATGTAGTGGAAGAGATGGCGGTGGCGTCGGCCGTGGCGTGTCCGAAAGTCTATCTGCTCGACCGAGAAGAATCGATCAATGCCTTCGCCGCCGGCTACAACCCGAACGAGGCCGTGGTGGCCGTCACGCGCGGCACCCTGATACGGCTGACACGCGACGAATTGCAGGGCGTGATCGCGCATGAATTCAGCCATATCCTCAACGGCGACATGCGCATGAACGTGCGCCTGATCGGTGTGCTGTTCGGCATCCAGATGCTGGCCGGCTTTGGCCAGCATCTGATGGAGTTTGGCGGCCGGGTCTGGGCCCGACGCGAGCGCGACGAGAAAGGTCCGCCGGTGCAACTGGTGCTGTTCGTGGCTGGTCTGGTGCTGTTCGTGATCGGTTATATCGGTATTTTTTTTGGCCGGCTGATCAAGTCGGCGGTCTCGCGTCAGCGTGAGTTCCTGGCCGATGCCAGCGCGGTGCAGTTCACGCGCAATCCGGACGGCATCGGTGGCGCGCTGCAAAAAATCGGTGGCCTGTCCCGCGATAATGAACTTGGCTCGCAGATCCGTCATCCGAATGCCGAGCAGCTCTCGCACCTGTTCCTCGGTGCCGCAAGAGCCGGTCTGGTGGACGGGCTATTTGCCACACATCCGCCGATTGCCGAACGGCTGCAGCGTATTTTTGGCCGGCGGGTTGCGCTGCGCGATGCGCCGCCGTTGCAGCAGGTCGAACTTGCCGCACCGCGCCTGCCCGACCTGGCCTTTGCGCCGGTCAGTGTTGCCGAGGCGGCCGAGGCGGCCGCGGTGCCAGCGCTGTTGCCGATGTCATCCGGCGTGGCGGCGATGCCATTGCCCGGCGCGGAACTCGACAGTGCGCTGCGCGATCCGCATGCAGCGCGGGCACTGGTGTTCGCGCTGTTGCTGGCGCCAGAATTGAATCGCAGCGCACAGGACGAGATACTGGATGCCTGCCAGTCGCCGCAAACCGCGCTCGTACGCCACCTGGCGCATCAGCTCGATGCCGTGCCAGCCAGCGCGCGACTGCCGATACTGGACCTCGCGATGCCCGCGCTGAAACAATTGTCGCAACCCGAACGTGACAGCCTGCTGCGCACTGCCAGCGCATTGATTGCGGCTGACCAGCGCGTCACATTGGCCGAGTTTGTGCTGCAAACCATCCTGACACGTCGCCTCGATCTGCATGCGGGCCGCTCGGTGCCGGTACGGTTCGATCACCTCGGTGCGCTGCGCAACGAGCTGGCCTTGCTGCTGTCGCTGATGGCGCATGTCGCTGCCACCGATGCCCCGGCCGCAGCATTCCTGCGGGGCGCGCAACGCTGCACGGGCCTGTCGCTGGCGGCAAGTGATTTGCTCGTGATCACGGCGATTGACTTTGATGAGGTCAGCGCGGCGCTGGAGCGCGTACTGCAACTGGCACCGCTGGCCAAACCGGCCTTGCTCAAGGCGCTGGTCGCGGTCGCGGGCGATACTACGCCGGGCGGCTTGCCGATTGACGTCGCCGATCTGCTGCGTGCCATCTGCAGCGCCATCGACGCGCCGTTGCCACCGGCCGTGGCGGCCAGTTATGCCAGCTGTGCCAGCTATGCCGGCGCTGGTTTTTCCGTTTTTTGATTGTTGACGAGGACATTGCATGCGACGCCAATTTCTGACAACCGCGCTCATGGGCGCAGTCCTGCTCGCGGGCATCGCCGCGCCAGCACGCGCCGACGAACCCATCAAGGTGGTCTACCAGCTCAGCGACGGCCTCGACCAGGCTAGCCGTGCGCTGGGAAATATCCGCAACCATTTGCGCGCTGCGCCGGATACCCGCATCGTCGTGGTCGGCCTCGGCGATGGCATCAAGTTCCTGCTGAAAGACGCCACCGAGCGCAACGGCAACCCGTTCGAGCCGGCCGTGATGGCGCTGGCAAAGCAGGGTGTCGAATTCCGCGTCTGTGCCAATACGCTCAGCGCCCACGATGTCTCGCCGGAGCGCGTGATTGCGTCAGCCAGGCTGGTGCCGTCCGGCGTGGCCGAGATTGCGCGCTTGCAGGCGCGTGAAGGATTTGTGTATTTGCGGCCTTGATGGATGGCTGTTTCGCGGGGGGCGAAAGACCTGACTATAATGACCGCTGGCTTTTCATCTGATCGGCAAGACCATCATGCAAGCATCTCCCGTTCCCCCATCCCGTAACAAGCTCTTCGTCAAGCTCGCCGCCGTGGTGGTGGTGGCAGCGATCGCGGTCGGCGGTTTCCTGTCGCTGTCATCGACCAAGTCCGCGCCGGACGTCACCTTCGTCGATTTGCAGGGCACGCGAATTGCCTTGTCCAGCCTGCGCGGCAAAGTCGTGATGGTCAATTTCTGGGCCACCAGTTGCACCACCTGCGTCAAGGAAATGCCGCAGATGATCGATACCTACGAGCGCTACAACGCCCGCGGCCTGGACTTCGTGGCGGTCGCCATGAGTTACGATCCGCCGAACTACGTGCTCAATTTTACCGAGACACGCAAGCTGCCATTCACCGTCGCGCTGGACCCGCAGGACACGTTGGCGAAGGCATTTGGCGACGTCAAACTGACTCCGACTACCTTCCTGATCGACAAGAAGGGCAAGATCATCAAGCGGTATGTGGGAGAACCGGATTTTGCGGCGTTGCATCAGTTGCTGGAGGTGGCGTTGGCGGGGTAGGGCGGATGAGTTGGCGCGTTGGCGCTTGGGTAGCCGGCCGCTGCCAGCAGGAGCCGCGGCTTGGTGAGCTAGCGTTGCTAGCGCTGCCGAATCGTAGGTTGGGCTGCTAAGCCCAACATGCGTCAAGCTTGCTGGGTGGTTGGCGGCCTGCCGTCCGCCGGGTCGGCTGTCGGCTGCCGGCTGCCGGCTGCCGTCTGCGGTAGTTAAAACGGGTTGTGCTCCGTTGATGCAAGCCGGGGGCGGCCCGGCAGCCGGTCACTTCTTTTTGCTTCGCCAAAAAGCAGTAACCAAGAAAAAGGCGACCGCAAGACCGCTGCCCTGCGGGTTCCCAAAAACCGGGTACGGCAAGAGGGAAGCCCGCAAACTCGCTGCGCTCAGACAGTGCGGGCTTCTGATCCTCTTGCCGTACCCGGTTTTTGGCAGCGATCTTTTTACGCGGAATTCAAGGTCAAGACCAAGCCAAGCCTTGGTAATTGGTTGATGGTCAGGCTCGCTTTGCGCGAGAAAACTTCCTCGTCGTGATCGACTTCGAGTTCAAAACCAACGTCAAAACCAACGTCAAAACCAAAACCTACAAGGCTTTTACAAGCCATCGTTCTCGCGCAAAGCGAGCGTGACCCTAATTAAATCATCAAAGCTGAGCTTGGTCTTGACCTTGAATTCCGCATAAAAGGCCGCTGCCAAATACCGTGGCTGGGCAGGGGATAAGAGGGCCGCACTGTCTGAGGTGTAGCAGGGGTTTCGGATCGCATGCGATCCGCCTGCGGAACGGGATCCGCTTGCAAGCGGATCTGCGCCCTGCAAGGGCAGCGAGTTTGCGGCCCTCCCCCTGACCGGGCACGGTATTTGGGAACCCGCAGGGCAGCGGTCTAGCGGTCGCCTTTTTTTTGCTTACTTTATTTTGGCGAAGCAAAAAAAGTGAGCGGCTGCCGGGCCGCCCCCGGCTTGGCTCCACGGAGCGCAACCCGTTTTAGCTACCGCAGAAGGCAGACGGCAGACGGCAGACGGCGCACGGCGCACGGCGAGCCGCCAACCGCCAACCGCCAACCGCCAACCGCCAACCGCCCCGAAAACTTGCCGCATGTTCAGCTTCGCAACCCAACCTCCAAACCCGTACCGCCCGCTATCTAACCTGGCAGGTTCATCGTCACACCCGCACCCAACGCCTGCTCATCGGCATGATACGAACTGCGCACCATCGCCCCGACGGCAGCATGCACGAAGCCCATCTTGTAGGCCTCTTCTTCAAACATCTTGAACACATCCGGATGCACATACCGCCGCACCGGCAAGTGATCGCCACTCGGTGACAAGTACTGGCCGATCGTCAGCATGTCAACGTTGTGGGCGCGCAGGTCGCGCATGACCTGCAGGATTTCTTCGTCGGTTTCACCGAGGCCGACCATGATGCCTGACTTGGTCGGTGTGTCCGGATGCAGTTCCTTGAAGCGCTTCAGCAGATTCAGCGAATACGCATAGTCGGAGCCGGGGCGCGCTTCCTTGTACAGGCGGGGCGCGGTTTCGAGATTGTGGTTCATCACGTCGGGCGGTGCCAGATTGAGAATCTCCAGAGCCCGATCCATGCGGCCGCGGAAGTCCGGTACCAGGATTTCGATGCGTGTCGATGGCGACAGTTCGCGCACGCGGCGGATGCATTCGGCAAAGTGGCCGGCACCGCCGTCGCGCAGGTCATCGCGATCGACCGAGGTGATGACGACATAGTTCAGGCGCAATGCAGCGATCGTTTTTGCCAGGTTCTCGGGTTCGTTCACATCCAGCGGGTCGGGACGCCCGTGACCGACATCGCAGAACGGGCAGCGGCGGGTGCATTTGTCGCCCATGATCATGAAGGTCGCAGTGCCCTTGCCGAAGCATTCGCCGATGTTGGGGCAGCTGGCTTCTTCGCAGACGGTGACAAGTTTGTTGGCGCGCAGGATGTCCTTGATTTCAAAGAAGCGGCTCGATGGAAGGGCCGACTTGACCCGAATCCAGTCAGGTTTCGGCAGACGCTCGGCCTGGACGATCTTGATCGGGATGCGGGCGGTCTTGCCGGCGCCCTTCTGTTTGTCGAGCGGGTTGTAATAGACCGGCGTCGCTGGCGGCGGAGCAATAGCGGCAACAGCAGGAGTATCGAGTTCGGGCGCGTCGTTTGCCATGGTGTGTGCTTCCGCGTCAAGCCGCTGCAGAAGACTGTCCTTTCAGTAATTGAATCAGTTGGTCGGCGAGTTCCGCCTGGACGGCGTCCACCGTGGCGCTGCTGCCAAGACTGCGCATGTCGGTGGTCTGCAGTCCGGCGTAGCCACACGGATTAATCCATGAAAATGGCGTCAGGTCCATCGCCACATTCAGCGATACACCGTGATACGTGCAGCCATTGACGCGAACTTTCAAGCCGAGCGCAGCAATTTTTGCACCCTGGAATTCGCCTTCGGAAACAAAAATCCCGGGAGCACCTGCCTTGCGTTCGCCCGCCAGATTATACGCGGCCAGAGTGGCAATGACGGCGTGCTCGATGGCCTGGACAAATTCGCGTGCCAGCAAGCGACGGTCGCTGCGCTGGCGCCGCAGATCAATCAGCAAATAGACAATCGCCTGGCCCGGCGCGTGATAAGTGACCTCGCCGCCACGATCGGTCTGCACCACCGGAATGCCATGGGCATCCAGCACATGGGCCGGATCGGCACCGAGGCCCAGTGTATAGACCGGATCATGCGTGACCAGCCAGAGCTGGTCGGGGGTGTCGGCGTTGCGGCTGTCGGTGTAGTCGCGCATTGCGCGCAGCGTGGTGTCGTAGTCTTCGTGGCCGCGCTGGATGATCTGGAGTGGTTGCATGCCTGCCAGTGTACCGAAAGCTGGCCGGTGTCGATGACCCACAAGCAAAAGCGCCGCCGGATTGCTCCGGCGGCGCTCGGTTCGCAACGGCTAGTGCCGGCGCGATCAGTCGTTCGCGTTGCGACCCGTCAGCAGGCGACTCAGCAGGTAACCGATGCCGACCGCGATGGCAACCGAGGTCACCGGTTTCTGGCGCACATAGGTGCGGCAGTCTTCGACCAAACGTTCTTGCGCGTCCATCAGCTGCTCGCTTTTCAGCGCGACGGTGTCAGCGGTGGTGTTGGCAACACTCATCAGTTTTTCGACAGCCTGATGGGCACCGGCGGTGAAGCGTTCGACCGCAGGACGCGCGGCACCGGACAGCTTGGTGAGGGTATCTTGTGCCGATGTGATGGCATCTTGCGCGGAAGCGCCAGCCTGGTCGACTTTTTTGTCGGCAACTGCGCCGTTGGCAGCGATGGTGTTATTGATATTTTCGGAATGCATGATAGTAGTTTCCTTTGGAAGTGAGGTCAGGCTGATGTCGGGGGTCACTGCAAGCCGGGCTGGCTGGCTGTGCTATCCCGTGGCGGCAGGTTGCCACCTTCGCCTTCCCAGGTTGTCATTTGCTTCTTGTGGAGCTTGTGTTCGGTACGTACTGCGTCTTTGCGGGACTTGGCCACGACGTAGGTCAGTGCCCAACCGGCCAGACTCAATGCCAATGCCAGCTTTCGGTTTGAAATCATGTTTCCTCCATACTTGCATGATCTGAACGGTATGCGACTCGGGACTCCGGGGCGGTGGATGGTACAGGCGCGGCTTTCACCGATCTTGAACTTCAGCTCACCAACCCGTTTCGCTTGACGCACCCCTTGATGATGTTTTGTGCATCGCCGATCGCACTTTGCGATCGGCCGCGCATCTGCAGGGCAAACCCGCTCTGTTGCAGGTGGTTGTTGGCGATCAGTCGACCCAGTCCTTCGAGAATAATCCCGACAAGAAGATTCTTGATGCCGCTGGCCTGGTGCAGGTTCATGATCGTCACATCCTTCAGGTAAAACGGTTGCAGTTCCATATGCTGAACGACCTGATGTCGTTGTCCAGCCGAAACCTATTGCCCATCCTACTGAGAACATGTGTCGCAACCTATAGGACAGCACCTGATTGTTCTGTAGGAAAATGCGACATTGATAATCTTCGGGCGTATTAACCTACAGAAGGCTTGCTTATCCCTCGCACAAAAAGCGGCGTATCAGGTTCAGGTGCAACGACCTGTGGCGCTGATGATTTCGTTGGTCAAGGATGGACGAGTGCGCCGTGTTTTGCCTTCCAGTCTTCTTCTATGCGACGGGCGTCTTCTTCATTGCGAGTTTTGACACCCAGCAGGATGCCGCCTTCGCGGATGCCGGATTCATAATGCTTGACGCGCTCTTCCGGTATGCCCCAGCCGATCAGTGCACCGACCAGTCCCCCGGTGACACTACCAGCGCCGGCGCCGGCAATCGCGGCGGCCAGCGGACCGGCGATCACCAGTCCCAGGCCGGGCAGGACCAGCGTCGTTCCGACGGCCGCGATGGCGGCGGCGATCGCACCGATCGTGCCGCCGATGGCGCCACCGATGCCGGCACCTTCGGCGGCCTTGGTACCGAGTTCCGTGATGACTTCTTCATCTTGCGGGAAATGGCGCTGGCGCGTTTCGTCGGACATCACCAGGTTCACATCGTCGCGGTGATAACCGAGATCGGTGGCGGTCCGGTAGGCTTGTTCGGCGCTGTCGCGGTCGTGAAACAGGCCGGTGACGATACGTGGATGCTGCTCGGCGTGATGTGCCGGATTTTGCTCGTTGGTCAAAGACATCGGATTTCCTTTCTTACGGGCTATCGAAATAGCGCCCAGTAATAATGCGGGGTGGGTAGAAAGTTTTCGGTACAAAGGAACAGTGCCGCTGCCGTGACGATCAGTGGAACGCCGATCAACCAGCCTATGTCGCGCAGTCGCATGATGAGACTCCAGTAGACCTGTAATGAGTTGGCTGAGCGGCCGTCGCTCAAGTCAGCGATTCTGGTTCGATGGGCGCTGTCGTCGCGCACGGACCGATCCTTTGGGTCAAGTTTAGGTCGCGCAACGCAAGTTTGTTATCGGACAGGCACGTAAAGTCATGTAGGAAAACCCGCCAGCCTGACTGCGCCGACCGCTGGGTATACACGGAAATTATTGCGGCAACGGCAACGGCAACGGCAACGGCAATGGCAACCTCAGCGTGACCCGACACCCTTGGCCCGGCAGGCTGATGATCTCGAAAGTCGCTTTCAATATCGTTGCGCGTTCGCGCATCAGTCGCAGGCCGTAGCTGCGTTGCCAGTCGAGCCGGCTCAGATCGATGCCGCATCCGTCGTCCGAGACGGTCATGTGGCAAGTCATGGCATCGTAGCCCAGCAGTACTTGCATGGAGCGTGCGCCGGCATGTTGTCCGATATTGTCGACGGCGCCGGACAGGATGCGAAACAGGGCCTGGTTAGTCGCCAGTGACAGCGGCACTTCGCTCCCCTCGATGGTCAATGTACAGGCGATGCCGGTGCGCTGGCCAAATTGCTCCAGATACTCTGCCAGCGCTGCCGAAAGCCCCAGCGCATTGAGTGCATCCAGTGCCACCGGACGTAGCTGATGCTGCAGCCGGCGTGTGGTCTGCGTGAGATTGCCTATTAGTGCATGGGCTTTGGTCCAGTGTTCGGCCAGCTTCGGCTCGGAACCGCCGTGACGTGTGATCAGTGCCAGCCGCATCGCCAGTGCCGTCAGTGGCGAGCCCAACTGCTCATGCAACTCGGCGGCCACGACATCTTTCATCTGCTGATGGCCGACATCGAGCCAGCCAATCAGCGCGTGCAGATCGGCGACCTGCTGCAGCAGGGCGGCGTTGAGGGCAGCGATATCGTCTGTGCTCATGGTGATCGGCATTCAGGAATTCAGTATTCGGCAGCTTGCAGGGCCAGAAAATCCAGCAGCACGTCTGCATCCAGAGGTTTGACCAGATGATGGTCAAAGCCCGCTGCCTGCGAGCGCTGCCGGTCGTTGGCGTTGCCATATCCGGTTGCCGCAACCAGGATCAATTTGCGGTCACCGCATGCAGTACGCAGCGCTGGTGCAAGCTGGTATCCGTCCATGCCAGGCAGGCCGATGTCCGACAGGATCAATTGTGGTTTGAACTGGGTCGCCATGGTCAGTGCGCTAGTGCCGTCCCGTGCGGTGCTGACCACATAGCCCATCATGTCGAGCAACGCCGCCATCGATTCGTTGGCATCGTCGTTGTCGTCGATGAGCAAGATACGGAAGCCCTCTGCTGTGGTGTTGTCTGATCCGATACTCGTCTCCCTGGTTGGTGATATTGGCCCCTCGCGGGCGAGAGGCAATTGCAGTGTAAATGCGCTACCGCAGCCGACGCCGTCACTGTGTACGCTGATGCTACCGTCGTGCTGCGTCATGATTTCGCGGGTGATTGCCAGTCCTACGCCAAGCCCGCCATCGCTGCGCGCCAGTGACTCGTCGGCTTGAGCAAACAGTTCGAACAGCCGTGGCTTGAACGGCGCGCTAATGCCGTTGCCGCTGTCACGCACCACAACAAAAGCATGGCCATCAATCTGGCCGCAGGTCACCGCGATCATACCGCCACCCGGCGTGAATTTCGCGGCATTGTTCAAGACATTTGCCAGTGCCTGGACCAGTCGCGTCAGGTCGCCGTTGATCCGGATCGCGGAAGGCGCAATTGATAGGGTCAGCTGGTGTCCGGCAGCGCGAATTTTTGGTGCCGTGATTTCGAGCGCCTGCTCGATCACGTGTTGCCATACCAGCGGCGCCATCGTCATCGCCACCTTGCCGGTGTTAAGGCGCGCAATATCGACCAGACTATTGACCATCTGGCGCAAGTGCGCCACCTGGCGTTCGATGATGGCGTGACTGCTGGCGAGCAAGGGGTCGCTGAAACCCGTAGTGCGCATCAACGCCAGCGAATTGGTAATCGGCGCCAGCGGATTGCGCAGCTCGTGCGACAGGATCGCCACGAATTCGTTCTTGCGCCGGTCGGTAATGATGCGTTCCTCGGACTGATGCAACAACGCCTTTTCGAGCTCCTTGCGGTACGTGATGTCGTGGCAGACCGCCAGTGTCAGCGCGACGTCATGGTGGCTAGGAAGGAAGACCCGTCGCAACGTGGCATTGACCGTGCGGAGGCCACGATGCCGGGTGCCTACACGCAGCTCGCCCTGCCATTCATTGCCATCCTTCAGTGCTGAATTGATCTCGTCATACAGTGAACACACATTGCACAACGATTCCAGCGTCGTCGTGGCAGTGAGTTCGCTACGCTGGTAACCAAAAAAAATCTCGGCAGCCGGATTCAGATCAACGACGCTCGAATTCCCTCTGATTACGACCACCGGGTCGGGCAATGCCTCGAACAGCGCTAACGCAGAGCTTGCCCGTAATACCGCAGAGTGGACTGCACCGTTGTGGGTGGCCATGTTAGTGCCACCACTTTGCATCCGTACTTGCAGTCTGCGAGCCAGGCAAGTCCACGCCGGTCAATACATCTTGCTGAGGCAAAATCCGGCAGCGCCAATACCCGACGTACTCGATACTTCGCATCATGCTATCCGTACGATCGCATCTGGTCACGCAGGAACTTGATTTGCCCGTCGTGCTGCAGGACATCCTGATACTGCCTCTCAAGTACTTTGCGTACCGCAGCTGGCAGCTCGGCGTCCAGCGCATTTCTGTAACTGTTCAGCGCCATTGCTTCACCACGTTCGCACTGGATCAGCACCACACTGTTGTCTTTGTTAAGGATGATGGAGCGGATGTCGATCCATCGACGGTGTAACGTACAGGTGCCGTTGGCCGCGCTGTCATCGCCCAGTGTATGCAGCAGCGCCGTCAGTTCACGTGCTGCTGCCGCACAGCGCTGCGAGCGGCACGTGAATGCCGATTTCAGCTGCAGGCCCATCGCCTCTTCGGAGCAACTGCGAAAACCCGCTTCGCCATCCCTGCTGGTTTCAATCAAGTCGTGCAGCATGGCCAGCAGGGCCTGTTCGTCCATGCGTTCTCTCAGATAAATGGGCTCAGCGCTGATCCGATCCGTATCCATGTCATCTCCTGCGTGGCGTGCGTGGGCTTGCGGTGTGCTCTGAATGTATGCAATTTATGCATGCATGTGACGAAGAGCATTCAATGCATGAACAGGTAAACCACCACCAACACGATTGCAGGAACGCCGAGTAACCAGCCGAGTAGATATTTGCCCATGATTTTCTCCAGTACGCGCCCGACGGTCGGGCAATGTGTCGAAGATTAGCAGCGGCCCTGATGACCACCTATAAGACAGCTACTGATACTGCTGTAGGAAAACAAGAGAAGAACGCAGGGGAAGTCATTGCGGGAACAGCGCGGCACCGCCCCCGGACTGCAAGACAGTTAAAGAACCATCTTCACCATGGGATGCGAACTCAGGGCCCGGTACAGGTCATCAAGTTGCGTGCGACTGGTGGCGCGCACCGTCACGGTCAAGGCGAGGTAATTGCCTTTGGACGACGGCCGTGTTTCCAGTTTATGGTGGCCGAATTCGGGATCGAAGCGCATGACCACCTCGACGATGGTCGCGACAAAGCTGTCGTGCATCGCACCCATCACCTTGATCGGGAAATCGCTCGGGTACTCGATCAGGCTGGGGGGATCTTCCGGGGGTGTTGTCATGATGTGGTTTCCGATCAATGGATCAGGCGGCCTTGGCCTCCTGATAGGCAGCGTAAAGTTTATCGTAGATGGGGCCGGGTACGCCTTTTCCAACCGGCTTGCCATCGATACTCGATACCGGCAGCACTTCCTTGGTGGCCGAGGTCAGTAGCACCTCATCGGCGTCGAAGACTTCGGCGTGCGTGATGCGGCAGGCACTGAATGTGATCCCGCAGGCGGCGCACAGTTCCTCGATCAGGCCGTAGCGGATACCTTCGAGAATCAGGTTGTCTTTTGGCGGGCCGAACAACTGGCCATCCTTGACGATCCAGACATTCGAGGACGATCCTTCGGTCAGAAAGCCATCGCGGAACTGGATCGATTCGACCGCATCGTGCTCGGCCGCGTTCTGCGCTGCCAGCACATTCCCTAGCAAGGAAATCGATTTGATTTCGCAGTGCAGCCAGCGTTTGTCTTCCATCGAAACGCACTGCACGCCGCTCTGCCGCGCTGCAGCAGACGGCAGCACGATCGGATTGGTCATGATGAAGACGGTCGGCGTCGACTCTTTTGGGAAGGCATGGGCGCGCTTGGCAACCCCGCGGGTGATGTGCAGATACACCATCTGGTCATCGGCCGGATGTTCCCGCACGACCTGCTCGATCAGCGCCATCCATTCGGCTCTGGTGTGCGGATTGGTGATGCCGATCGCCGCCAGGCTGCGGAACAGGCGCGCCATGTGCTGCTCGGCGCGAAACAGCTTGCGGCCATAGATCGGAATGACTTCGTAGATGCCGTCACCAAAAATGAAGCCACGGTCGAGTACCGGGATTTTTGCTTCGGACAACGGCGTGAGCGTGCCATTCAAATAGACGATGGGGTCAGTCATGGTGGCCATGGCATTCATTGCAGGCTTTCGGTGGCAATTGGTAGGGCTTCATTCTTGCACATCAGGTACGCCCGACCTATGCAAAATAGGCATGGAAATGCGGCGCTGCAGCAGCCTTGCTGATAGTAGTTTTACTACCTGTAATAAAACGTCAACCTCGCGTAATCTTCACCGCATTCACCCATCAGAGGATTGAAAACATGAGACACAACACTCCACACAGCCTGCTCGCTGCCACCGCACTGCTGCTCTGCGCCGCGCTCGTCCCGGTCGCTGCCAAAGACATCCGTATCGCCCACGTCTACGACAAGACCGGCCCGCTCGAAGCCTACGCCAAGCAAACCCAGGTCGGCCTGCAGATGGGACTCGACTACGCCACCGGCGGCACCATGACCGTCAATGGCAACAAGCTCGTGCTGATCGAAAAAGACACGCAAGGCAAGCCCGACGTCGCCAAGTCCCAGCTCGCTGCCGCCTACGCCGATGACAAGGCCGACATCGCGGTCGGACCGACCGGGTCCGGCGTCGCCCTGGCCATGCTGCCGGTCGCCGAGGAATACAAAAAAATCCTGCTGGTCGAACCGGCCGTGGCCGATGCCATCACCGGCGACAAATGGAATCGCTATATCTTCCGCACCGGGCGCAATTCGTCGCAGGATGCGATCTCGAATGCGGTCGCGCTCGACAAGCCCGGCGTCACCATCGCCACGCTGGCGCAGGATTACGCGTTCGGTCGCGATGGCGTCAAAGCCTTCCGCGAAACGCTGAAGAACGCCAAGATCGTGCACGAGGAATACCTGCCCACCAGCACCACCGACTTCACTGCCGGCGCACAGCGCTTGTTCGATTCCCTGAAAGACAAGCCGGGCCGCAAGATCATTTTCGTGATCTGGGCGGGTGCCGGCAATCCGTACAAGATCGCTGACCTTGACCCGAAACGCTACGGTATCGAGATCGCGACCGGTGGCAATATTCTGCCGGCGATGGCCGCCTACAAGAACTTCCCCGGCATGGAAGGCGCGACCTATTACTACTTCGGCATTCCCAAAAATCCGGTCAATAACTGGCTGGTGACCGAACACTACAAACGTTTCAAGAGCCCGCCGGACTTCTTCACGGCAGGTGGCATGGCGGCCGGTATTGCGCTGGTCGAAGCGCTCAAAAAAACCGGTGGCGATACCAATACCGAAAAGCTGATCTCGACCATGGAAGGAATGAGCTTCGAGACCCCCAAAGGCAAGATGACTTTCCGCAAGGAAGACCATCAGGCGCTGCAATCGATGTATCACTTCAAGATCAAGGTTGATCCGGCCTTCCCGTGGGGTGTGCCGGAACTGGTGCGCGAGATTGGCATCGACGAGATGAAACTGCCGATCCGAAACAAGCGCTGACCAGTCGCTGCGTACAGACTGACTTACCAGCCATGAGTTCCGGCATCTCCCTGGAAACCCGCGACCTGACCATCCGTTTCGGTGGTCACGTGGCGGTCAATGCGGTGTCGTGCGCGTTCGGGCCCGGCACGCTGACAGCAATCGTCGGCCCGAACGGCGCCGGCAAGACCACCTACTTCAACCTGATTTCCGGCCAGCTCAAACCGTCGGCCGGACAAGTGCTGCTGCATGGTCGCGACTTGTCGCACCTGTCGGCACCGGCCCGCACGCACGCCGGACTCGGGCGCGCCTTCCAGCTCACCAGCCTGTTCCCCAACCTGAGCGTGCTGGAAAATATCCGTCTCGCGTTGCAGTCGCGGCGCCATCTCGGGCTCGACCTGTGGCATGTCTGGTCGCATCACAAGGCACTCACCGAACGCGCCGAACAGGTGCTGGAAAGCGTCGCCCTGACGGCCCGGCGCGACCAGCCTGCCGCGGCGCTGCCGCATGGCGACCAGCGCAAGCTCGAAGTCGGCATGCTGATGGCGCTCGACCCGGCGGTGTACCTGTTCGATGAACCGACCGCCGGCATGAGCGTCGATGAAGTACCGGTGATCCTCGACCTGATCCGCCGGCTGCGGCTACAGGCCGACAAAACCATCCTGCTGGTCGAACACAAGATGGACGTGGTGCGCGAACTGGCCGACCGCATCATCGTGCTGCACAACGGCGCGCTGGTGGCCGATGGCGAACCGGAAGCGGTGATCGCCTCGCCGGTGGTGCAGCAGGCGTATCTCGGGCTGGCACCGGTCGAGGAGGCGACGTGAACGCGACGAACGACCAGTCCGACATCCTGCTGCAGCTCGACGATGTCCACACCCACATCGGCGCGTACCACATCCTGCACGGCGTCGACCTGGCGATCCCGCGCGGCCAGCTGACCATGCTGCTGGGTCGCAATGGCGCCGGCAAGACCACCACGCTGCGCACCATCATGGGTTTGTGGCAGGCCTCGCAGGGCCGCATCAGCTTCGACGGCCAGCCGATCACGGCGCTGGCCACGCCCGATATTGCGCGCTGCGGGATTGCCTACGTGCCCGAGAACATGGGCATCTTTGGCGACCTGAGCGTACGCGACAACATGCTGCTGGCGGCACGCAATGCACCTAATGCCGATGCCATCGACGGCAAACGGCTGGCATGGATATTCGGACTGTTCCCGGCGCTCGAAAAATTCTGGCTGCATCCCGCCGGCAAACTCTCGGGCGGGCAAAAGCAGATGCTGGCCGTAGCCCGTGCCATCGTCGAGCCGCGTCGCCTGATCCTGATCGATGAGCCGAGCAAAGGGCTGGCACCGGCCATGATCGCCAACATGATTTCGGCCTTTCGCGAACTCAAGCAGACCGACACCACCATTTTGCTGGTCGAACAGAATTTCAATTTTGCGAAGCAGCTTGGGGACTCGGTGGCGGTGATGGACAACGGGCGCATCGTGCATCGCGGTGCGATGGCGGAGCTGGCCGAGGATGCGGGGATGCAGGCGCGGTTGCTGGGGTTGTCGCTGTGAGTTGAGGTGGTTGGCAAAATCGGGTGGTGTGGCTTTTGCGAAAGTGGCGCACCGAAGAAGCGAGTTTCCGGGGTCAGAGTTTTTTTTCGCAGGCCGTATCGCGAAAATTACTCTGACCCCGCAAACGGATTGCGGAGTGCAGTCGTGGCGCACCTGCAGCTGCGGTCGCGGTCAGCGTGCTCCGTAATTCGCAAGCAGGGTCAGAGTAATTTTCGCGGTGAAGCATTGCGAAAAAAAACTCTGACCCTGGTTGCTGCTGGTGTGGTTTGCGACGGTTGGCAAAAGCGGGTTGCTGTCGCTGTGGTTTGCGGCGTTTGGTAGAAGCGGATCGCTGTCGCTGTGACTTGCGGCGGTTGGCAAAAACCGATGGTGTGATCTTTTCGGAAGTGGCGGGCCGAAGAAGCCAGTTTCCGGGGTCAGAGTTTTTTTTCGCAGGCCGTATCGCGAAAATTACTCTGACCCCGCAAACGGAGTGCGGAGTGCAAAGCGTCGCGCACCGGCAGCTGCGGTCGCGGTCAGCGTGCTCCGTGACTCGCAAGCAGGGTCAGATTAATTTTCGCGGAAAGGCATCGCGAAAAAAAACTCTGACCCTGGTTGCTGCTGGTGTGGTTTGCGGCGGTTGGCAAAAGCGGATTGCTGTCGCTGTGACTTGAGGCGGTTGGCAAAAACGGGTGGTGCGGTCGTTGCAGAAGTGGCGGGCCGAAGAAGCCAGTTTCCGGGGTCAGAGTTTTTTTTCGCAGGCCGTATCGCGAAAATTACTCTGACCCCGCAAACGGAATGCGGAGTGCAAAGCGTCGCGCACCGGCAGCTGCGGTCGCGGTCAGCGTGCTCCGTAACTCGCAAGCAGGGTCAGAGACATTTTCGCGATGAAGCATTGCGAAAAAAACTCTGACCCTGCTTGCTGCTGGTGTGGTTTGCGGCGGTTGGCAAAAGTGTATTGCTGCTGGTGTGGTTTGCGGCGATCGGTAAAAGCGGTTTTCCGCGAAGGGAATACGGCACGAGGGAAGTTTCCCTGAATGCGAGTGACGAGTCAGCGTCGGACTACGTTCCATCGGCGCGGCATCATGACGCAACAAGCAATACCCAACCTAACACGATAGACATCAATCGGCATTCACCAGGACCACCATGACAGATCGCCCCGCCCTGATACCACTCTTGCTGGTGCCCGTACTGATACTGGCCGCCTTGCCGCTGGTCGGCTCGGTGCCTACCTGGATCACGCTAACTGCCGCCGGGCTGGCGATGGGCATGATCATCTTCATCATCGCCTCTGGCCTGACCCTGATTTTTGGCCTGATGGATGTGCTCAATTTCGGTCATGGCGTCTTCATCGCACTCGGTGCGTTCGTGGCCGTGTCGGTGCTGGGCCTGATGCCGGACTGGGTCAATGCCGACAATCTGCCGCGCAACCTGATGGCACTCGGCCTGGCGATGGTCGCCGCCATGGTGGTCGCTGGTGCAGTGGGTTTTCTGTTCGAGCGTGTGATCGTGCGGCGCGTCTATGGTCAGCATCTCAAGCAGATCCTGATCACGATGGGCGGCATGGTGGTCGGTGAAGAACTGATCAAGGTCATCTGGGGCGCGCAGCAAATTGCGCTGCCGTTGCCGGCCGCCTTGCGCGGTGCGCTGGTGCTGGGCGACGCCGCCATCGAAAAATACCGCGTGCTGGCCATGGTGGTCGGCCTGCTGGTCTTCGCCAGCATGATGCTGGTGCTGAACCGCACCAAGCTCGGCCTGCTGATCCGCGCCGGCGTGCAGGATCGCGAGATGGTCGAGAGCCTTGGCTACCGGATACGCCAGCTCTTCATCGGCGTCTTCGTGGCCGGTTCGGCGCTGGCCGGGCTGGGCGGCGTGATGTGGGGGCTGTACCAGCAAAACGTGATTCCGCAGATGGGTGCGCAGGTCAATGTGCTGATTTTCATTGTCATCATCATCGGCGGATTGGGCTCGACCGGCGGCTGTTTTCTGGGCGCGCTGCTGGTCGGATTGCTGGCCAATTACACCGGCTTCCTGGTGCCGAAAGTGGCGCTGTTTTCCAACATCCTGCTGATGGGCGCGATCCTGCTGTGGCGCCCGCAGGGACTTTTTCCGGTGACCTCGCGATGATCGCCCGACTGCTCTCACATGACCTGCCGCGCAGCCGCGTACTGACCGCGCTGCTGTTGCTGATCGTGCTCGGACTGGCGTTCGCGCCGTTTGTTTTTCCGGGAGCGAAGGCACTCAACGTCGCCGCAAAAATCCTCATTTTCATCGTGCTGGTCGCCAGCTACGACCTGCTGCTCGGCTACACCGGCATCGTCTCGTTTGCGCACACGATGTTCTTCGGCATCGGCGCCTATGGCGTGGCGATTGCCAGCACGCGCATGGGGCCGGGCTGGCTGGCATTGCTGGCGGGGGTGGCCGTGGCACTATGCCTGTCGCTGGTGCTGTCGCTGCTGATCGGGCTGTTTTCGTTACGGGTGCGGGCGATCTTTTACGCCATGATCACGCTGGCGGTGGCGGCGGCCTTCCAGACGCTGGCCTCGCAATTGTCCGAGCTCACGGGTGGTGAAGACGGCCTCAGTTTCAAGCTGCCCGAGATGCTGACACCGGCCTTTCGCCTGAGCGAATCGACGCTGTTCGGCGTCACGCCCGATGGCCGGCTGATCACGTATTACCTGCTCTTTGCCACCACCGTGGTGCTGTTCCTGATGCTGCTGCGGATCGTCAATTCGCCATTCGGCCGGGTCCTGCAGGCGATCCGCGAAAATGATTTTCGGGCCGAAGCGATCGGCTATCGCACGGTGGTTTTCCGTACGCTGTCGAACGTGCTGGCCGCATTGTTTGCCACCCTGGCCGGCGCCTTGCTGGCGATCTGGTTGCGCTACAACGGCGCCGATACCTCGCTGTCGTTCGAGATCATGATCGACATTCTGCTCATCGTCGTCATCGGCGGCATGGGCACGCTGTACGGCGCGGTGTGCGGGGCCACGCTATTCATCCTCGCGCAAAGCTATCTGCAGGACCTGATGGGGCTGGCCGCGCGCGCCACCGAGAGCGTGCCGCTGCTGTCGGCCCTGCTGTCGCCGGACCGCTGGCTGCTGTGGCTGGGGGTGCTGTTTATTCTGTCGGTGTATTTTTTCCCGACTGGCATCGTCGGCAAATTGCGTAGCTGGCGCGGCAGCTGAATGGCGGCCGCGCGTTTTTCAACCCGTCAACCCTGATTCGACAGCATCGGCCCGTTCACGCTAGCCGCACCCACACGCACCAGCTGCGCCACCGCCCAGCTGGCCAGTGCATCCATCGGCTGCTGCAAAAAACGCCGGTTCGATTGCTGCACGAGCGGCATTGCGCCCAGCAGCACCGGCACCTCGGTCAGCACGATCTGCTGGCGTTCCAGCAGCAGGAATTTCAACAGTACCTTGATCGCATTCTGCGCATTGCGCACCGGGTCCGCGGCCAGGTAGTCGAGTCGCGAGAAGGCGGTGGCGAGCGCCTTGCCAACGTCTGAAAACGGCGCGCCATGACCCGGAATCACCAGCCGTACATCGAGCCCGGCGATCAGTTCCAGCGTGGCCCGCGCTTCGGGAAATCCGGACGCGCCATCGAGCTCCGGAAAGATCACGCCAAAGCCGTTCTCCCACAGCGCATCGGCAGAAATCAGGATGCGCTCTTCGGCGCAATACAGGATCAGCGAATGCGGATCGTGCCCCGGCGCACCCAGCGCCTGCCAGTCGAGATCACCGAGCCGGATCACGTCATCCGGCGCCAGCGTGGCATCGAAACCGAAGCGATCGCATTGCTGGCCGGTGGCCGCAAAGCTCAGCGCCTCTTCGTCCCAGTCGCGCACCTTGTCGGCTTCGCTGGCCGGGATCACGGTGCGGCAGCCGTAGTGTTTTTGCAAGGCAGCGTTGCCACCGCAATGATCCGAATGGAGATGGGTATTGACCAGCAGGTCGAGTGGTCGGCCCTGCAACGCATGCGCGACCAGCGCCAGTGTTTGCGGCGCATGGGTCAGGTAACCGCTATCGACCAGCGCGGTCTGCTGATCGCCGGAAAACAGGATGTTGTTGGACGAGAGCCAGCCGCGTTCGAAGACGCGCATCGATGGCGGCAAAGGGTGGCGCTGGTCAACCATGCGGCGTCGCGTTACGGCGCGCATTGATGGCGCGCCAGATCGCGCGCCGGGTGCCTTCGGTCGCGCTGCCCCAGGCCATGATTTCGGGGATGGTGCGCTGGCAACCGATGCACAGGTCGGTGCTGGTATCCATCTGGCAGACGCTGATGCACGGCGAGGGCGCAGGCCCGGTTGTCGCGACGGGATCGAACCGGATAGTGGGCGGCGATGCGGGTGGGCTCATGGTGTCTGCGGCGGCGTTGCGGGATGGTGATTATGCCCGGTTGCCGGGAAGTATGCGGACCATGTGCAGGACACGCGCAGCGTCCGTGTTAGGCTGGACCGTGCTTGTTCATGTACAGGAGACCACAATGACTACCGAAACGATAGGCGAGTACGAGATCGAATTTACCGGCGTTGCACTACCCGGCACCGACGGCTGGGCCGCCCACCTGACCATCCACGGACCATCGGCCAATCCGATGCATCAGAATACGACCTTTGCCGAACAGCGCGTCGCCGTTGATACCGTCTTCCCGGATGCCGCCTCGGCCGAAGCCGAAGCACGCGGCATCGGTTTGTCGATGCTTGAAAAAAGCAGTCAGCCGGGAACGACGCCGACCTGAGCTGGTCCGCGCTGCCTGCATGGCGATCGATGTCGCAACGCAGATCACGCCTGGCTGCGTGATCCGGCGGCAGCGATTTTTGTTGCCAGCTTTGCGTTGAATTTATCTGGCGTAATCACCACGCGCTCATGCGTGCCTTCGGTGATCTTGTCCTGTTCATCCCAGCCTTCCACCCGAAAGCTGATACGCCGTCCATCGACGCCGGTGACCTCGCCTTTCATGGTCAGCGTCATCCCCGGCGGCGTCGCAGCGAGATGGTTGAAACTGACCATCGTCCCCAGACTTTGTTCGCGCGGCCAATCGAGGTACGGAATGATCCCTTGCAGGCAAGCCAGCTCCATCAACCCCACCATGTAGCCGGTCGCCAGCACATCCGGCATCTCGCGGCAAAAATCAACGTCGTGGTACAGGTTCGGTACCGTCGCGCGGTCGGGGACGATGGCGGACCAGGTGAAGGTCAGGCCGGGTTTCAGGTCGGGGTGCATGGGAGGTCTCTTGGTTGAATTGGTGTTGCGGCAGTATGCGCGGTTGTGGGCCGTCCTGACTCACGGACACGTATGTCGCACGGCTGCTCCACAACTCAGTACAAGCCCAAACCTTCAACACCCTCCGCGACACCCATCTCCAAGGCCTGATCTCCGGCCAACTGCGCCCGCCTGAGGCAGACGCAGTAACCGAAGCAGTGGCTGAGCGTGTTAAAGCCCGCTTTAATTGATTGTGGCGGTATTAAAGAATGCTTTAATATGAAGATTGGCCATTAAAGAAAGCTTTCGCATGTGCGCAGCGTCGGCACCATGATCACCTCTACCGCCCTGGGGGAATCCGTTCAGGCTTTTGTGCCGCATCCCTTGCCTCCGGCGAATCCGGACCTGGATGTGCGGTCTTTTGCGTCACGCAATCAAGCGGCTGAATTCGCCCTGGCGCGCTTGGCTGGCGTGTCCGGGCTGGTGCCGTCGGTGGAGTGGCTGCTCTACAGCGCCATCCGCAAGGAAGCCTTGCTCACTTCCCAGATCGAGGGGACGCAAGCCACGCTCACTGACCTTTTTGATGAAGAGGCCGGCTTTGCCATCAGTAACACCGATGATGTGGAAGAGGTCACCAATTACCTGCGCGCCTTCCGCAAAGTACAGGACAACTTGCGCGATCCCGCCGGTTTGCCGATCAGCGTACGCCTGCTGTGCGAGGCGCATCGACTGTTGCTCGATGGGGCGAGAGGCGGCGGCAAGCAGCCCGGCGAATTGCGCCGTTCGCAGAACTGGATTGGTGGCACCCGACCCGGCAATGCGGTCTTTGTTCCGCCACCGGCCGAACGGGTGGCCGACTTGCTGGCTGATATGGAACGGTTCATTCATGCACCCCAGTCACCGACATCGCTGCCGCCACTGGTTCGCATTGCACTGGTACATGCCCAGTTCGAAACCATCCACCCGTTTTTGGATGGCAATGGCCGTATCGGTCGCTTGCTGATTGCTGCGCTGATGGAGCACTGGGAGCTCCTGCGGGAGCCCCTGGTCTATCTCAGCGGCTATCTAAAGCAACATCAGGCCGAGTATTACCGGCGACTTTCCCGTATTCGCAATGCGGGTGACTGGGAGAGGTGGGTGTCTTTTTTTCTGGAAGGAGTGGTCGTCGCGGCGACGGACGCCGAGCGCAATATCGTCGCGATTGCCAGTCTGATCGCTGCGGATCGCCGCCGCCTGCTGGCCGAACCCAAAAGCACACCGGCGAGTTATCGCCTGTTCGAGATGTTGCCGATGATGCCGCGCTTTTCCATTGAGCGGGTGCGACTCGCGCTCGACACCAGCTTCCCGACGGCCAACGCCGCCGTCAAGGTGTTGCAGGAGTTAGGCATCGTCTCCGAACTGACCGGGCAGAAGAAAAATCGTTGCTACAGTTATCAGGCCTACATCGAGCAATTGGCATGACCGAAGACCAGCCCGAACACGAAGATTTCGGCGGGCGGCTGAGTCAGACTATCCAGCCATCCGCGGCCTGAGCATTGCGCCCGATGACGGTGTCATTCAATACACCTTCTCCACCCGATACCCGCGCCGCGCCAGCAACGCCGGCACGCCATCTTCGCCCACCAGATGCAGCAATCCTATCGCCACAAAACTCGACGCTTCCCGCGCCATCAATTGCCCGATCACCTGTGCCATCACAGGATTGCGCTGCCCCAGCAAAATCCGCCGCGCGAAATCCGCCGTGACGGTCGTCTCGGCCAGTTCGTCGCGCAGCAGATGCTCTAGCATCGCACCATCGGCACGACCCCAGGCGTTCATCATGGCGCGGGCCTGTTGCTGCATTTTTCCGCTGGTGATCGATTCCAGGCATTCACGCAGATACTGCTCTTGCTGGCTGGCGTCGAGCGTGTCAAAAAGGCCTAGCTGGTAGTCCGCGCTTTCGAGCGCCAGTACCGGTTTGCCGGCCGCCTTTGCCAGCAGGTGTACTTCGATACCCAGCTCGCGCGCATAGCCGGCCTGCTCGAGTGCGACGGCCAGCAGGACGTTGGCGATGGCCCAGGGTTTCATGCTGGTGACGGTATTGAGAGGTACGCCCAGCCGGGTCAGTACCGGTTGCAATTGCGCGAAGGTGGACGGCGACACGACCCGGTCGATGGTCTGCGGTGCGGGCAGCAGGCCATGTCTGGCGAAGGCCGCCTGCAGCGCCGGCTGGTCTGCAGGATCGAGTTCGAGTACCAGCGTGCCGGCCCGGGCGAGTGCCTGCATGACGGTGGGCTCGAGCGGATAGAATGACGCATTGCCGACATGCACCGTGCCGAACAGCCAGGCGGTGTGGCCTGGTCGCCCGTGCTGTTTTGGCTGTGTGATGCGATACAGCGTGCCGCGCCGGGGGATAGGCTGTGCCGCTGACTGCGCTGCGGTGATGACCGCTACAGCCGGTTCGGCCAGGGCCGGAACCTGCCACCAGCCGAACAGAAATAACGTAATCATCGTAATAACCATCAAGGTGCGACGCATGAACTCTTTCAGAAAAAAATCACTGTGCTGACCTGGCTCTTCGATCTCGACAACACGTTGCATGATGCCTCGCATGCGATCTTCCCGGCGATCAGCGCCAACATGAGTCGCTACATTGCGCAAGTGCTGACCGAGGCCGGTGCGCCGGCCAGCAACGCCGATGTCGAGACGGCACGGGTGGGTTACTGGCAGCGTTACGGTGCCACGTTGCTGGGCATGGTAAAGCATCATCAGGTATGCCAGGACGACTTCCTGCGCGAGGCCCATCGGTTCGATGACTTGCCGGCCATGATCCGCGCCGAACGCGGACTGGCCGGTCTGCTCAGGCGCCTGCCCGGCCGCAAGATCCTGCTGACGAATGCGCCGCAGCGGTACTCGAAAGACGTGATGCGCCACCTCGGCCTGCAGCGCCATTTTGCCCGCCATATCTCGATCGAATCGATGCGGGTGCATGGCAAGCTGCGGCCCAAGCCATCGCGCCAGATGCTGCGCGCACTGCTGGCGCGCGAAGGCCTGCATGCCAGTCGCTGCGTGCTGGTCGAAGACACCGCCGTAAACCTGAAAGCGGCACGCCAGATCGGCATGCGTACGGTCTGGGTCACGCAGTATTTGCCGGGCGGACCGAATCCGTTGCCGTCCGGCTTCATCAAGCGTCCCGTTTTCGTCGATGTCAAAGTAAAATCCGTGAAGCAACTATCCGGCAAGCTGCACCGGCTGCGCTAGCCCGACAGGGCTGCCGGCGTTTGCAGCATAGGCACTGTCACCAACGGGATCACCATGGGCCGCACCAAACCGGGCGAACGCAAATTGCACATCCTGCAAACGCTGGCGGCGATGCTGGAACAACCCACCGCAGAAAAAATCACGACGGCGGCGCTGGCGGCCCGCATCGATGTCTCCGAAGCCGCGCTGTACCGGCATTTCGCCAGCAAGGCGCAGATGTTCGAGGGCCTGATCGACTTCATTGAATCGACCGTGTTCGGCCTCATCAACCAGATCACCATGCAACAGGAAAACGGCCTGTCCCAGGCGCAGGCGATCGGCGCCATGCTGCTCGAATTTGCCGCGCGCAATCCGGGCATGACGCGTGTCCTCACCGGCGATGCACTGGTCCATGAAAACGTCCGGCTGCAGGCGCGCATGAACCAGTTCATCGACCGCATCGAACTGGCCATCCGCCAGGCGCTGCAGCTGGCGGTCACGCAAGGGCAGGCCAGCGATGCCGAAGTGGCATTGCGCGCTAACCTGCTGACCAGCATGGTGCTCGGGCGCTGGCAGCGGTTTGCCAAGTCGGGATTTCGTCATAGTCCACTGGACGATGCGCCGGCGCAGATCGTGCTGATACTCGGGTGATGCCCTACAATTTCGTTCCCCTTGATGCCTTGTGTCCAATTGATGTCTGCTCCTGAATGTACTGACTGCTTTGCGCTGCTCGATGATGCGACGTCCGGCGCAGCCGAGCCCTGTTCGCGGCTCTATACCGGCTGGCTGCGCTCGCTCTCGTGCGACACGCTCGACGCCTTGCCGGCAATGCTGGAACAACTCCAGCAGCCGGGCCAGCACGCAGTCGTCCTGATGACCTATGAACTCGGTGCTGCCATGCATCAGGTCGCGCCGCATCCGAGCGCACCAGCGTTGGCGCAGGTGCTGTTGTTCGCACGGTGCGAGCGCTTGTCCGCGCAGGCGGTCAGCGCCTGGCTGCAGGCACGCGCCGACAGCGCCCCGGCCGGTATCGCCAACGTCCGCGACAGCGTCGACCAGGCCACCTTCAGTGATGCCATCGACCGCATCCGCAGTTACATCGCCGCCGGGGATACGTATCAGGTCAATTACACCTACCGGGTGCGCTTTGACGCCTTCGGTGCGCTGGCGTCGCTCTACCTGCGCTTGCGCACGCGTCAGCCGGTGCCGTATGGCGCGCTGATCGCGCTGCCGGATGGCACGGCCGTCATGTCGCTGTCGCCGGAACTGTTTGTCCGGCATGTGGATAGCACGTTGCTGGCGCGTCCGATGAAAGGTACCGCACCAGCTACCGGCGATGCGGTGCAGGATGCGTTGAGCGCCGCGCAGCTTGCCGCCGACCCCAAGAACCGTGCCGAAAACCTGATGATCGTCGACCTGCTGCGTAACGACCTCAGCCGCATCGCGGTACTGGGTTCGGTAACCGTGCCGCGCCTGTTCGAGGTAACCCGGTTCTCCGACGTGCTGCAAATGACCTCCACGATCACGGCCCGCTTGCGACCCGATGCCACTCTGGCCGGGGTGGTCGACGCGCTGTATCCCTGCGGCTCGATCACGGGTGCGCCCAAGCATCGCACCATGCAGATCATCCGTGAACTGGAACCCGATCCGCGCGGCATCTACACCGGTGCCATTGGCTGGTTTGATGCACCTGCCGCACCGGCCGCGCCGGCCACGGCGGGGCAGGTGGGCGACTTCTGCCTGTCGGTGCCGATCCGCACGCTGCTGCTGCAGGCACCCGATGCGGCAGGAATCCGGCGTGGCGAAATGGGCGTCGGCGCCGGTATCGTGCACGACAGCGTCGCCGCGGACGAATACGCCGAATGTGCGTTGAAGGCTGGATTTTTGACCGGCATGCCGAACGACTTTGCGCTGTTCGAAACGATGGCGGTCACGCGCGGTGGTTGCGCTCTGCTGGAGCGGCATCTGCGGCGGCTGGCGGCGTCGGCTGCGTATTTTCATTTTGCGATGGAGGACGTGGCGCTGCGCCAGACGGTATCGGCTGCCTGCGCGGCACTGCCGGATGACGCGACGTACCGGCTCCGGCTGGCGCTGGATCAGCATGGCCAGTGCACGTTGCAGACCGGCCTGCTGCACCCGCTGGCGGGCACGGTGCGGTTGCTGATCGCGCCGCAATCAACCGACTCGACTGACCTGTTCCTGCGGCATAAAACCACCATGCGCGCTTTGTACGACCAGGCCTGGCGGGCGGCGGAAGCGCAGGGTGCGTTCGATATGCTGTTTTGTAATGAGCGTGGCGAAGTCACCGAGGGTGGGCGTACCACGCTGTTCGTGTTGCTCGACGGGCGCTGGTACACGCCGCCATTGTCAGCTGGCGTGCTGCCGGGTGTCATGCGGGGGAGTTTGCTGGAGGATCCGGCGTGGTGTGCGAGCGAACGGACGCTGACGCTGGAGGATGTGCGGCGGGCTGAGAAGCTGGTGTTGTGTAATGCCTTGCGGGGGGTGCTGCCGGCGGAGCTGGTGGCTGCCAGTCCGGCTGCCGTGTGACTGCGGCTGGCGGTGCTGTGTTTGAATCAGGGGGCATTCATTGTTCGGCTAGCGTTCCGTTGCCGAATTGTAGGTGGGCACGATGAGGCCTTGCCCACGTAACGTTCGCGCGCAGGGTGCGTCACACCGGGCCAAGCTGCGGAAACACGATTTAATAAATTCAGTACGAATCATTTGATATACATTGATTCTGGTTGACATAAAAATTTAAAGGCGTATGTTGAACGCATTGCAAAAGACGTTGCCCACAAAAGCGAAGTTATTTCCGGCAGCGCCATAAAAAACAAGATCAGGAAAACAATCGGGTGGTTGCCATGAGCGATGCTCCAAGTTTCGTTGCCAAAAGTGATTCCCTCCGTATTTTGCAAAGCATGCGGCGGATCGCACAGCGCGTTGAGCAGCATTCCAAGCATCTCAATACGACTCACGACATTACGTCGCCGCAACTGATTGCCTTGCTAGCCATTGCGCAACTCGGGCCAAGCACCCTGAAATCGATTGGCCTGGCGATCCATTTGAGCCCAAGCACTGTGGTGGGCATCGTTGACCGGCTAGAAGAAAAAAAATTGGCCATCCGGACCCGCGACGCACTTGACCGCCGCAACGTGTTTGTTGCATTGACCGTCGAAGGCCAGCTGCTTGCCGACGACGCGCCGTCGGCAATGCCGCCCGGCTTCGTCAGTGCGCTGCACGCGATGCCCGAAGAAGACCGGTTGGCGCTAATGGCGATGCTGGAGAAATTCGCAGCACTGCTGGAAGTGTGATGTCACCAATGGGATGACCAGATGACCGACCTTTTGCACGGTCGGAAAAGTACCAATCTTTACTCTTTTACGCCGGTTTAAATTTATCCGCCAAATGTGTTATCCGACGAAAGGACAGCCCATGAATGAAAAAATTATTGAAAAACAGTCAGAGAATCACCCGCCAGCGATACGCCTGGTAAGAAAAAACGATGGTGCGGCACTGCACGACTTGATCGCTGCCTGCCCGCCGTTGGATCTCAATTCCCGCTACGCCTACCTGCTGCTTTGTCACCATCACGCACAGACCAGTGTCGTCGCGGAACAGGATGGCATCATTGTTGGTGCCGTGACGGCCTACCTGCCGCCGGACCAGCCCGATACCTTGTTCGTGTGGCAAGTCGCCGTCGCCCCGGCAAGCCGTGGGCAGCGACTCGGCAAGCGCCTGCTCGACCATTTGCTGCAAGCCGTTCGACCCCGCCATCTGACGCGCTGGATTGAAACCACCATCAGTCCCGATAACGCGCCGTCCCACCAGTTATTTACCAGTTTTGCATTGCAGCACGATGCGGGCTGCGTAATAACCACTTTGTTTGCCGCCGGAGATTTCGGTGAAAGTGGTCACGAAGAAGAGCGTCTCTACAAGATCGGTCCCCTGGACCGCAAAGACTGACTCAACGACGTTCTTCACCATCCATCCCATCCGTAAGGAGAAGCCTGATGCGTATATTTAACCGACTGGAATCAGAGGTTCGCGGTTACATCCGTTCCTTTCCAACTATTTTTACTAAAGCCCGGAATGCTGTACTGACCGACGAGAGCGGCCAGGAGTACATCGACTTTCTTGCCGGCGCCGGGAGCCTGAACTATGGCCACAATAATCCGGTCATCAAGAAAGCCTTGATCGATTATCTGGATACAGACGGCGTCGTGCACGGCCTCGACATGGCGACTACCGCCAAGAAACAATTCCTGCACACCTTCGAAGACCGCATCCTCAAGCCGCGCAAGATGCAGTACAAATTGCAGTTCACCGGCCCGACCGGCACGAACGCCGTGGAAGCCGCCATCAAGCTGGCCCGCAACGTGACCAAGCGCCAGAACGTGATCTCATTTACCAACGGCTTCCACGGCGTCAGCCTGGGTTCGTTGTCACTGACGGGTAACCAGAAATACCGCGAAGCATCCGGCGTTACCCTATCCAATGTGCACCACGCACCGTACGCCGGCTACTTCGGACCGGAGGTCGACACGATTGCCATGCTCGACAAACTCATTGCCGATCCGAGTAGCGGCGTCGATCATCCTGCCGCCGTCATTGTCGAATCCGTGCAAGGCGAGGGCGGTCTGAATGTCGCTGGCCTGAACTGGCTCAAAAAGCTGGAAAAACTTTGCCGCCGCCATGACATCCTGCTCATCGTCGACGATATCCAGGCCGGTTGCGGTCGCACCGGTACCTTCTTCAGTTTCGAGCCGGCCGGCATTTCTCCGGACATCATCACGCTCTCGAAATCGTTGTCCGGCTATGGCCTGCCGTTTTCGATGGTGCTGCTCAAGCCCGAATTCGATATCTGGAAGCCAGGTCAGCACAACGGTACCTTCCGCGGTAACAACATGGCGTTCGTCACTGCGGCAGCCGCACTCGATCACTACTGGAGCGACAGCAAGTTCCAGACCTCGATCGAAAAGAAAAGCCAGACCATGACGACTTACCTCGACAAGCTGGTCAAGAACTATCCGGCAGCCGAAATGACCCGTCGCGGTCGTGGCCTGATGCAGGGACTGGCTTTCAAGGATCCCGAGCTGGCTGACCGCATCACCACGCTGGCCTTCCAGAACGGTCTGATCATCGAGACCTCCGGCGGCAATAGCGAAGTCATCAAGTTCCTGGTGCCACTGACGATCGAACCGGAGAACCTGCTGGCAGGGCTGGACATTCTCGAGCAAGCGCTGGCCGACACCGTCAATCTGCTCAGTACCACCGATGCCGAAGAAAGCGAGGTGACCGCATGATAGTGCGCCGCCTGCAAGATATCCTCCATACCGAGCGCGACATCGTCACCGACACCTGGGCCAGCCGTCGCCTGCTGCTGAGCGAAGACGGGATGGGATTCTCGATGCACGAGACCACCATTTTCGCTGGCACCCAGACCCACATCTGGTACAAAAATCACTTCGAGGCCGTGTACTGCGTCGAAGGCTCCGGCGAAGTCGAGCTGATTCCTTCCGGAGAAGTCTTCCGCATCGAACCCGGCACGATGTACGCCCTCAACAAGAATGACCAGCATTGGCTGCGTGCCGATGCCGGTGGCGACATGCGTGTCGTCTGTTCCTTCAATCCACCACTGGTCGGTACGGAAGTCCACGATGCCGACGGCGTGTATGCCGTCGCCGCAGATACCGTCGCCCGATAAGAGAAAGGATTCCCCATGCTGTTATCCCAAGACGCTTACAAAAGCCGTGCGCAGAGCACGGCGGCCATCCTGAAACGCAATGAACCGGTCGTCTACGACGAGCTCATGACCAGCAGCGCCCCGGCACTGAACACGGCGCAGCGCGATGTCTACCGCGAGAACGGTTTTCTGATGTTGCCCGACCTGTTTTCAGCCGACGAAGTCACCGGCCTGTACGACGAAATGCAGCAGATGCGCGGCGACTTTACTGCCACCGGCCGCGCCGAAGTCATCGCCGAGCCGGGCAGTGGTGAAGTGCGCTCGATCTTCGATGTCCACAAGCTCAATGCGCTGTTTGCCAACCTCGTGCGCGACCCGCGCGTGCTCAACGTTGCCCGTGAAATTCTCGGCAGCGAGGTCTACATCCACCAGTCGCGCATCAATTACAAACCGGGGTTTACCGGCAAGGAGTTCTACTGGCATTCGGACTTCGAAACCTGGCACACCGAAGACGGCATGCCGGCAATGCGTGCGCTGAGCTGCTCTATCCTGCTGACCGACAATAGCGACCTCAATGGCCCGTTGATGCTGATTCCGGGTTCGCACCGGCACTTCATTTCGTGCCTTGGCGAGACCCCTGAAGACAACTACAAGAAATCCCTGAAAAAGCAGGAGGCCGGCGTGCCCGACGATTTCCTGTTGCGCTACCTGTCGGATCTGGGCGGCATCAAGTCCTGTACCGGCAAGGCCGGGTCGGTGGTCTTTTTTGACTGCAACACGATGCATGGCTCGAACGGCAATATCACGCCGTACCCGCGCAGCAATCTGTTCTTTGTCTATAACAGTGTCGAGAACCAGCTGCAGGCACCGACCGACGGTCTGGCACCACGTCCCGGGTATATCGCCGTACGCGATGATGTCAACGCACTGGAGCCCGAGCCATTTGTCATGGCCTGACAGCAGCCTTCCGCATCGTCCCGCACGGTGCGGTCCGTCCTTCAACATCGAAAGGCATTGTCATGAAAACCCCTATTCAACTCCCCGCTCTTGCCCTGTTTGCCGTTGCCGCACTGACCCTGAGCTTGCCCGCCAGCGCCGAAACCACACTGGAGCGCATACAGCGCACCGGTGAAGTCCGCGTCGCGTATGCCAACGAGGCCCCATTCGCCTACACGCTCGCCAACGGCAAGGTCACCGGCGAATCACCGGAAATCGCCAAGATCATTTTTGCCAAGCTCGGGGTGCCCAACGTCAAGCCTGTGCTGGTGGAGTGGGGCAGCCTGATTCCGGGTCTGATGGCGGGGCGTTTCGATGTCATCGCAGCCGGCATGTATGTCACGCCGGAACGCATCAAGCAAGTTTTGTTCACTGATCCGCATTACCAGCTGGCCGACACGCTGCTGGTGGCGAAAGGCAATCCGCGCAAGTTGCGCAGTTATGCCGATATCGCCGCCAATGGCAAGGTCCGGCTGGCGGTGATGGCAGGTACTGCCCAGTATGCGTACGCCATTTCTGCCGGCATACCGGAAAGCCGCATCATGCAGGTGCCGACCACGACGGCGCAATTGCAGGCAGTGCGTACCCGTCGCGCTGATGTTGCCGTCGGGACCGCGCTAACCATGAAAGCGCTGGCTGTCAAAGGGGGCGCGCGTGTCGCTGCCACCACCGACTTTGCCGATGATCCATCGCATATCGGTTACGGCGCACTGGCGTTTCGCCAGAGCGACCAGACACTGCGCGACGCCGTCAATGGCGCGTTGCAGGAATGGCTAGGCAGCCCCGAGCATTTGGCCACCGTCGCGCCGTTCGGTTTCGACAGCAGCAACCTGACCAAGAAAACGGTCGCCGAGATCGCGGCGCAATAAGTGCGTGACACATTGACGACCCTGATGCCTCTTCTGCTTCAGGGAACGCTAGTCACGTTGCGCATTACTGCATTGGCCGCAGTGCTGGCGACGGCACTGGCGCTGCTCGCTGCCGTGGCCAAGTTGTCGCCATGGCGCGGTTTGCGCTGGCTGGCCAATGCCTATATCGAAGTGTTTCGCGGGACCTCGCTGCTGGTGCAGCTGTTCTGGTTGTTCTTCGTGCTGCCGCTGCCACCGTTCGATGTGCGGTTAACACCGTTCTCGGTCGCGGTACTTGGCCTGGGGCTCAATATCGGTGCCTATGGTGCCGAGGTCATGCGGGGTGCATTGAGCTCGGTCCCGCGCGGACAAATCGAAGCGGCGGTGGCGCTGAACATCTCGCCGTTTCACCGCTTCTTTAACATCGTGCTGCCGCAGGCACTGGCCAACGCGATTCCGCCGTCGACCAACCTGCTGATCGAACTGCTCAAAGGCACGTCGCTGGTCTCGCTCATTACCCTGGCCGATCTGACTTTCCGCGCCAACCAGCTGGTCGAAGCGACTTTCAGGACCACGGAGATTTTCACGATTGCACTGGTGATTTATTTTGTGATTGCGCAGGTGATCAACTTGCTGATGCGTCTGCTTGAGCGTCGGCTGACACGCGGCATTGTCAGGGGGCATGCATGAATAACGACACCCTGTTTGACTGGCAATTTGCCTGGCAGATATTGCCTGACCTGCTGCATGCATCGCTGACGACCATCGGCATCACGCTGGTGGCCTTCGCACTGGCGCTGGTGCTCGGCCTGGTGCTGGCCATGATGCGACGTTCCCGGCTGCGTCTGGTTTCGTGGCCCGCCACCGCCGTCATTGAATTCATCCGCAGTACGCCGTTGCTGATCCAGCTCTATTTTCTGTTCTACGTACTGCCCGACTACGGCCTGACGATGTCGGCACTGACGGCCGGCATGGTGGGACTGGCGCTGCATTACGCGTGCTACGTCGCCGAGGTGTACCGGGCCGGTCTGGACAGCGTACCGCGCGGTCAGTGGGAAGCGGCCAAGGCGATGAGCCTCGGTCCGTGGAACGTGTATCGCAGCATCGTCCTGCCGCAAGCCATCCGTCCCATCGTTCCGGCGCTGGGCAACTACCTGATTGCGATGTTCAAGGACACGCCGGTACTATCGGCCATCACGGTGGTTGAACTCATGTTGCAAGCCAAGAATATCGGTTCGCAATCGTTTCGCTACATCGAGCCGATCACGCTGACTGGTATTTTCTTTCTGCTCATCAGCCTGGTGGTCGCGATGCTGGTACGCCGACTCGAAGCGCAATTGCGCATGCCATAAAGGACACCTGAAATGACATCTCCCCTGATCCGCTTTCGCGGCGTAACAAAACGGTATGGCCCGCTGACCGTACTCGACAATCTGGACCTTGATGTCGAACGCAATGAAAAAGTCGCCATCATCGGTCCCAGCGGGTCCGGCAAATCGACCTTGTTGCGGGTACTGATGATGCTCGAAAACATCGACGATGGCGTCATCGAAGTCGGCGGTGAACCGCTCACGCACATGGACCGCAATGGCACGCTGGTGCCGGCCAGCGAGAGCTACAAGCGCAACGGTCGTCGCAACATCGGCATGGTGTTCCAGAACTTCAATTTGTTCCCGCACATGACGGCGCTGGAAAATGCCATCGAAGCGCCGCGCAAAACGCTGGGCCTGACCAAGCAGGCGGCCACCGAGCGCGGCGTCGAATTGCTCGACATGGTGGGGCTGTCCGACAAGCTTGATCACTATCCGTCGCAACTCTCGGGTGGCCAGCAGCAGCGTGTCGCGATTGCCCGTGCACTGGCCATGCGGCCGCAAGTCATGCTGTTCGATGAAGTTACCTCGGCGCTCGATCCCGAGCTGTGCAGCGAAGTGCTCAACGTGATTCGCCGCCTTAGCGACAAGCACGACCTGACCATGCTGATGGTGACGCACCAGATGGGCTTCGCCCGCGAGTTCGCCGACCGGGTCTGCTTTTTTTCAGAAGGAAAAATCGCCGAGCAGGGCACCTCCGAAGAAATTTTCGGTTCGCCAAAGCATGAGCGCACGCAGGCCTTCCTCAGTGCCGTGATGGATGCGGCATAAGCGACGCAGGTCGCACAGAAGCCTGGTAGTTCGACCGTACAATCGGCTTTTTTGAAAAGGAGTTGGATCATGAAAGCACGCACCCTGATTTTGCTGATCGTGCTAGCCGCGATTGCCGGTTTTGCCGCACTCAACTGGAATGCGTTCATGGCACCGACGACGCTGTCGCTGGGCGTGGCCGATATCCAGGCACCGCTCGGCATCGTGATGCTGGGATTGATGAGTGCGCTGATCGTGTTTTTCCTGATCTTCGTGTTGTACTTGCAGACCTCAGTCCTGTTCGACACGCGTCACCACGCGCGCGAATTGCGCAGCAACCGCGAGCTGGCCGACCAGGCCGAGGCGTCGCGTTTTACGGAGTTACGTGGTGTCATTGACGCGGGGCTGAAGCAGCAGTCGGACGCTGACCTCGCTTCGCGTACCGCCTTGCTGGCACGTATGGACCAGCTCGATAAATCCTGGAAAGTCTCGCTGGAGCAGACCGAACTGACGCTCAGCGCCAGCATCGGCGAACTTGATGATCGCCTCAACCGGAACGCTGGTGGCGTAATTATCGAAAACGCAAACTGACCAGTGCATCCGCGTGGGCACGGAAACCCCGTGCCCACCTTACCGGTGACGTTGGTTTTGTAGGTTGGGCTGCGAAGCCCAACATGCGTCAAGTTGCCTTGTGGGTCGCCACGGCAACCGGCAACCGCTACCGCAACCGCAACCGCAACCGCAACCGCAACCGCAACCGCCCCAAACAACGGGCATCGCAGCCCACCCTGCCCACCCCCTCAACCCCGCCTCCCCCCAAACGTCACCAACCACGTCGCCAACACCACCAACCCGCACCCGCACAACGTCGTCAGATCAATCACCTCCCCCAAAAACACCGCCCCCCACACCAGCGCAAACAACGGAATCAAAAACGTCACCGTCATGCTCCGTGTCGGCCCGATATCGGCCAGCAGCCGGAAGTACAGGAAGTACGCCACCGCGCTGCACAGCACCGCCAGCACAACCACCAGCAACAGAATTTGCAGCGTCGGCGTGCCCCGCATTGGCGACAGCGGTACCACCGGCAGCAGTACCAGTGCTGCTCCAAGCTGCGAGCCGGTGGCCATCAGCGCGGGCGGGATGCCGGATGAACGCAGTTTCGAGTACGCCCCTGACCCGGCGTAGCAGATCGCCGCCAGCCCGCAGGCAAGTGCTGCCAGCAAGACTTGCGGCGTGAAGGCAACCGGCCCCAGTCGCACCAGCAGCGCGACACCCGAGACGCCTATGAGTAATCCGAGCGCTTTGCGCACCGTCATCCGTTCGCCCAGCACGGCCATCCCGACCAGTGCGCCCCACAGCGGCGTCGTGGCATTCACGATGGCCGAATAACCGGCGGGCAGGGTGAGTGCCGCATACGCATACAGCGCCGCCGGCAGTGCCGAATTGAAGCCACCGATGATCAGGTATTGCTGCCAGTTGGCGCGAAACTGCATCGCCTGCCGAGTCGCCAGCATGAAGACCAGCATCACGATGCCGGCGATGCCCACGCGCAGTTCGGCAGTCCATAACGGTCCCAGCACCGGCGCGATCACGCGCATGAACAGGAAGGAGGCACCCCAGATGGCGGCGAGGGAAATCAGGCGGATCAGGTCGACAGGGCGCATGGCAGGTTCGGTAAATGGACAGCGCGCAGAATAATCCAAAGCCGGCTGCGATGCTGGCCAGATTCGGCCATCCAGCACGGTCAGACAGCCGTGATCAGGTCTCGACGGTCAGCGCATCTTCGGGCTCGGGATGCGATGCCGACAGCACCAGTCCCATCGCCAGCAAAACGATCCCGGCGCCGCCGAGCGTGGCCAGGCGCACCGCTTCACCGAGGAACAGGTAACCCCACAACATGCTGAACAGCGGGATCAGGAACGACACCGACATCGCGCGGGTCGGACCGATGCGCACAATCAGCGGGATGAACAGGGCTTGCGCGACGCCCGACGAGAGCATCGATAACGCCGTCACGCACAGCAGGGCACGGGTCGATGGCATCGTTGCCGGCATCACCCACGGCAGCAGCGGCAACATGATCAGCGCGCCCAGCACCATCGACCCGGTGGCCATGGCAATCGGATGGATATGCTGGCCGTCGTCGCTGTGGCCGGTCTTTTTGACGATGATGCTGGAGACCGCGTAGCAGGCCGCCGCGAACAGGCACGCCGCAGCAGCGAGCAGCACCTGTACGTTGAGCACCAGCGCGCCGGCACCAACCAGCACGGCCACGCCACCGACACCGAGCGCCAGTCCGGTCAACTTTTGCAGCGACATCCGCTCAGCCAGCCAGAGCACCGAAAACAGCGCACCGAACAGCGGTGCAGTGGAGTTCAGCACTGCCGAATATGCCGCCGGCAAATACAGCGACGCAAACGAAAAACACGAAAACGGAATCACCGCTGCGAATACCGCCACCAGCGCAAACGGTTGCAGGTGGCGCCGCCAGTGCAGCTGCACGCCGATCAGTTTTGCATACACCAGCAGCACCACGGCGGCCATCGAGACCCGCAGCATGGCGGTCATCACCGGGCCGATTTCAGGCACTGCCACGCGCAGGAAAATGAACGAGCCACCCCAGATGGCCGCCAGAAAAATCAGCTTGAACAGATCGAGCGGCGCCATCATGCCGCCAGCTTGCGTTGGCGCGACGCCAGCGCCGCACCGGCCAGCAGCGCCAGTGCCGAATACAGCAAACCGCGCTGCAAGCCACCCGGACCATCGGCGATCCAGCCGACGAAGCCCGGCCCGACGATCTGGCCGAAGGCGAATGCCGACGTGAAGGCACCGATGCCACCCGACCACGCCGCCGACGGGAGGTTGTGCCGCACCAGCGCAGTCGACGACGCCACCACCGACAGGAAGACGCCGCCAAACAGCAGGCCCGATGCAAACACCAGCACCGGTTGCGCCGTCAGCGCCGGCACCAGCGTGGCCACCGCCAGCAAGCCATTGAGCAGCGCCATCGCCTCGCCACCATGACAGCGATCCAGCAGGCGCGCCCAGATACGCGACGAGGCAAATACCGCCAGTCCGAGTCCGCTGTAGAACAGCGTGATCAGACCGGCCGACATGCCCTGTTCGCGCAGCAGGGCGACGACGAATGTCATGTAGCCGATGTAGCCGACACCGAACAGGAAGTAGCCACCGAGGCCGAAGCGAAACGGGTGCCAGTCGAAGTGATCCTGCGCACTGGCCGGCGGCGCTTTGCCGTCGATGCTCTGAATCGGCCATGCCATCACGGCAGTGCCCAGCAGACAGGTCGCGCCAAGCGCCAGCCAGGCCCATTGCCAGGCGTGCGCGGTGCCGTGCGCCAGCGCGTCGGTGGCCGGTACCAGCAACGCCGACAGCACGATGCCGAGTCCGGTGCCACCGTAATACACGCCGATCAGCAGACCGGCGCGTGGCGGGTGCAACGACCCCAGTCGCGCTGCCAGCACGCCACCGGCCACGAAGATCAGTGCGCTGGCGATGCCTGCCAACAGGCGTTGCAACAGCAGGATGCCGGCATCGGTCACCAGACCCGACAGCAGCAGGAACAGGGCAGTCATCAGCGCACCACCGATCAATAATTTCTGGCCGCCGTAGCGGCGTAACAGGGCCGGCGTGGCCAGCGCGCCGATCAGGTAGCCGAGTGCATTGGCTGTATTCATCGCGCCGGCCAGCAGGTAGGACCAGCCCAGGTCGGCACGCATCGGCGGTAACAGCAGCGCATACGAAAAACGCGACATGCCCAGCGAAATGGCGGCTCCCAGCGAGAGTGCAAAGGCAATCGCCAGCGGATGGGTGTGGGCAAGGCGGGTAGACATTGGGGCAGCGCAAAGAGAAAAGGGGGAGGGGCGAGTGTAATGGCTTTTTGGTGCCATGGGGAATGTGAGGCAGACTTGGACGCAGGGCCAAAAAAATCAATGAATTTATTTTTTTCTGGCTGCATCCGATCCGAAAAGCCGGTCGTAGTCACAGGTAAGGCACAGCGCGTGCCCCTTCCAATCAACCGCTACAGGAGAATCACATGTCCCATCCATTCACCACCATCGCCGCCATCGCCATCACCGGTTTGCTGTCCGCCTGCTCGACCATGGGACCCATGATGGCAACGCCCGCAGCGCCAGCTGCCGTGACCGCCCCGGCCGGCAACAAGGTCGCCATGATGGCGGTCGGCGCTGGTGATCTGACCTACGAATGCCGCGTCAAGGCCGCCATGCCGGGTACTTTCGAATGGGTCTTTGCCGGTCCGAATGCACTGCTGCTGGACAAGAACAACGCCACCGTCGGCAAATACTACGGTGGCCCAACCTGGGAATCGAATGACGGCAGCAAGGTCACCGGCAAACAGCTGGCCGTCGCTCCGGGCACCACCGGCGCGATCCCGCTGCAACTGGTCCAGGCGGCACCGGCCATGGGTAGCGGCGCGATGACCGGCGTGACCTACATCCAGCGCCTGAACACCGTCGGTGGCGTGGCCCCAGCCGATGTCTGCAACGAGGCGGCAGTCGGTAGCAAGAAGCTGGTGAAGTACCAGGCTGACTATTATTTTTACAAGGCCGCGATGTAATTGGCTGGGATCGTCGTCGCCCCATTTCTGGCGCGACGACGGGTACCTCGGATGGAAAAAAGGACGGCCTGGGCGGTGAAAAGGAGCGGGAATCAACTATATTGTTGCCATCTTTTTTAACGTTGCAGGTCGCTCCCGTGCAAACGATTTTCACGCAATTGAAATTTTCCGATATTGACCGTCGTCAGGTTGTACCGTGCTGACGCCGGACACCGAGTTTGATTACGAAGCCCGGCTGTTTGCATGCGCGCGCGGCGAGCAGCTGGCGTTGCGTCAGCTGTACGACCGCGAAGCGCGCTGGTTGCTGGGCGTGGCGCTGCGGATCGTGCAGCGCCGCGAACTGGCCGACGAAGTGCTGCATGACGCCTTCCTGCGCATCTGGCAAAAGTCCGGCAGCTACAGTCCGGCGCTGGGTTCTGCGCGTGGCTGGATCTACAGCGTGGTGCGTAACCGGGCACTGGATCTGGTGCGACAGCACCGGCGTGAACCGGCGCTGCCGGGCGACACAGAGATGGTGCTCGACGATCTGGCGGATGAGGCAGACGGACCGCCCGAGAGCCTCTCGCGCGCGCAGGACAGCAGCGCGCTGCATCATTGCCTGCAACATCTGGACGACGACAAGCGCGCCTGCATCCTGCTGGCGTATGTCGATGGCTTTTCACAAACCCAGATCGCCAGTGCGCTGGCACGGCCGCTGGGTACCATCAAGGCCTGGACCCGGCGCGGCTTGCTGGCTTTAAAGGAATGCCTTTCATGAATTTCCAGGACCCCGACGAATTGAATGTGCTGGCCGGCGAATACGTGCTCGGCGTGATGTCTGCTGCCGATCGCGCCGCCGTCGAGCAGGAGCTGACGCGCAACCGCGCCTTGACGGTGGCCGTGGGCGCGTGGCGCGATCGCCTGCTGGAGATGGCACCGGCTCCGGCACCGATCGATCCGGCTGCCAGTCTGTGGGCGCGCATCGAACGCAGTTTGCCCGGACGTGCCAGCACCGGCGGCATCTGGAACAGCCTAGCGTTCTGGCGCTTCAGCGGTGCTGCCGGCCTGGCGGCGTCTGCGCTGCTGGCGTTGCGCTTGGTCACGGCGGTGCCGGACACCATCGGACCGCAATTCCTGGCCGTGCTGCAGGCACCTGCCGATGGTGTGAACTGGTTGGTCGAAGTCGATGACCGCCGGGTTCGCTTGCGCCCCCTGTCGCCCACTACGGTGGCCGCCGGCAAGTCGGTGCAGTTCTGGACCAAGCCGGTCGGCGCTGCGGGGCCCACCTCGCTGGGTCTGGTGCGTACCGATCAGCCAACCGAGATCGCCCTGAGCCAGTTGCCCGGCATGAGCCCGAACCAGCTGTTCGAAGTCACGCTGGAACCGCAGGCGGGTTCGCCAATCGGTCGTCCGACCGGACCGATTCTGGCGGTCGGGCGAGCCGTTCGGCTTTGACCGTTTTGACGTGCTCTGAGCAGGAGGATCGTTCCGTTTGCTTGTCCCGCCCTGACCGAACCGCTACACTCTGGCGCTGCGGTCTGTGGTTCGGACCAGCAACATAACTAAAACCGGAGACCCCCCCCATGAGCATCACCTTGAACAGACTGCTTGTTCCCTCCCTGATCGCGCTGGCATTTGCCGGCAGCGCATCGGCCCAGATCAAGATCGGCGTCACGGTATCGGCCACCGGCCCGGCCGCCTCGCTCGGCATTCCTGAAAAAAATACCTTCGCGCTCCTGCCAAAAACCATCGCCGGAAAAACCGTCGAATACATCGTCCTCGATGACGCCACCGACACCACCACCGCCGTCAAGAACACCCGCAAACTGCTAACCGAAGACAAGGTCGACCTGATCATCGGCTCGACCACCACGCCGAACTCACTGGCGATGATCGAACTGGTGGGCGACGCTGAAACCCCGATGATTTCGATGGCCGCCTCGGCCTCGATCATCGAGCCGGTGGAAGGCAAGCGCCGCTGGGTCTTCAAGACGCCGCAAAACGATTCACACATGTCCACCGCCATCACGGCCCACATGGCCAATGCCGGTATCAAGTCGGTTGCGTTCATCGGTTTCAGCGATGCGTATGGCGAAGGCTGGTATCGCGAGTTCGCCAAGCTGGCCGAGCTGCGTCATATCAAGGTCACCGCAAATGAACGCTTCGCCCGCGCCGACACCTCGGTGACCGGCCAGATCCTGAAAATCCTCGCCACCAATCCGGATGCGGTACTGATCGCTGGCGCTGGAACGCCGGCAGCACTGCCGCAGAAGACCTTGAAGGAACGCGGCTACAAGGGCGTGATTTATCAAACGCATGGCGTGGCCAATAACGACTTCCTGCGCGTGTGCGGCAAGGATTGCGAAGGCACCTGGCTGCCATCCGGTCCATTGCTGGTGGCAGAGCAACTGGCCGACAGCAATCCTGTCAAGAAATCGGCATTGGCCTACAAGGTCGCCTACGAAAAAGCCTATGGCGCAGGCACCGTCTCGACCTTTGGCGGACATGCGTGGGATGCGGGTTTGCTGATGGCGGCGGCGGTGCCGGAGGCATTGAAGCAGGGTCAGCCGGGGACCAAGGAATTCCGCAAGGGCTTGCGTGACGGGATCGAGAACATCAGGAACCTGGCTGGTGCGCATGGCATTTTTAATATGGGGCCGAAGGATCATCTGGGATTTGACCAGCGGGCGCGGGTGATGGTGAAGATTGTGGATGGGAAGTGGAAGCTGGTTGAGTAGGGTGATTTGATTTGCCGGCGTTGGTAGCGTTGCGCACCGGCAGCTGAGATCGCGAACTGTGTGCTTCGGAATCCGCAAGCAGGGTCAGAGACATTTTCGCGGTGAAGCGCTGCGAAAAAAAACTCTGACCCTGGTTGCTGCTCATGTGGTTTGCGAAGGCTGGTAAAAGCAAAGCCCATGCTGTGGTTTCCGCCAGCTGGTAAAAGCCAGCAAAGCTGGCAATAGCGGGTTGCAAGTACGGTACTGATACACAGAATTCAATTGAAGGAAAACAGGTACCCATGGATTTATCAATCGCCGCCATCCTGGCGCAGGATGGCATTACCAGCGGCGCAATTTACGCGTTGCTGGCGCTGGCGCTGGTGCTGGTGTTTTCAGTTACCCGCGTCATCTTCATTCCGCAAGGCGAGTTCGTGGCGTACGGCGCATTGACCCTGGCGGCGCTGCAGTCGGACAAGTTTCCGCATTCGGCGACGCTGCTGGCCGGACTCGGCGTGGCAGTCTTCGTGCAGGAGCTGACGGCGTCGTTCAAGTCGCCCGAGCGACGTCGCAGCTTGCCGATGGCGTTCGTGAAATTCATCGTGCTGCCACTCGCGCTGTACGGCCTCACGCGCTGGTGCGGCAATGCCCGCTTGCCGATGGCGCTGCAAGTCGCGCTGACGCTGGCATTGGTAATTCCGATGGGGCCGATGATTTACCGGCTGGCATTCCAGCCGCTGGCCGAGGCCAGTACGCTGGTGCTGCTGATCGTCTCGGTCAGCGTGCACTTTGCACTGCTCGGCGCCGGGCTGGTGATGTTCGGCGCGGAGGGGTCGCGCACCACGCCGTTCTCGGAGGCGCGCGTCGAGTTCGGCGCGGTGCAGATGAGCGGTCAGAGCATGGTCATTCTGGTGGTGTCGGCGGTCCTGATCGGTGCGCTGTATCTGTATTTTGAACGCACGCTATCCGGCAAGGCCTTGCGCGCCACCGCCGTCAACCGGCTCGGGGCACAACTGGTCGGCATCGGTACCACGCAGGCCGGGCGGCTGGCGTTCACGCTGGCGGCCGGGCTGGGTGCACTGTGCGGCGTGCTGATCGCGCCGTTGACGACGGTGTATTACGACAGTGGTTTTCTGATCGGGCTGAAGGGCTTCGTCGGCGCCATCATCGGCGGGCTGGGCAGTTATCCGATTGCCGCAGCAGGCGCGGTGCTGGTGGGATTGCTGGAAGCGTATTCGTCGTTCTGGGCCAGCGCGTTCAAGGAGGTGATCGTCTTCACGCTGATCATTCCGGTACTGCTGTGGCGCTCGCTGCGCAGCAAGCATGTGGACGAGGGCGAGCAATGATCCGCCTCCTGTTTGTTGTTCTGCTCGCGCTGTTGCCGATCCTGCCGACGCCGGAATTCTGGATCACGCTGGGCAATTACATCGGCCTGTACGCCATCGTCGCACTCGGGCTGGTGCTGCTGACCGGCGTGGGCGGCATGACCTCGTTCGGCCAGGCCGCCTTCGTCGGGCTGGGCGCCTATGCCACCGCGTATCTGACGACGCATTTTGGCTGGTCGCCATGGATCGGTTTGCTGGCCGGACTGGCCATCACCGCCGCAGCGGCCTTTGCGCTGGGCGCGATCACGATGCGGCTGTCCGGACATTACCTGCCGCTGGGCACGATCGCGTGGGGGTTGTCGCTGTTCTTCCTGTTCGGGAACCTGGAATTTCTGGGCAAGTACGATGGACTCAATGGCATACCGCCGGTCGATTTTTTCGGGCTGACGTTGCAGTCGGGACGGGCGATGTTTTATCTGATCTGGGCGGTTGTCATCGTCGCCGTGGTCGCGTTGCAGAACCTGTTGAACTCGCGCTCCGGTCGTGCGATCCGCGCTCTGAATGGCAGCGGTCTGATGGCCGAGGCGATGGGCGTGAATACGACGTGGATGAAGATCGTCTGTTTCGTGATTGCGGCGCTGCTGGCGTGCATCTCGGGCTGGCTGTACGCGCACATGCAGCGTGCAGTGAACCCGACGCCATTCGGCCTGAACGCTGGTATCGAATACCTGTTCATGGCCGTGGTGGGCGGCGCCGGTTATGTCTGGGGCGCACTGCTCGGATCGGCCTTGCTGACCATCCTGAAAGATCAGCTGCAATCGCTTTTGCCGAAACTGCTGGGCAGCAATGGTAATTTCGAGATGATCGTGTTCGGCCTGATGATGGTGCTGCTGTTGCAGCGTGCGCGTACCGGCTTGTGGCCGGTGCTGCGTGGCTGGTTGCCGCAGCAGGTCGGGGTGCAGGCACCGGCCACCGCCGCGGCACTGCCACGACGTGACCGTCCGGCAGTGGGTTCGGTGGCCCTGCAAGTCCGGCTGGCACGCAAGGAGTTCGGCGGGCTGGTGGCGGTCAACGACATGGAATTTGTGGTGCACGCTGGCGAAATCCTTGGTCTGATCGGTCCCAACGGTGCCGGTAAATCGACCATGTTCAATCTCGTCACGGGTGTCTTGCCGCTGACGTCCGGACAAATCCTGTTCCAGGGCGAACGCATCGACACGTTGCCGTCGCGCGAGATCGTGCGGCGCGGTATTGGTCGCACCTTCCAGCATGTGCGTTTGCTGCCGACCATGTCGGTGCTGGAAAACGTCGCGATCGGCGCGCATCTGCGCGGCAGCGCCGGCGTGGCCGCCAGCATTCTGCGCACCGATCGCAAGGAAGAACAGCGCTTGCTGTTCGATGCGGCCCGCCAGCTCGACCGCGTCGGCCTGGCGCATCTGGCGCAGGAAGAGGCCGGCAGCCTGGCGCTGGGTCAGCAGCGCATCCTCGAAATCGCGCGCGCGCTGTGCTGCGATCCGACGCTGCTGTTGCTCGATGAACCCGCAGCTGGTTTGCGTTATCAGGAAAAACTTGCGCTGGCCGATCTGCTGCGCACACTGAAAGCCGAAGGACTCAGCATTTTGCTGGTCGAACATGACATGGATTTTGTGATGAACCTGACCGACCGGCTGGTGGTGATGGAGTTCGGTACCCGTATCGCCGAGGGTTTGCCGTCGGAAGTACAAAACAATCCGGCCGTGCTGGAAGCGTATCTGGGAGGGATAGACTGATGCGCGAGCCGACAAGTACTGCGGTATTGGACGTGGCCGGATTGCATGCCGGTTACGGCAAGGTCGAGGCGCTGCACGGCGCTACCCTGCGTGTCGATGCGGGCCAGATCGTGACCGTGATCGGGCCCAACGGTGCCGGCAAATCGACCTTGCTCAATGCGCTGGCCGGTGCCTTGCCGGGCGGTGGCAACCAGCACGGCCAGGTGTGTTTTCTGGGCGAGGATTTGCACGGTGTGGCGATCGAAGCGCGCGTCGCACGCGGCATGTGTCTGGTGCCCGAAAAGCGCGAACTGTTCGCCACCATGAGCGTCGAGGACAACTTGTTATTGGGAAGTTACCGGCGTTACCGTGCCGGTGAAAAAAACCATGCCGACCAGATGCCGGTGGTGTTCGACCTGTTCCCGCGCCTGCGGGAACGACGCCGGCAGGAAGCCGGTACGCTGTCCGGCGGCGAACGGCAGATGCTGGCGCTGGGCCGGGCGCTGATGGCCAAGCCGCAATTGCTGATGCTGGACGAACCCAGCCTTGGCCTGGCGCCGCTGATCGTCAAGGAAATCTTCCACATCATCGTGCGCCTGAAGCAGACCGGCGTGGCTATTTTGCTGGTCGAGCAGAATGCGCGTGCGGCGCTGCAGGTGGCCGATCATGCCTATGTGCTGGAGACTGGCGAGATCGTGTTGCAGGGGCCGGCCGCCGAACTGGCGCATGATCCGAAGGTGGTCGAGACGTATCTGGGGCTGGCGAAAAAGCACGGCTGATTCTGGCCAGGTGGCAGTCAGCATTCGTCGCTCCCTGATTGTCAGGCGCGACCGATGCGGTGCCGTCGTTGCGCGCGATGCGCTTGCTAGTCAGGCCGGTGGCAGCGTCACCGTAAAGCAACTACCTCCGCCTGCACGCGGCAGGCAGACCACATCGCCACCATGGCGCTGCGCAATCTGCCGCACCAGCGCCAGACCCAGACCGACGCCCCCATCGCGTTCGCGCCCGCCCGGCAAGCGGTAGAAGGGTGCAAAAATCTTGTCGCGTTCGGACTCGGGAACGCCGGAGCCGCGATCGCAAACACTCAGATGGATGCGCCGATCGATGTGGCGCAAGGTGACATCGACCGGGCTGCCGCCGCCATGGCGCACGGCATTTTCGATCAGGTTGCGGACCATCCGGCGCAGCAGGGTCGGGTCGCCCGGCAGCGTGATGTTGGTGCTGGCCAGCTGCGCGCCGGCGCGGGCGGATTCGTCGGCCACCAGCGCCGTCAGGTCCACCGCCCGAAACTGGGTGGCATTGTCGGTGGTGGTGTCGAGCCGGCTGGCCAGCAGGATTTCGCCGATCAGCTGGTCGAGTTCGGTGATGTTGTGCGTCATCTCGCTGCGCAGCGCCGGGGCAGCATCGGCGGGCAGCAATTCCACCGCCATCCGTAGTCGTGCCAGCGGCGAACGCAATTCATGTGACGCATGCGCCAGCAGGCTGCGCTGGGCCAGGACCAGCGTTTCGATGTGGGCCGCCGAGCGATTGAAACTGCTGGCCAGACGCGCCACTTCATCATTGCCTTCCACCGCAACACGGGTTGATAACTCGCCCGCACCGAGCGCGTCGACGCTCAGTTGCAGGCGCTCCAGACGGCGGGTCAGGCGGCGCACGATCGGCAATGCGGCGATCCCCACGGCGAGGGCAATCAGTGCCAGTGCGGCCAGCAGGCCCGGCATCGGGATGTGCCCGGGCCGTGGCTGGTGCTTGCGGGCGCCGACCAGCCAGCGTCCGTCCGGCAGCTGCAGGGCAAATACCGGCGGCCGCCCACCCAGCCAGCCGCTGGTGCTTTGGGCCGGATCGAGCGCAGGCAACGGCCGGCCGACTTCCGCCAGTTTGATCCCGGCGGCCGAATACAGCGCCAGATCGGCCCGCATGCGCGGGCGCCAGCGGATCAGGCCTTCCTGTTGTTCGGCAGCGCTGGCGGTGGCGGGCGGCAGGGCTTCGGCGGCGATTTCGGCGAAGGCGTCCAGGTTGGCGCCGGTACGGGCGTTCTCGGGACTCAGATGCCAGGCGGCGGCAAACAGCAGCGCGGTCACGCCCAGCGCCAGCAGCAGCGCCAGGTAAATCCGCACATACAGATGGCGGGTAAAGCTAAACATCCTGCGCCCGTGCAAACAGGTAACCGCTGCCGCGCACGGTCAGGATACGTCTGGGCAGCTTCGGATCATCCTCGATGGCCTGTCGCAAGCGGCCGATATGGACATCGATGGAGCGGTCGAACGCATCGAGCGGAGCGCCGGTGACGGCATCCATCAATTGCTCGCGCGACAGTACCCGGCCAGCCCGGGTGGCCAGTGCTGCCAGCAAGTCGAACTGGTAGGCGGTCAGCACGCAATCCTGGCCATCGCGCCGCACGGTGCGGGCATCCAGATCGATGGCGAGACGGCCGAATTGCAGCACGTTGGCGCTCGACGCCAGCGGTGGCCGGCGCAGGATGGCGCGCAGGCGTGCCAGCAGTTCACGCGGCTCGAACGGTTTCGGTAAATAGTCGTCAGCGCCCAGTTCGAGGCCGACCACGCGATCCATCGGATCGCCCTTGGCGGTCAGCATCAGGATCGGCAGGGTGCCCACTGGCGCAGGCTGGTTGCGGATTTGGCGGCAGACGTCGAGGCCGTCGGCATCCGGCAGCATCAGGTCGAGCAGTACCGCAGAAAAATCAGGGTCATCACGTAATCTGGCCATGCCCTCCAGCGCGGTTTCGACGTGCTCGACGGCGTAACCGTTCTGCTGCAAATAGGTAACGACCATCGCCCCGAGGCGGTGGTCGTCGTCGATCATCAGAAGCCGCTGCGCCATCTCAGGCTGCTCCGGTGCAGCGGGTGGCCATTACTGCTTGTCGCCCATCGGGCGTTTGTGATCCATGCCGCCCATGCCCATCCGGGCTTGATGGCTGGCGAAATGCGCGGCGATCCGCACGCGCTGTGCCGGTGTCAGCACCTCCGAGATATCGGCCAGTGCCGTCGTCATGCGTTTCGAGCGCTGGTCATCGAGCTGGACTTCGGTGCTGCGGACTTTTTCCAGCGCAGCGCGATCGATGGTTGGCTGACTCAGTAATTTCATGCCTTGCTGATGGGCTTCACGACCTTGCTTGCGCAATGGCATCAGGTCGCTGGCGGCTGCCTTGGCAATCGCGCTGACCTTGGCTTTTTGTTCCGGCGTGCCGTCCGACAGCATGCGCTCGACCATCTTGTCGATGCGCTTGGCCGACATCTCCGGCGTCATGTCGCCATGCATGCGGTGGTGGCCGCTGCGGCCGTGGTCTTGTCCGGGACCTTCGCTGGCCTGGCTGATGCCGGCCCAGGACGCGGCACCGATTACCATTGCCGTTGTGGCGATGGTGGCGGCGATAGTCCAGCGACGGCCGAGGGAGGTGGCGTTGTGAAGCTTGGTCATGATGGATTCCTTCCAGTGTGGTGAGTGCAAACACGTATTCGGTTTGCATGAACACACTGTAGCCAGCCGATGTAGCGCCGGCGTGTGCGCAAGGTAAAGTTATGTAAAGCGGCCAGCCTGGCCGCTTTTTCAGGGCGATTACTTTGCTGCCGCCTTGATCTTGGCCTGGTCGCCCGCGGTCACGATCGTCAGTTGCGCCGGATCGATCGCCTTGCGGAAAGCTGCGCTGACCTGTGCGGTGGTGAGCGCGGCGATTTTCGCTTCGAATTGCTTGCTCCATTCGTAGGTACGACCCAGGTACATGTACGTGGTCCAGCCGGCCGCGACGCTGCCGTCCTGCGCGCGGGTTTGCACGCGCTGCTGCATCAGGCCCGATTTGGCGCGGGCGATTTCGGCGTCCGTGAAACCTTGCTTGATCACGCGCGCCAGTTCATCCCGCACGGCGGCGTCGACCTTGGCCAGATTCTGCGGCGCAGCGATCGCGCTGATGCTGAAACTGCCGACCCGATCGATCGAACCGGCACTCAGCGACGAGCCGCCGCCATACGACAAGCCTTCTTTTTGACGCAGCCGCTCCATCAGGCGCGAATTGAGTCCGGCGCCACCACCGAACAGATAATCGGCCACCGCCAGCGCCGGATAATCGGCATCGTCATCGCGCAGATCGAGATTCATGCGCGCGCTGTAAAAGCCGTTTTCCTTGTCCGGCGAATCGACATTTTGGCGCAGCGGCGTGACCGCGAAATTGCGCTGCGTCAGGCGCGTGTAGGGTGCGCCACTCGGCCAGTTGCCGAATTCGTCGCTGATGACTTTGCTGATCTCCGGTGCATCGAAATCGCCCACGACCGAGATTTCGGCTTGCGAGATGCCATAGAACTTCTTGTGATACGCCTTGACCTGCTCCAGCGTGAGCGCCTTGAGCGCGGCGATTTGGTCGTCGGTGCTCTGGAATGCGCGCCAGTCGCCTTTCGGATACTGGTTGAAATGCTGCTGCACGACTTGCGCTGCCAGCACTTGCGGTTCGTTGCGGCGGGCATCGATGCCGACCAGGCTCTGGCTGCGCAATTGCGCGAACTCGTTGGCCGGAAAGCTCGGTTCCTTCAGCACATGCGCCACCAGTTTGAGGACGGCCGGCAGGTTCTCGCGCGTGGTCTGGAAATTGAACAGGTTGCCGCTGAATTTGAGTTTGTCGAATTCGTCGGCCAATTGTTCGCGGCTGTATTTGCTGGTGCCGCGCAAGAGCATGTTGCTGGTCATGCTGGCCACGGTTTGCTGACCGAACAGGGTTTGTTCATCGCCCCAATGCAGGTTGATCGACGTCGCAACCGTCGCGCCACGGGTTTTTTTCGGCAGCAGGGCCAGCTTGATGCCGCCAAGTTGCGACAGCGTGGTGCGCTTGCCGATGTTGTCCTGGCTCGGCTCGAATGCCTCGCCGGCAGCGCTGTCGGCTTTCGCCACATAGCCCTGCATGACCTTGTCCGGCGTAGGCGCGGTCGGGATCTCGGCGCGTTGCGGCGCGTCTTCCGGGATGAACAGGCCGGTGGTGCGGTTGTCACGCTTGAAGTAACGGCCGGCTGCTGCAGCGACGTCGGCGCTGGTGACTTTGGCCAGCTGGTCGCGACTCTGGAACAGCAAACGCCAGTCGCCCAGCGCAATCGCTTCGGACAGACCGACGCCGACTTTCTGATGGTCATTGAGCATTTTTTCGATCTGATTGGCATTGTCGCGCTTGACCCGGGCCATCTCTTCCTCGGTCGGTGGATGGTTGCGGAAGTCTTCGATCGCCGCGGTCAGCGCATCGCGTACCGGCTCGATCGGGTCGCCCAGTTTGACCACCGCACCGAGGATCTGCAGCCCGGGCGCCACGCCATTGACGGAGGTATTGAAGACCTGCGAGGCCTTGCCGGTGTCGACCAGCAATTTGTGCAAACGGCCGTTCGGTGTATCGGTCAGGATGTCGGCCGCGAAGGACAGCGCATCGCTGTCGGGATGCAGCGACGCGGGTATTTTGTAGCCGACGCCGACAATCTGGATATCGCCTTTGCGACGCACCGCGTAGTTGCGCTCGCCGTCCTGAGTCGGTTCGACGGTCCAGAACACCGGCAGCGTGCGGCTGGGTTTCGGAATCGCGCCGAAGGATTTGCTGATCCAGTTCAGGGTCGTGGCCGGATCGAACTTGCCGGCCACCAGCAGCACGGCATTGTCGGGCTGGTAGTAAGTGCGATAGAACGCCTGCAGATTCTCGATCTTGACGTTCTCGATATCACTGCGATTGCCGATGGTGGAATTACCATAATTGTGCCAGTCGAACGCGATACTTTGCATGCGTTTGAGTAGCACGCCGAAAGGCGAATTCTCGCCGCTTTCGAATTCGTTGCGGACCACGGTCATTTCGGAATCGAGGTCTTTTTTGGCGACGAACGAATGCACCATGCGGTCGGCTTCCATCTCCAGCGCCCATTTCAGGTTGTCGTCGCTGGCCTGAAAAAATTCGTAGTAGTTGGTGCGATCGAGCGAGGTGGTGCCGTTCATTTGCATGCCGCGCTGGTTGAATTGCCGGACCACGCTCGGGTTCTTGGGCGCGCCCTTGAACATCATGTGTTCGAGTAGATGTGCCATCCCGGTTTCGCCGTAATTCTCATGCCGCGAGCCGACCAGATAGGTCACGTTGACGGTAATCGTCGGCTTGGTGACATCGGGAAACAGCAGTACTTTCAAGCCGTTTTTCAGGCGGTATTCGGTGATGCCTTCGATGCTCGTGACGCGCGTCACGCCGTTCGGTAGAGCCTGTGCAAGCGCGCCTTGCGACAACAGCGTCAGCAGGAAAAGCGCGCCAGTGAATCGGTGCCAGCGTTGCAGCATGATGATTGCCTCAGTGTGATGAATCGGTGGTGATTGCGTGGTGATTACGCCGGAGAAGTGGCATGAGTACGGTGGCCATACTGTAATCGACTTCAGTGTGCGCCGCAGACGTGGCATGCAGCGTCACGCCGGATCTTGATGGTGGTCCATTCCATCGACAGCGCGTCCAGCATCTGCAGCTTGCCTGCCAGCGAGGTACCGATACCCATCATCAGTTTCAGTGCCTCGGCAGCCTGCATGCTGCCGATGATGCCTACCAGCGGCGCAAACACGCCCATCGTCGCGCAGCGGATTTCCTCGAAGGACTGGTCGGGTGGGAACAGGCAGGCGTAACAGGGCGAGGCGGCGTCGCGCGGATCGAACACGCTGATCTGGCCATCGAAGCGAATCGCCGCGCCCGACACCAGCGGTACCCCGTGCGCGACGCAGGCGCGGTTGATGGCATGGCGGGTGGCGAAGTTGTCGGTGCAGTCGAGCACCACGGTGGCAGTCTGCATCAGCGCATGCAACCGCGTGTCATCGAGCCGTTCGTCGAGTGCGACGATCTCGATGTCCGGATTGATTGCGGCCAGCGTCTGTTTGCCCGAGCTCACCTTGGATAGTCCGATGCGTTCGGTGGTGTGCAGAATTTGCCGCTGCAGATTGGTCAGGTCGACGGTGTCGTGATCGGCCAGCGTGATCTTGCCGGTACCGGCCGAGGCCAGATAGAGCGCCGCCGGCGAACCGAGTCCGCCCGCGCCAATCACCAGCGCATGCGCGGCAGCGATTTTTTCCTGGCCGGTGATATCGATTTCATCGAGCAGGATGTGACGGGAGTAGCGCAGCAGCTGGTTGTCGTTCATCGGTCGGTTGGGTCGCGCCTGAAGTCCGCGCTCAATGTGAGGGTTAATCTTGTCAGAGTTGATCCCGCAAAGAAAAAGGCCGCATCGCTGCGGCCTCGTGTTTCGCAGCAACCGTTATTTCTTGGTGCTGTCTTTTTTCTCTTCTTTTTTATCATCCTTCTTGCTGTCGATGCTGTCGGACTCCTTGCGCACTTCCGGTTTGACTTTCGACAACTGCACCGGCAAGCCCTTGAGCTGGTTCAGGGCTTGCGCCAGCTGGAAGTCTTCCTTGCTGCCAAATTCCAGCGGCTTGCGTTTCTTTTCGGCGGCAGCGATGCGACGCGCTTCTTCGACTTCATCGAAGGCCGGTTTGGCGGCTTCGACAGCGGCTTTTTCCTTGTCGTTGGTCAGGTGCTTTTGCAGGTCCGATTCATGCAGACGGAAACTGTTCAACCCATCGCCATCGGCGTATTCATCCACCATCATGTCCGGCACGATACCCTTGGCCTGGATCGAGCGACCGTTTGGTGTGTAATACCGTGCCGTGGTCAGCTTCACGGCGGTGTCGGCCGACAGCTGGCGGATGGTCTGGACCGAGCCTTTGCCAAAACTTTGCGTACCCATGATCGTGGCGCGCTTGTAGTCCTGCAGCGCGCCAGCGACGATCTCGGATGCCGATGCCGAGCCGGCGTTGATCAACACCACCATCGGTACTTTTTTGAGCGCCTCCGGCAGCTTTGCCAGCGGATCGCCGATGCCACGCGCGCCATAGAATTCGCGACGGGCATAGAAGGTCTGTTTGGAATCAGCCAGCTGGCCATTGGTCGAAACGATCACTGCGTCCTTCGGCAGGAACGCCGCCGAGACGCCAATCGCTCCCGGCAGCACGCCACCCGGATCGTTGCGCAGGTCGAGCACCAGGCCCTTTATGTTGGGGTCCTGTGCATAGAGTGCGGTAATTTTTTTGGCCATGTCGTCGACCGTCGGTTCCTGGAATTGCGCCACGCGCACCCAGGCGTAACCGGGTTCGACAATTTTCGACTTCACGCTCTGGACGCGGATTTCCTGACGAATGATGGTGACGATGATCGGTTTGTCTTCATCCTTGCGGGCAATCGTCAGCGTGATCTTGCTGTTCGGTTCGCCACGCATTTTTTTGACGGCTTCGTCGAGCGTCAGACCTTTGGTCGGTGTGCTGTCGAGCCGGGTGATCAGATCGCCTGCTTTCAGGCCGGCGCGGTAGGCCGGTGAATCTTCGATGGGTGAGATGACCTTGACGAAACCGTCTTCGATGCCGACTTCGATGCCGAGTCCGACAAACTTGCCCTGAGTACCTTCACGCAATTCCTTGAAGGCTTTCTTGTCCAGATAGGCAGAATGCGGATCGAGCGATGCGACCATGCCGGAAATCGCTTCAGTCAGCAGTTTCTTGTCTTCGACGCTTTCGACATAATCCGATTTGATCAGGCCAAAGACATCCGCCAGCTGGCGTAACTCGTCGATCGGTAGCGGCGCGCCGACATTTTTTTGCGCCATGGCGTCGAACTGCATCGAGCCTGCGATGCCGGCGATCACGCCCAATCCGATCAAGCCGATATTCTTGAGTTTAATGCTCATGTTTCACCTGGTAGTTACCCATCCTAGTGGGTCGAACGCACGGCCTTGATGCCGCATTTCAAAGTATAAGCCTGATTGTTCATTGCCGCCGCTGTTGCCTGCTGTCGCAATCGTGTCACCACTTTTCACCACATCGCCGGCCCGTTTCAGGACCGACTGATTGTTGCCATAAATAGTCAGATACTGGGCGCCGTGGTCGACGATGATCAGATTGCCGAAACCGCGCAGCCAGTCGGCAAAGACGACCCGCCCCTGGGCCACGGCACGGATTTCCGCGCCTTCGGAGGCACGGATGAACAAGCCTTTCGAGCTTGGTCCGTCGGCGCGTGCGGCGCCAAAGCGCGTCACGATGTCGCCCTTTACCGGAAGGCGCAGCTGGCCACGCAGTGAACTCAGTCCACTGCCGGACGCGCCACTTTCGACTCCCGTTTCCGGATTGAGTTCATTGCGCAGGGCAAGTTTTTTGGGTGGTTCGTCGTCATCGATGGCGTCCGGGTTGCTGCCACGCGCCTTCGGTGCAGGTTTGACAGCGCCGCTGGCGGTACGCTTTTTTTCCTGCAAGGCTTTTTTGCGTGCCAGTTCGGCGCTGGCGTCGGCGAGTTGCTTCTGGCGGCGCTGTTCTGCCGCTGCGGCCTCGGCCACGCGTTGTTCTTCGATCAATTGTTCGAGCTTGCCGACCAGTCCGCTCAGGCGCTGGTCGTCGCGTTGCAGGTCGCCGACCTGCTTGCGCTGGGTGGCCAGCTTGCTGGAGAGCGATGCCAGTAATCTGGCGCGGCCTGCCTTTTCGTTTTCGAGGGCAGTACGTTGTTCGCGCGCTTCGGCGGCGATTTCTGCCAGTGCGGCACTCGCTTCGTCGGCGTCGGCCTTGTTGTGTTCGATGGCTTGCAGGTTGTCGCGCAAGGCACCGATCAGTTTTGCCTGAGCTTGCGAGACATAGCCGAAGTATTGCAAGTCGCGGTTGATGCGGTTCGGGTTATCGCCCGACAACAGCAACTTCATGCGATCTTCGTTGCCGGCGACGTATTGCTCGCGCAGTAATCTGGAGAGCTGGGTTTGCTGCTGCGTGACCAGGCCGGTCAGCCTGGTTTGCTGCTCCGACAGTTGTGCCCGCTTGCGTTCGGTCTGCGCCTGCTCGGCATCGAGTTCATGCAGCGCACGGTTCGCCTGCGAGATGGCCAGTGCCGATTTGCCCAGCGCTTCGGTCGCCTTGTCGGTCGCCGCGGCGGTTTCGGTGATGCTGCCCTGCAGCGCGCCGAGACGACGCTGCAGCGCTGCCCGCTCGGCTTCGGCGGCTTCCTTTTGCTTGCTGCGTTCGCTCACTTTCGCCGCGCTGGCGGGACCGAGGCCAACGCCAACAATCAGGGTCGCCGCCAGCAGCGCGCGCCAGAGCCGGATCGACAGGTGTTTCAGCGCGATTTGCCCTGGCTTGCAACGGCCTGTTGTGCCGCGGCGATCGCGGCGGCGTCGCCGAGGTAGTAACTACGGATCGGCTTCAGGTCGGCGTCGAGTTCATACACCAGTGGCTGGCCGTTCGGTACATTCAGGCCGACGATGTCACTGTCGCTAATGCCATCGAGCGACTTGATTAGCGCGCGCAGGCTGTTGCCATGCGCCGAAATCAGGATCTGCTTGCCGGCCCGGATGGCCGGTGCAATCGTGTCATCCCAAGCCGGCATCACGCGCTCGACGGTGTCTTTCAGACATTCGGTCAATGGAATCTGCTGACGCGCCAGCCCTGCATAGCGCGGATCCTGATACGATGCGCGCGGGTCATCTGCACTCAGCGGGTTCGGCGGCGTGTCGTAGCTGCGGCGCCAGACCAGCACTTGCTCGTCACCGTATTGCGCTGCTGTTTCGGCTTTGTTCATGCCTTGCAGTGCGCCGTAATGACGCTCGTTCAGACGCCAGTCGTGTTGGATCGGGATCCACATCAGATCCATCTCGTCGAGTGTCAACCAGAGCGTGCGGATCGCGCGTTTGAGTACCGATGTATAGGCCAGGTCGAAGGTAAAGCCGGCTTCACGCAGCAACTTGCCGGCTTGTGCGGCTTCGGCGCAGCCTTTTTCGGTCAGGTCGACATCGGTCCACCCGGTAAAGCGGTTGTCGAGGTTCCAGGTGGATTCGCCGTGGCGCATCAATACGATTTTGTACATGGATGGTGAGCAGGTGATTGCGTCAGTAAATTAAGTGAATGAATACGTGAATGGATACGTAGATGTAAGCGAAATTGGCGGGGTGCTGCAACGATTCGGAATCGTCATGCGGCTTCTATTTTATAATGCTGCGATTGTTTTAAACCATTGGACCCTTGTGAAATTCTTGATCGATAACATTTTCCTTATTCTGCTGGTGGTTATTTCCGGTGGCTCGTTACTGGTTCCCTTGCTTCAGCGCAGCGGCGCCAAGGTCTCGGTGCTGCAAGCCACCCAACTGATCAACCAGGGAAAAACGCTGCTTCTCGATGTCAGTGATGCGGCCGAATTTGCCAAGGGCCATGCGCGGGATGCGAAGAACATTCCGCTCAAGGATCTGGCAACCCGGCTCGTCGAGATCGAGAAGTTCAAACCGAAGACTGTCGTTGTGGTCGACCCGACCGGGGTCAAGTCATCCAAGGCCACGGCAATCCTGAAGAAGGCCGGCTTCAACGACGTACACAGTCTGAGTGGTGGTATGGCGGCATGGCAGACTCAGGGTTTGCCAACCGTAAAGTAACCTGGAGACGACTATGACTGCGCACGTTCTGATGTATAGCTCGGGTGTTTGCCCGTATTGCACGATGGCCGAACGGCTGTTGAAATCCAAAGGTGTCGACGACATCGAAAAAATCCGCATCGACCTCGATCCGCAACAGCGTGATGCGATGATGCAGAAAACCGGTCGGCGCACGGTGCCGCAGATTTACATCGGTGATACCCATGTCGGCGGTTTCGATGACCTGAACGCTCTGGAGCGTCTCGGCAAGCTCGATGCATTGCTGCAGGGCGCCTGACTTTTTTAACCTGTGCGACGGCGTCGGTGTGTTGTTCCCTCCGGTCGCTGTCTTTCCCATACTTTTACTGAAAGTACTTCATGGCTGACGAAATCCTGCAACCCGTATTCCAGATCCAGCGCGTCTACCTCAAAGACCTGTCCCTGGAGCAACCGAATTCCCCGGCAATTTTCCTGGAGCAGGAAGCCCCGACGATGGAAGTTGCCGTCGATGTCGGCGCCGAGCCACTCGCCGATGGCATCTTCGAATCAACCGTGACCATCACGGTCACCGCCAAAATTGGTGACAAGGTAGCGTTTCTGGTCGAAGGCAAGCAGGCAGGCATTTTTGAAGCGCGCAATATTCCGCAGGAACAGCTCGATCCGCTGCTTGGTATCGGCTGCCCGAACATCGTGTATCCGTACCTGCGTGCCAACATCGCTGATGCCATCACCCGCGCCGGTTTCCCGCCCGTGCATCTGGCCGAAATCAATTTCGAAGTGTTCTACCAGCAGCGTTTGCAAGCCATTGCCGACCAGCAGAATGCTGCCAATCTGGCCATGCCTGACGGCGCCGCTGTCACGCATTGATTCACGCAGGGATGTGCACCCCGGCGCACCCCGGCATGTCTTCGGGATGTCGGGGCGCTGTTACTGTGCCGTCTTCGCGTTATCGCCAGGAGTTGCAGAATGAAATTCGATCGTCTGCACTGCGTCGTCGCAGTGCTGTCTCTGTCGGCCATCGGTAGCGCCCAGGCCCTCGATTACAAATCCATCGGCGCCGCTCCTGCGGTGCTCTACGACGCGCCCTCTGCCCGTGGCAAAAAGGTGTTCGTCGCGCCGCGCAACATGCCGGTTGAAGTGATCCTGACTTACGGTGAATGGACCAAGGTCCGCGATGCTGGCGGCGACCTGTCGTGGGTTGAGTCGAAGTCATTGACGCCGAAACGTCATGTGCTGGTAAAAACTGCCGGCGCGCGCGTGCGCTCTGCTGCCGACGAGGCTGCCGGCACCGTGTTTACTGCTGAAAAAGGCGTGCTTCTTGAGCTGGCGGAGCCTGCTGCTGCTGGCTGGGTCAAAGTGCGTCATCGCGATGGCCAGGCCGGCTTTATCAAGGTAGGTGAGGTATGGGGCGAATGACGCTTTTCCGTACCTTCCTGATCCGCTGAGCACACCATGAACATTGCCATTCTCGGCGCCGGTGCCTGGGGTACCGCGCTGGCGGTCGCCGTCGCAGACCATCATTCGGTGATGTTGTGGGGGCGTAACGTCGACGCGATGCGTGACATGGCGGCTGCACGCGTCAACAGCGCTTACTTGCCGGGGATCGTGTTGCCCGACGCTCTGCTGTTGAGCGCTGACCTCGACGCTGCCATCGCCCATTGCGCGCCGCGTACGGATGCCCGTGCGCTGCTGGTGGTGGCCTCCTCGGTGGCCGGCTTGCGCCCGATTGCGCAGCAACTGGTCGGGCGTTCGATTCCCAATATCGTCTGGCTATGCAAAGGTTTTGAAGAAGGAACTGGCTTGTTGCCGCACCAGATCATCCGCGAGGTGCTCGGCGATGACGTGGCGATCGGCGCCTTGTCCGGCCCCTCGTTTGCGCTGGAAGTGGCGCGCGGTTTGCCGGGGGCACTGGTAGTCGCATCGGATAGCGCAGTGCTGCGCGAAGCGACTGTCCAGGCAATGCACGGCCGGCGACTTCGGGTCTATGCCACCGATGATGTGATCGGCGTCGAGGTCGGCGGTGCCGTCAAAAATATCCTGGCGATTGCCACCGGCGTCATCGACGGCCTCGGTCTGGGACTCAATGCCCGCGCGGCGCTGATCACCCGGGGCTTGGCAGAAATCACCCGGCTTGGTGTGGCGCTGGGCGGTCGCACCGAAACCTTCATGGGACTGGCCGGCATGGGCGACCTGATCCTGACCTGCACTGGTGATCTGTCCCGGAATAGGCAGGTCGGCCTCGGCCTCGCCCACGGGAAAAAACTCGATACGATCGTGCACGAGCTCGGTCACGTCGCCGAAGGCGTACGCTGCGCCCGGGTCGTCATCAGGCTGGCAGCAACGCTGGGAGTCGAAATGCCTATCAGCGAGGCAGTGGCGGGCGTGTTGTTCGACGACATGCTGCCGGACGAGATGGTGACGCGATTGCTCTCCCGCGACGCGCGCAGCGAAGGCATCTAGAGTCTCTGCGGCAACTTTTTCTTGTCAAAAGTGAACTTACGTAAAATTTTCTGCAATGTGCGGTCTGTCGCTTTCATTTTTGCAAATGCACGGTATGCTCATTGCATGTTTTATTGTTAAGGAAAAGTTTCCATGAAAAAATTATTTTTCGGGTTCGCACTGGCACTTACCTGCCTGGTCGCGCAAGCACAAAATCTCGTCACGAACGGCGATTTTGAAAGTGGCTTCACCGGTTGGTCGAAGTCTGCAGTGAGCCTGGCAAATCAGGATTTTGTGTCTATAGAGTCAAACGACACCGGTTCCAATCACTTTTACTCGGGCGGCACGATCGGTGAAACGAGTTTTCTGACGCAGTCGATCAACACGACGCTGGGTACCTACTACGATCTCAATTTCACCCTGCGTGGCGCACTATTAAACCCGGTAGCAACAAATCACGCACTGGTGACATTGAATAATGTGGCCGTTTTTGACCTGAGCAATTTCGATCTGGGCCTGTTCACGCCGCAATCGGTGCGCGTACAAGGCCTGGGCGGCTTGACGAGTTTTAGTCTGGGTGCCGAAAGCAATGATAGTTTCGTGCACTTCGATAACGTCTCCATGTCGGTCAGTGCCGTACCGGAACCACAGACCTACGCGATGATGTTGCTCGGTCTGGGCCTGATCGGTTACGCGATGCGCCGCCGTCAGCAGGGTTGAATGTCGCCAGCGCGGCAGAGCAAAAAGAACCTCGACGGTGATCGGGGTTTTTTTTCGCCCGTGTCAACAATGCGCAAATGCCCCCAGCGGATTACATGAGTGCAGCTTCGGCATGCGTACCCACTTTTTGTAACAACGAGGTGAGCGAGACGCCCCTGTCCGGCTGGTAGTCTGGCGCTTGCACTGCGACACAAACTGCGTGGCGCTTTCCGAACTTTTTCCGCGCCGAGTCTGCAAATCGCAGCGCCCTGGTTGCGACAGCCTGGCAAAGGCCGTCGCTTTTGACGCATACCGTGTGCGCTTCCCTTATACTCGGCATGAATTCCTCAATTTCACCAGATGACTCCTATGCACACTGCTTTATCTGCAAGAAACTGCTTCCGACCGATCCGTTCCGCTGCCGCGCGTGGTTTCACGCTGATTGAAATCATGGTTGTCGTCGTCATCATGGGCATCCTCGCCGCTTTGGTGGTGCCCAAGCTGATGGGTCGCACCGACGACGCTCGCGTCACTGCCGCACGGCAGGACATTGCCACCGTGATGCAGGCACTGAAACTCTACAAACTCGACAATCAACGCTACCCCACTACCGAGCAGGGGCTTGCATCCCTGGTTGCCAAGCCGACTACCGGCCCGGAGGCGCGCGGCTGGAAATCCGGCGGTTACATCGACAAGCTGCCAAAAGACCCCTGGGGTAATCCGTACCAATACCTGTCTCCCGGTATCAAGGGCGAGGTCGACGTCTTCTCGTTTGGCGCCGATGGCCAGAGTGGCGGCACGGGCAATGATGCCGATATCGGTTCCTGGGACCTGTAGCCAGGGCTGATACAGATGCGTCGCTTCGATACGTTGATCGGCCACCGGCAGCGCGGTTTTACGCTGCTGGAGCTACTGGTGGTCATGGTGATCGCTGGCGTGATGCTGGGCGTGGTGTCGTTCAATGCCATGCCCAGTGGACGCCAGGTGCTGGAAAACGATGCCCGTCGCATCGCGTTACTGCTGCAACTGGCGCGTGACGAAGCCATCGTGCGCAATACGCCGGTCGCGTTCGAAGCGGACGCGGAGCGGTACCGATTTCTGGTGCGCACCAATAGCGTCTGGAACGCCATCGAAAAGGACGACCTGCTGCGCGAACGCGGTTTCCAGCGCGCACCGCTGACGCTGTTACTCGATCCGCCGCCGGGGCCGGGCAGCGGACCATTGCGCATCGTCTTCGGTCGCGAGCCGGTCGACAAGCCCTTCGTGCTGACGCTGGCAACCGATGACGCACGGGTCGATATCCGCGCCGATGGCATTGGCCACTTTGTCGTCGAATGAACAACATGCACAGAGGCTTCTCTCCCGTTCCCGCCCGGTCGGCCGGCTTTACCCTGCTGGAAGTACTGGTGGCACTGGTCATCGTCGGTACCGCGCTGGGCGCGAGCCTGCGCGCGGTCGGTAGCCTGACCCAGAACAGCAACGATTTGCGGGCCTCGATGATGGCGACCTGGTCGGCCGAAAATCGCCTGACCGAAATCCGACTGGCGCGCAGTTATCCGCCGCTGGGAAAAACCTCGTTCGAATGTCCGCAAGCCGAGATGCAACTGGTTTGCGAGCAGGAAGTGCTGACGACGCCCAACGTCAATTTTCGCCGTGTCGAAGTCAGTGTCTTCGATGTCCGTGCGCCGAACCGGCGCATCATCAAATTGAATCAGCTGGTCAGTGTCTAAGCGCAGCGTCCGCCGCCGCCATTCCGGTTCCCGACGCGGCTTCACACTGGTCGAGCTGCTGGTGGCCATCACCATACTCGGAGTGATCGCCGTACTGGGCTGGCGTGGACTCGACAGCATCGTGCGCGCACGCGTTGCGCTGACCTCCGATCTCGAACAGACTCGCGGCATGCAACTGGCGTTTGCGCAGATGCAGAGCGATTGCGGACTGATAGCCGATGCCAGCGTGCTGGGCGATCGCGCCAATCTGCTCTCCGATCAAGGGCGACTTTTGATTGTTCGCAAGGTATATGCAGAAAGTCAGCCGACGCGCCTGCAGGTCGTTTCGTATCGGCTCAGGCAGGGCGCACTGGTGCGCAGTGAGTCGGCGGCGACCCGCAATCTCGACCAGCTCGATCAATTCTGGCAGGCAGAAATGGCCAATACCAATAGCAGCAGCGTCACGCTCAAGACCGGTGTCGATGCCATGACCGTGATGGCATGGGACGGCACCGGCTGGAGTGTGGTTGCACCAGCGACGTCGACTGGCGCACCTGCGCCAGTCCAGAGGGGGCTGAAAGTGACGTTGCAGTTACACGAACAGCAGGCGCTACTGGTGAAATCCTTCTTGTTGGGGGCCGTATGAGAGCGACCATGCATCGCGTGCGATGGCCGCGCCGCCAACGTGGCGTGGCCGTGATTACCGCCTTGCTGCTCACGACACTGGCCGTCACGATCGTTGCCAGCCTGTTCTGGCAGCAGCAAGTGCAGGTGCGCTCGATTGAAAACCAGCGCACCCAATTGCAGAAGCAATGGATCCTGCGCGGCGCTCTGGACTGGTCGCGCCTGATCCTGCGGTCGGATACCAACCAGGTCGATTATCTGGGCGATCCATGGGCCATTCCGCTGGAGGAAGTGCGTCTGGACGAGTTCGTGGAAAACGGCAAGCAGGACGCCGATGCCAGCAGCGCAACCTTGTCCGGCTATATCCTCGATGCGCAGGGGCGTTTCAATGTCAATGGCATGCTGCGCGGAGGTACCGCCAGCCAGGCTGACGTGACGGCGTTTGCAAAATTGCTGACCAATCTGGGGATTCCGGCGGCCACCTCGCTGACCACGGCGACGGTCACCTACCTGCTTGCCGCGCGCCAGCCGACCACGCCGGTCGCGCCGCCGCCAACGGGTTCGCCGCCGCCCGCCACGCCGCCACCCCCGACGACAACGGCCGCGCCAACGCCACAATCAGGTCCGCGCATGATGAAGCTGACCCAATTCGACGATTTGCTCGCCGTGCCCGGATTTACCGAAGAAGTGCTGCAGAAGATCAAGAACTTCGTGATCGTCTTGCCGGAAGCTACTACCAGTATCAATGTCAATACCGCCTCGGCCGAAGTGCTATCGGCAGTGATATCCGGGCTGTCGCTGTCGGATGCAACGACGCTCGTGGCAGGGCGTGAGCGTGCCTATTTCAAGGATGCGGCCGATTTCAATAGCCGGTTGCCTGTCAACGATGCCACCAAACCTCCCACAGTAGTCCCTCTTGACGTGAAAACCGACTACTTCCTTGTCAATGGCAAAGTGAAGCTGAATAATGCGGTACTGGAAATCCAGTCACTGGTCGAGCGCCGCGGACCGGTGGTCAAAGTAGTCTGGACCAGAGAAACCTAACTAGCGAACGGAACCACTTGAGCACACTGTACATTCGCCTGCTATCCAGGGCCGCCGCCGAGCGTCTTGACGACATCGGCCAGCTGGTCTGTGCATTTGCCCTGGTCACGGACGGCGGCGCGATTGTCCGCGAAGGCGATGCGGCGCTGGACGATCTGGGTCCCGTCATCGGGCAAGCCCAGCAGGTGACGATGTTGCTGGCGGCCAGCGATGTGACGCTGTTACGCATCCGCGTGCCGCCGCTGTCGTCGTCCCGTTTGCGGGCAGCCCTGCCCAATTTGCTGGAAGAAAAACTGATGTCGGACCCCGTCGATTGCGCCATTGTCGCCGGCCCGGCGGGTGCCGATGGCCTGCGTTCCGTCGCCGTGGTGCAGCGTGCCTGGCTGGAACAACTGGTGGGTTCACTGAGCCGGCTGGGCGCCCGCAACATCAAGGCCTTGCCGACCCAGCTCTGCGTGGCACACCAGGACGGCGTGGTCACTGCTGCCATCGCCGAGCGCAGTACCGACCTCGACCTGGTGATTCGCCTCGGTGCGGACGAGGGGATCGGTATTGCCATCCTGCCAGACCAGGCTGAAAGCGCGGTCCAGGAGGCGGTGCAAACCCTGTGTGCGGTCGTGCCACAAGCACCGATTGCCCTGTATGTCGCGCCGTCCAGCATGGCCGCTTATCAGGCAGTGCTCGACAGCGCGGTGCTGCATGAACGGATCAGCCTGTTTGCCGACAACTGGCTGCGCTGGATTACCAGTGCCCGCGAGGTCACGCTTAATCTGATGAACGGATTGGGCGTCGCTGCCGGCGGCGGACTGAACTGGCGGCCTTGGCGCTGGGCCATCGGTCTGGGCGTGGTGGCGCTGCTGCTCAATGTGGTCGCACTCAATGTCGACTGGCTGCGCATGAAACGTGAAGCCAATGCGCTGCAAACGGGCATGATCCTGGTCTACAAGACCGCGTTCCCGAAAGAGACCGCCATCATCGATCCGATCGTCCAGATGCGCCAGAAAATCGCCGTCGGCCAGCGTGCGTCGGGGCAAGCGGCGCCGGATGATTTCAGCAGCATGCTGATCGCCTTCACTACCGCCTGGAGCAGCGTGATGCAGGGTGGTCAGTCGCTGATGATTGCCGGTATCGAATATCACGACCGTGGCCTGCTCATCAAACTCAAGCCCGACGCAGCGCCACCGCTGGACCAGATCAAGGCCGCGCTGGCCCAGCAGCAGCTCAGCTTGTCCCAACAGAATGCCGGTGTCTGGCAGATACGGAGTACCCGATGAGCACGTCGGCCAATGCTAACTTCAGTGCCAACCTCAACCGTTTGCGCGATGCGGCTGCCGCGTTCTGGAACGACCGCAGTACCAAAGAACGCAAGCAACTATTGATCATCGGCAGCGTCATTCTGGCCGCGCTGATTTATTTGTTGCTGATCGATCCCGCCTTGTCTGGCAGGGCACAGTTACGCAAGAGCCTGCCGGAGCTGCGCCAGAAAGCGGCCGAGATACAGCAACTGTCGCGCGATGCCGTCGCCCTGGCCGCCAACCCCGCGCCACCACCGCCAGTGATCACCAAGGAAAGTATGGAAGCCTCATTGGCAGCGCGTGGCCTGAAGCCGCAAAGCGTGGTGGTCACCGACGAAGTGATTCGACTCCAATTGACGTCGGCATCCTTTGCGGCACTGATCGGCTGGCTCGATGAAGTACAAAAAACCATGCGCCTGTCGGTCATCGACACCACCATCACGGCGTTGACGGCCAGCGACATGGTCAATGCAACCCTGACCTTGCGCCAGCAAAAGAGCGGGACCAGGAGTGAGTGATCGCCCGCGGCGCTGGCCGGGTGTCGTACTATGGCTGGCCGCTGGCTTGCTGAGCGTGGCACTGACCGTACTGGCTTTTTGTCCGGCCAGCTGGATGGGCTTGTTGCTGGAAAAGCAAACGCAGGGCCGGCTGACATTGGGTGATGCGCAGGGTTCGTTATGGCGCGGCTCGGCCTTCATTGGCGGCGCGGCCGGTGGCAATGATCCGGTCACGCCATTGCTGCCGGGACGCTTTACCTGGCGGCTGTCGCCGCTGGTGCTGTTTGGACGGGTTGATCTGTCGCTGGACAATCCTGCGGCGCTGACCGGCACCGTGCAGGTCACCGGCAGCTGGAGCGCATGGCAAGTGAGTGCTGCGGCGCTGACCTTGCCGGCAGAACGTCTGGCCGGTCTGGGGGCGCCATTGAATACGGTGCAACCGTCCGGCGTGATGCAACTGTCGTGGGGGCCACTGCAGATTAGCCGCAACGGGCCGGGCGTCGACCTGCTGGGCAGCATGCAGCTGGCGTTGCGCGACGTGGCCTCGCGCATGTCGCCGGTGCGCCCGCTGGGCAGTTATGTGGTCCTGATGGACTGGCGTGGCACCCAGGCGAGCGTGCAACTGAATACCAATCGCGGACCGATGCTGCTCTCTGGCAGCGGTTCCCTCACCAATGGCCGGCTGCAGTTTTCTGGCAAGGCCGAAGCCGAAGCCGGCCAGGAAGACAAGCTGGCGAATTTGCTGAATCTGCTGGGTCAGCGCCGTCCTGACGGCGACAAGACCGTTATCGCGTTAGAGTTCAAATAATGGAAAATTACTTCGTGCATACACATTTCTCCGCTCCCTCCACCCAGCCCGCATGGCGTCGCATCAGCGCCGCGGTTCTGGTTTTGTGCGCAATGGCTGGACTGCCGCAACCATCGCTGGCCGTCGAACCGCCAGCTGGATCCGCCGTCATGAATTTTGTCGGTGCCGACATCGAATCGGTCATCAAGGCAGTGGGTCAATACACCAACATGACCTTCATCATCGACCCGCGCGTCAAGGGCACGATCAGTCTGGTGTCCGAAAAACCGGTGACCAAGGCGCAGGCCTTCAGCCTGCTGACGTCGGCGCTGCGGCTGCAGGGCTACGCGGTCGTGATGGGTGAAAACTTTGCCAAGGTGGTACCCGAAGCTGATGCCAAACTGCAAGCCGGTCCGACCGGTGGTGCCAACATCAAGGGTGACCAGATCGCCACGCAGATTTTCCGGCTGAATTATGAGTCGGCGGCCAATCTGGTCACGGTGTTGCGGCCGCTGATTTCGCCCAACAATACGATCAATGCCAACCCCGGCAACAACTCGCTGGTGATCACCGATTACGCCGACAATTTGCGACGTCTGAGCAAGATCGTCGCCGCGCTGGATGCACCCGCCAGCAGCGATGTCGACATCGTGCCGATCCGCTACGCCATCGCCAACGATCTGGCACAGGTAGTGGGCCGCCTGCTGGAGCAGGGGACTGCCGCCGGTGCGGCCGACCCTGGCCGGGTCAGCGTGCTAGCCGACAGTCGCACCAATTCCCTGATCATTCGTGCACCGTCACTGGCGCGCGCCAACCTGGCCAAGTCATTGATCGCGCGGCTGGATCAGCCTACGGCGCAGCCGGGCAATGTGCATGTGGTCTATCTGCGTAACGCCGACGCGACCAAGCTGGCGCAAACACTGCGTTCGGTGATGACGAACGACACCTCGTCGCCGGCGCCGCAGCAAGCCCAGCAACAGCAATCACAACAGCAACCACAAGGTGGCGCGGCGGGCGGCACGAGCCTGCAGCCGCTGCAACAAACCAGTTCGTCAGGCAACCAGCAAAACTCCGGCGCCACCGGCGGTGCGGGTGGCTTCATTCAGGCCGATGCCACCACCAACACGCTGATCATCACCGCCAGCGAAGCGGTCTACCGCAACCTGCGCGTGGTCATCGATCAACTGGATGTGCGTCGTGCGCAGGTGTATATCGAGTCGCTGATCGTCGAAGTGTCTGCCAAGAAGGCTGCCGAGTTCGGTATCCAGTGGCTCGGCTTGAGCGGCAACTCGACCAGTAACTACCGGGTGGGCGGTGCCAGTACCTTTTCGACTGACAATATCGCCGCTTTGGCTGCTGCTGCCAAGAACGGCACTGGCGTACCGACGGTTGGAGCCGGCCTGACGCTGGGCGTGTTCCGCCAGATTAATGGCGCGCTCGGTCTCGGCGCACTGGCGCGTGCGCTGGAATCGGATGACGGCACCAACATTCTGTCGATGCCGAACCTGATCACGCTCGATAACGAAGAGGCACGCATCATCGTTGGCCAGAACGTACCGTTCATTACCGGCCAGTACACCACGCAAGCATCCGGCGGTGGTAGTGGTGTCAACCCGTTCCAGACGGTCGAGCGCAAGGATGTCGGCTTGTCGCTGCGCGTGCGGCCGCAGATTTCCGAGGGCGGCACCGTCAAGATGGCGATCTATCAGGAAACCTCGGCCGTCCAGAGCACCACCAACACCGCCGGTATCATCACCAGCAAACGCTCGATCGACACCAACGTGCTGGTCGATGACGGCCAGATCGTGGTGCTGGGCGGGCTGATCGAAGATACGATGGAAGATGGCAATGAACGGGTGCCGGGTCTGGGCGACCTGCCGGTTGTCGGCAATCTGTTCAAGTACCAGAAGCGCAACCGGACCAAGACCAACCTGATGGTGTTCCTGCGTCCGACCATCATCCGCAGCAACGAACAGAGCCTGAGCGTGTCGGGTGACCGGTATGACTACATGCGCAAGATCGAACAGCAATCCCAGCCACGTGAAACAGCGGTACTGCCGAACATGATCGCGCCTACCTTACCGGCGCTCGACAACGGCCAGCCGATCGGTGGTGCCATGGTGCGTCCGGTGGCACCAGCGCAGGGAATGCCGCCGAAAGTCTCGCCGGTGCCGGCACCGTTCACCAACTAATTCCACCGTCCACGAGCCCTCATGATTGATGCACGACTTCTGCCTTACGCTTTTGCCCGTGACTTCGCGTTGCTGGCCCATCGCCTGACGCCTGACAGCGCAGTCGAGGTGTGGGTGTCCGATGCCACGCAACCGACCGCCGTGGCAGAAGTCAGCCGCCGCTTCGGCCGCATCAAGTTGCGTTCGATGCCGCGGGTCGAGCTGGAAGCGGCGATTGCAAAAGCCTATGCCGGTTCCGGTGGCGATGCGGCCCAGGTCATCGATGAATACGAGTCGGATCTCGACCTCAACAAGCTGATGCTGGACATGCCAGCTGTCGAAGACCTGCTGGAATCGGCCGACGATGCGCCGGTGATCCGGATGATCAATGCGCTGCTGACGCAGTCCCTGCGCGAAGGCGCGTCGGATATCCACATCGAACCGTTCGAACAGATTTCGGTGGTGCGCTTTCGCATCGACGGCACCTTGCGCGACGTGGTGCGCCCCAAGAAAGCCATCCATGCATCGCTGATTTCACGTATCAAGATCATGGCGCAGCTCGACATTGCCGAAAAGCGCCTGCCGCAGGATGGCCGCATCACGCTGCGCGTCGGTGGCAAGCCGGTCGACGTGCGCGTCTCGACACTGCCGACCGGCCATGGCGAGCGCGCCGTGCTGCGTCTGCTCGACAAGGAAGCCGGCCGACTCGACCTGGAACACTTGGGCATGAGCGAAGCCGTCATGCCGCAGTTCGATGAGCTGATCGGCCAGCCGCACGGCATCGTGCTGGTGACCGGCCCGACCGGTTCCGGCAAGACCACCACGCTGTATGCCGCGCTGTCGATGCTCAATGTCTCGACCACCAACATCCTGACGGTGGAAGATCCGATCGAATATGAACTGGCCGGCGTCGGCCAGACCCAGGTCAACCAGCGCATCGACATGACCTTTGCCAAGGCCTTGCGGGCGATCCTGCGGCAGGACCCGGACGTCATCATGATCGGCGAAATCCGCGACCTCGAAACGGCACAAATTGCGGTGCAAGCATCATTGACCGGCCATCTGGTGCTGGCCACCTTGCACACCAACGACTCGGCGGCGGCCGTCACGCGTTTGCTGGACATGGGGATCGAACCGTTCCTGTTGTCATCGTCGTTGCTGGGCGTGGTCGCGCAGCGACTGGTGCGCAAGCTGTGTACGCATTGCCGTACTTTCGACGGCACGTACTGGCAGGCCGTCGGTTGCGATCAGTGCGGCCAGACCGGCTATCAGGGCCGGGTGGGCGTCTATGAACTGTTGCGTACCACCGAAGCGATCCGTGCCCAGATTCACAACCGGGCGTCCGAAGCCGAGATCCGCAACGCGGCCCAGCACGATGGCATGCGTACCATGCGCGAAGACGGCGAGCGCTGGCTCGACAACGGCGTCACCACGCAGGCAGAACTGCTGCGCGTCACCAAGGATTAACGCGTGCCGGCATTCCGTTATGAAGCCGTCGACGACGGCGGTAAAACCAAGAAGGGCGTCGTCAACGCCGACAGCGCGCGTGCGGCCAGGGCCGACCTGCGCAGTCAGGGGCTGACACCGATCACGGTTGGGGCAATTGCCTCGCAGGTCGATGATGCCGGGCAAACCCGGGCGCGCAGCTTTGGCGACAAATTATCCACTACCGAACTCGCGCTGTTCACGCGCCAGCTCGCCAGCCTGCTGGAAGCCAGCCTGCCGCTGGAACAGGCCCTGTCTGCCTTGCTGGAGCAGGCCGAACGGACCTATCTGCGCGACCTGATTGCCTCGATCCGTTCCGAAGTCATGGGGGGCGCGTCGTTGTCGGATGCGTTGTCGCATCACCCGCGTGACTTCGCCGATATTTACCGGGCGCTGGTGTCGTCGGGCGAACAGATCGGCCAGCTCGCCAAAGTGCTGTCGCGGCTGGCCGACTATATCGAGCGGCGCAATGCGCTGGTGCAAAAGGTCAAGCTGGCGTTCACGTATCCCGCCATCGTCACCGTGGTGGCCTTCGCGATCGTGATCTTTTTGCTGACCTATGTGGTGCCGCAAATCGTGTCGGTGTTTGCCAATACCAAGCAAAAGTTGCCGCTGCTGACGGTGATGATGCTGGCGGTATCGGACTTTGTCCGCAACTACGGCTGGATGGTGCTGGTGGTCGTGATTGCCTTCGGGTTCGCCTGGCGCGGTGCCCTGAAAAATCCCGACATCAAGTTGCGCTGGCATACCTGGCTGCTAACGGCACCGTTGTATGGCAAGTTCGAGCGCAGCCTCAATACCGCGCGTTTCGCCAGCACGCTCGCCATCACCACCGGGTCCGGCGTGCCCATCCTGCGGGCGTTGCAGACCAGCCGCGACACGCTGTCGAACGTGGCGATGCGCCAGCAGGTCGAAGAAGCGGCCAACAGTGTGCGGGAAGGCGTCGGCCTGGCGCGCGCGCTATCGGCGCACAAGCACTTCCCGCCGATGCTGATCCACATGATCCGGGCCGGCGAAATTACCGGCGAGTTGCCGGCCATGCTGGAACGCGCCTCGAATGCGCAGGAACAGGACCTGGAGCGACGTGCGCTGACCATGGCCGGCTTGCTGGAACCGGCACTGATCCTGGCGATGGGCGTGGTGGTGCTGTTGATCGTGCTGGCCGTGTTGATGCCGATTATTGAAATCAACCAGCTGGTGAGGTAACGATGGATTATTGCAACCGTAGCCGCAGAAACAATCTCAAAAACAATCGCAGAAATAACCGAACCGGCATCAGGCCGTCTCAACAAGGAATGGTATGAAGCGCTTGCCGATGATCGTGAGTTTTGTGTTGTTCATCGCACTGTGTGCGTCGGCAACCTACTGGACGCTGCAATTCATGAAGCCGCAGCAACGCCCGATGGCACCGATCGCCCAGAATGTGCGCACCGATACCTCGCTGGAACTCGCCGCCGGCCTGTTCGGTGGCCGTGCTGCCAAGGTCGCCGTGGCCAGTAACTTCCTGCTCAAGGGAGTAGTGGTGGCAGGCAACGGACGCGAAAGCGTGGCGATTCTGGTCGCCGATGGCAAACCGCCGCAGGCCATCCGCGTGGATGTCGAAGTAGTGCCCGGTGTCACGGTCAAGGAAGTCCATTCCCAATACGTGTTGCTGTCCGAAGGCGGAGTGGTAAAACGTGTCGAATTGCAGGAAAGCCCGAAATCGTCGATGCAGTTTCAGTCGCCGGTACAGCCCGCGTTGCAGCAGATGATCCCGCAACCGGCGATGGTGTTGCCGACTGCGGTGCCGCCGCAACGCACCTTGGTCCCGCAACAGCAACCGCCACAGTCATCTCCCGAGCCGTCACCGCAGGCGCCAATGGTCGTCCCCGACCAGGGTCAAGCTGCTCCGGGCATGAGCGCAGTCACACCGGCACAGGACCCGATGCAACCGCCCGGCGCACAACAGAGTCCGCAGGGCGGTACCCAGATGCAAGGTGGGTTTGGTACGTCACAGCAGGGCGGCAGAGCAAATTAAGGTCAGCGCTTTTATTTGATGGCGCCCCGGTTGAGCTGATTCAGGCTGCGCGGCGCAGCGTTCTTGCTGCCTCGACCATGTTTTTTAACGCCGGAATCACTTCCTTCCAGTTGCGCGTTTTTAATCCGCAATCCGGATTGATCCATAAGCGTGAGGCCGGAATGCGCTCTTCCGCCTTGCGTATCAATTGCACCATGTGCTCCTGACTTGGGATGTTCGGCGTATGGATGTCGTAGACACCCGGACCGATTTCATTCGGATAATTGAAGTGGTCAAAGGCAGCCAGCAATTCCATGTCGGAACGCGATGTCTCTATCGTGATCACGTCCGCATCCATTTCGGCGATCGCCGCGATGATGTCATTGAATTCGGAATAGCACATGTGCGTATGGATCTGGGTCTCGTCCTGCACGCCGTTGGCCGTGATGCGGAAGGACTCTACCGCCCACTGCAGGTAATCGTTCCACTGCGATTGGCGCAGCGGCAGGCCTTCACGCAATGCCGCTTCGTCGATCTGGATGATGCGTACGCCGGCTTTTTCCAGGTCCAGCACTTCTTCCCGGATCGCCAATGCCAACTGATGGCATGACACCGACCGCGGCTGATCATCGCGAACAAATGACCAGTTGAGGATGGTGACCGGTCCGGTCAACATGCCTTTCATCGGCTTGTCGGTGAGCGACTGCGCATACGTTGTCCAGGCGACGGTCATGGCCTTCGGACGGCGAATGTCGCCAAACAGAATTGGCGGCTTCACGCAGCGCGATCCGTAGGATTGCACCCACCCGAACTGGCTGAACGCGTAGCCGTCGAGTTGTTCGCCAAAGTATTCGACCATATCGTTGCGTTCTGCCTCGCCATGCACCAGCACGTCCAGACCCAATGCTTCCTGTTCCCGCACGCAGTGGGCGATTTCGCGCTGCATCAGCGTGTTGTAGGCGGCTTCGTTCAATACACCCTGACGAAACTGATTTCTGGCCTGACGGATCTCCGCTGTTTGCGGAAAGGAACCAATGGTGGTGGTGGGGTAGGCGGGCAACTTGAGCAATGCGGATTGCTTTGCTGCGCGTTGCGCATAGCCGCTGGCACGCTTGCCCAGTGTGGCGTCGATCCTGGCGATGGCCTCTTTCACCGCTGGTACGTGTACGCGCGCAGACGTCCGTCGCGTCTCGACCGCGACATGGTTGGCGATCAACGCCTCCTGTACCGATACGCGCCCTTTGTTCAAGGCCTTGGCCAGTGTGTGCAACTCATCGAGTTTTTGCAGCGCGAACGCTAACCAGGAATGCATGTCGCGATCCAGCTTCTGTTCGCTATCGAGATCAACCGGCACATGCAACAGGGAACAGGACGGCGCGATCCACAACCGGTCTTGCAAGACACGATGAACGGGTTCCAGCCATTCCAGCGTCGCATGCAAATCCGTTTTCCAGATATTGCGGCCATTGATCACACCCAATGACAGCACTTTATCGGCCGGCAATTGTGCAACGAGTTGCGCGACCTCGTCGCGGGCATTGATGGCGTCGACGTGCAGGCCGTGTACCGGCAGCCGGCATGCCAACGCCAGGTTGTCTTGCAATTGGCCGAAATAGGTGGCCACCAGCAATTTGACCTGGCTGGTTTTTAATACTGCATAGGCCGTATCGAATGCCTGCTGCCATTCGGCATTGAGTTCTGTCACCAGCACCGGTTCGTCGATCTGCACCCACTCGATACCGCGTGCCGCCAACTGATCGAGCAGCGCGACATAGACCGGCAACAGACGCGGCAGCAAGGCAAGTTTGTCCGAATCGTCTTTGGCCTTGCCCAGCCACAAATACGTCACTGGTCCGATGATGACGGGCTTGGCTCTTACATCGAGTTGCTGCGCTTGCGTCAGCTGATCCAGCAGCCGCGAAGCATCCAGCGAGAAGGTGGTGTCGGCGCTAAATTCCGGGACGATATAGTGATAATTGGTGTCGAACCATTTTGTCATTTCGCCGGCATGTACACAGCTGCAGGCGGATTCATTGGCCGAGCGACCGCGTGCGACACGGAAGTAATTGTCCAGAGGACTGCCTGCAAGATCACGTACACGCGCTGGAATATTTCCGAGCGTGAAGCTCATGTCCAGCATCTGATCATAGAAAGAAAAATCGCCCACAGGAACTAGATCCATGGCGGATTGGTTTTCCCAGTGGCGCTGACGCAATAGCGCTCCTGCCGTGGACAACTCGCTCTGCGAAGACAGTCCTTGCCAATAATTTTCCAGCGCGAATTTAAGTTCGCGTTTGGCACCGATGCGAGGAAATCCGAGATTGTGCGTTGTCACCATGATGGCTGCTCCAGTTATTGAACCAGGCTCATCTTAGCGTCTGGCTTCCATGAAAAATAATGGTATTATTTAATTAATACATTATTTATATTCATGGGTCGACTATGCTGGAACGCATTCATCTGACCATCATCCGCGAAGTCGAGCGTCAGGGTTCCCTGACCGCTGCGGCAGCCGCGTTGTTCGTGACGCAATCGGCCTTGAGCCACACCATCAAGAAAATCGAGCTGCAATTAGGTACCGCCATCTGGACCAGAGAGGGGCGCACCCTGCGGCTGACGCAAGCAGGGCAGTATTTACTGGCGCTGGCGCATCGTCTGCTGCCGCAACTGGACCATGCGGAACAGCGCATGCATCAATACGCCGAGGGGCAACGCGGGACGCTGCGCATCGGCATGGAATGCCATCCCTGCTATCAGTGGTTGCTGAAAGTCGTCTCGCCTTATCTGGCGAACTGGCCGGACGTCGATGTGGACGTCAAACAAAAATTCCAGTTCGGCGGTCTTGGTGCCTTGTTCGGTTATGACATCGATATTCTTGTCACGCCCGATCCGTTGTACAAGCCTGGGCTGCGCTTTGAGCCCGTCTTTGACTATGAGCAGGTACTGGTCGTCGGACAGCAGCATCCTCTGGCGCACCATGCTTATGTCGTGCCCAAGCAGCTGTCCACTGAAACGCTCATCACCTATCCGGTGGAGATCGAGCGGCTGGATATTTACAACCAGTTTTTGCTGCCGGCCGGCTATGCGCCCAGAAAACACAAGGTGATCGAGACCACCGACATCATGTTGCAGATGGTGGCGGCGGGCCGGGGCGTGGCGGCCTTACCGGGTTGGCTGGTCGCCGAATATGCGGACAAAGTGGCGATTACGCCGGTGCGCCTGGGCCGCAACGGTATCCCGAAACAGCTATTTTTTGGCGTACGTGAGACGGATGCACCGATCGATTATCTGGAGGCATTCGTCGCACTTGCCCGCCAGGCAGGGCAACCCACCGGCGCAGCTGATCAGCGCCGCTGAATAACTGCGCGTCTGCTGGCTCACAGCACGTAACGCGACAAATCCTCGTTCACCGCTAGTGCGCCCAGTCGCTCATCGACATACGCTGCCGTAATTTCGACGGTATTGCCGCTGCGTTCGGTGGCATTGAATGACATCTCTTCCAGCAGTTTTTCCATCACGGTGTACAACCGGCGAGCACCGATATTTTCGTTTTTTTCGTTGACGGAAAAAGCGATCTCGGCGAGCCGCCGAATACCGTCTGCAGTAAATTCGATGGTCAGGTTTTCGGTCGCCAGCAGCGCCTGGTATTGCTTGGTCAGGCAGGCATCGGTGCCCGTGAGGATGCGTTCGAAATCGGCAATCGACAGTGATTCGAGCTCGACCCGGATCGGGAAGCGTCCCTGCAGTTCCGGGATCAGGTCCGATGGTTTGGCCAGATGGAATGCACCAGAGGCGATGAACAGAATGTGGTCGGTGCGGATGCGGCCGTACTTGGTGTTGACGGTCGTGCCTTCGACCAGCGGCAGCAGGTCGCGCTGCACGCCAGCGCGCGAGACATCGGCATTGCCGGTTTCGGAGCGGGTCGCGATCTTGTCGATTTCATCGAGGAATACGATACCGTTTTGCTCGACATTGTGGATCGCCAGCAGCTTTAGCTCGTCTTCATTGAGCAGCTTGCCGGCTTCGTCGTCGATCAGTAGTTTCAGTGCCTCGCTGATCTTGACCTTGCGCGACTTCTTGCGACTGCCGCCTGCGCCCGAGAACATGGACTTGATCTGCTCGGTCATTTCTTCCATGCCGGGCGGCGCCATAATTTCCATTTGTGGCGTGGCTTCGTTGAGTTCGATGTCGATGATGCGGTCATCCAGCGCACCCTCGCGCAGGCGCTTGCGAAAGGTTTGACGCGTGGTGTTACCGCTGGCCACGTCGGTGTCAGCGGCGCTCGGCGTTGCATTGAACCCGAAATCCCGTGCCGGTGGTACCAGGATGTCGATGATGCGGTCTTCGGCAGCATCGACGGCACGGGCGCGCACCTTGCGCATTTCGGTTTCGCGGGTTTGCTTGATGCCGATGTCGATCAGGTCGCGAATGATGGTATCGACGTCGCGGCCGACATAGCCTACCTCGGTAAATTTTGTCGCTTCGATCTTGATGAACGGCGCATCGGCCAGCCGTGCCAGGCGACGCGCAATCTCGGTCTTGCCGACACCCGTGGGACCGATCATCAGGATATTCTTGGGCGTGATTTCATGGCGCAACGGCTCAGCAACCTGCTGGCGGCGCCAGCGGTTACGCAGGGCAATCGCCACAGCACGCTTGGCGTTGGCTTGTCCGACCACGTGTTTGTCGAGTTCGGCCACGATTTCCTGTGGCGTCATGTTCATGTCGTTTCGGGGCAGGCTCATTCCAGTGTCTCGATCGTGTGGGAGAAATTGGTGTAAATGCAGAGTTCGCCGGCAATCGTCAGCGACTTTTTAACCACCTCAGCCGGCGATAAATCGGTGTTTTCCTGCAGCGCTTTGGCGGCGGATTGCGCGAATGTGCCGCCCGAGCCGATGGCGCCGATACCGTCTTCCGGTTCCAGTACATCGCCATTGCCGGTGATGATGAGCGTGGTTTCGCGGTCCGCTACCAGAAGCATGGCTTCGAGGCGTCGCAGCATGCGGTCAGTACGCCAGTTTTTGGCGAGCTCTACCGAGGCACGCATCAGGTTGCCCTGATATTTTTCGAGCTTGGCTTCAAATAGCTCGATTAACGTGAATGCATCTGCCGTGCCGCCTGCAAACCCTGCCAGTACCTTGCCGTTGTAGAGTTTGCGCACTTTGCGTGCGGTGCCCTTCATGACGATATTGCCAAGTGTCACCTGGCCGTCTCCGCCCAGTGCGACCAGATTGCCGCGTCTTACTGACAGGATTGTTGTGCCGTGAAATTGTTCCATGCCTACCTTTCAGATGTCTCGCGCAGTGACGGCATCGATTGCCTCCATCACACCGTGTATTCTGAAAATGGGGTCCGGCCTGTCAATTACAAGAAGGCGGGCAACGTGCTGGTTATTCTTTGCGGGGCAGAATGCGGACAATTGCCTGCAATCCCATGACGTTGAAGAGGGCGATGACGAGCTGGTTGAGGTTGCGCATTTCGATAATGCGGTCGTCGCGGGCCAACGGGGTAAGGCCGGTGAGAAGCTGGCCAGCCGCACTGAAGTCGACACGCACCAGATCGCTGCAATCAAAAATTGCGTGATTGTGCTGGCGCGCAAACTGGAGGATGGTACCAACCACGTCGGTTTTGCCAAGGATCAGTGCCGGCATCCGGAACACATTGACTGGCACGCTGGCAGAGATTGCAGTGGCCTCGTGGTCGGCCAAGTTTGTACCAGAAGGAATAAATGCGGGTGGAGAGACTTCGAAGGTCACACAATAATCGATACTCGTGTCTTCGAAATCTTGCTGGCGTCCCTGTAGCTGGAGTATTTCCAGCAAGAGCAACCATGGTGCCTCGCTGTCGTCGCGCCGGCCTACTTCGACGGTACTGCGAATTTTTTGTGCAAACTCAGTGGCATTGACCAGCGAGACGCCACACGTCATCTCGCGCAACTTTTCCAGGGTAGCCAGCAATAGTGCGCAGCCTTCGAAATTGACTGCGGCGACTTGCGTCAGGTCGAGCTGGAGCAACGAATTGCTCTCGCCCAGCTTCTGGATCCGGTCCAGTTGCTTTTGAAATGTCCCATCCAGCTTTCCGGATAACGCGACCGACGCCCGGGTGCGCGCAGGCACGGTCGATGTAACGGTCCGAATGCCTGTCCGCGCAATCCACGGTGGTGGCGACGTTTCAAACCGGCTTGCATACTTGATCGACAAATTCTCGAACGCTATTTGCCGGTCTGTGACCTGGTACAAATCAAATAGCATGCCCCATGCCGTTGGCGTCGATTCTTGAGGCGCAGTGGTATCGATTGCCTCCGTGAGCATGCTCTCGACAAGCGAATTTTGCTCATTGGCAAATAAGATCGCGGCTTCTTCGATGGCTTGCGCTGCTTCCGATGTTGCAAGCGCTAGTTTCTGCATGCCGTTATTCCCTCCGAGCAAAAAGTCGTCGGGTATTTCCTGCAACGAGGCGGCCTCGGTCAGGTGACTGTTCGTTGCAAGCGGTAATGTGCCAGATGCTTGCAATACTGCCGTCGAAGGTGCGTTACCGGGGGGCTGGCGAGTGGGTTTGAGATGTCCATTGACCGATTGCGGAGCGGCTGGCAGGCGTGTCAATTCCGACGACATTTCGAATTCGATGGCATCGATTTTCAATGCGGTCTTGCGTGCGGCGTTGCGTTGATCGACCTGCGTGGCAGCATGTCGATCAGTATTATTGGCAGGCGTATTCTGTACTTGGAAGTTTTCGCGGCGGCGCTGACGGGGCGAGTCAATTTCCGAGAGCGGCGATGGCTCCCGTCGATCTTTTTTACTCAAAAAAGAAAAAATCCCCAAGATTCGCCTGACGATGTGTCCCCGGTTTGGCCAGGGATAAATAAGCCGAGTAATGCCCGTGCAATGTCTTGGAGCGGCCTGTACTAGCACCGTTCAATCATGACGGCCAATATATTCTTGTCAGGTCATCTCGTGCGGCTTTGGCAATTGCCGATGCCAGCACGTCAAACCTGCTATTTATCGGGACGGTTGATTGCGATATCGTCGTACAGCAATATCAATCACCGTACAGTTTCTGCTTCAGTTCACGACGTTGTTGCGCTTCGAGCGATAACGTCGCCGTCGGACGTGCCAGCAAGCGCGGAATGCCGATCGGTTCGCCGGTCTCTTCACACCAGCCGTATTCGCCACCATCGATGCTTGCAATCGACTGCTGTACTTTTTTCAGCAACTTGCGCTCGCGGTCGCGTGTACGCAATTCCAGTGCATGCTCTTCTTCGATCGTCGCACGATCTGCCGGATCGGGAACCAGCACCGTTTCCCGCAAGTGCTCAGTGGTTTCACCGGCGTTCTTGAGCAGGTCTTTTTCAAGTTGCTGAAGGCGAGTCTTGAAAAAAGCCAGTTGCGCTTCGTTCATGTACTCTTTTTCACCCATCTTGATCAGTTGCGCTTCTGTCAGCAACGCGCCTTCGGCGGTTCCAGGAGAATTTGTTTTGGATGTTTTGGTTGCCACTTCGATTACTTTCAAGACTGCAATTCGTTGAATTTTATCCTCAAATCCATCACTGGCATTGTTGATGCTCAGAGGTGCTTCGGATTGGGGTGCTGTGGTCCTGTCGACGCTCGGGAGCGCATTGTCGGTGCCGTCGTCGCTATCGAACGCTGAGTCGGGTTGGCGACATCGTATTCATTTTCATTCGTGTACGGGTTTTACTGCCTGCCGATTGCCCTGCCAGCGTTCGACAAGCGTGACGCTGCATTCGGATACGACTTTGGTGCTACTTGCAGTTTCGGTCGTATTGGCAATGACCGATCTTACAAGTGTGGCGCTAATGGACGCTATCCTTGATGGGACCGTTACACCATGCACCACATCAACTTTTACGATCTACTTTTCAGGTTTTAAGACGGATGATAAATCCTGTGTTAGCGATCTTTTCGGAGTTTATACCAAACACTGTTCGAGTCCGCGAATAAAAATGTCTTCCGGTAAATTTTTGCCGATAAAAACCAGCTTGCTCTGACGCGTTTCCGACTCACCCCAGCGTGCGCCGATATCGCTGCCCATGATTTGATGTACGCCTTGAAACAACACCTTGCGGTCGGCACCGTCCATCACGAGTACGCCTTTGTAGCGCAACATGCGTGGGCCGTACACCTGAACAATGCTGCCGAGGAAGTCATCGAGTCGCGCCGTGTCGAATGGCCGCAGGCTCTTGAAGACAAATGCCTTGATATCGTCGGTGTGACCGGAATGATGGTGATCGTGATGATGGTCGTGTCCTTCATGGCCTGCGCAGTCGTCCGTATGTTCATGACCAGTTTCTTCATCGGCACTCAGGAAATCAGGGTCGATATCCAGCTTGTCGTTGAGGTTGAAGCCTCGTATGTCGAGGATCTCGGCAATCGGCGTGTCGCCGAATGCCGACTTGCCGATGGCTGCGCGCGGATTAATCCTTTTGATGCGCGCTGTCAGTTGCGCAAGCTCTTCGGCAGATACCAGGTCTGTTTTCGATATCAGCAGTCGGTCTGCGAAGCCCACCTGACGTTGCGCCTCTTCGTGATCGTCGAGCTGCTGCATGCCGTGTCTGGCATCGACGACGGTAATAATAGCGTCGAGCATGTACTGGCTTGCCACTGCGTCATCCACAAAAAACGTTTGCGCTACCGGACCGGGATTTGCCAGTCCCGTCGTTTCGATGACGAGCCTGTCGAAATGCAGCTCGCCTGCTGCACGGCGGTCGGCCAATGCCGACAGAGCGACAATCAGGTCGCCCCGCACTGTGCAACAAATGCACCCGTTGTTCATTTCGATAATTTGCTCGGAACTGTCCTGGACCAGGATTTCGTTGTCGATGTTTTCAGGGCCGAATTCGTTTTCGATGACGGCAATCCGAAAGCCGTGCGGCTCCTGCAATATGCGGTTGAGTAAGGTCGTTTTGCCGGAGCCGAGAAAGCCGGTCAGGATAGTGGTCGGGATGAGTGCCATGGGTTCAGGTCAAGACATGCATGGGTTGAATTTGCGATGTGGCAGAAGTGGAGGCGATTCCGGATATTCCAATAGACAGGAGGAAGACGGCTGGTAATAAATTTGACGCCATCCACGTCATCTGGCTTACCTGATGAGATACAGAAGCGATACCCGTTTTCCGATTTGCCGATCAGGTGGACTTTTTCGCACGTGGGTGGGCCGCGTCGTACACCTGTGCCAGCCGCTGAAAGTCCAGCGCCGTATAGACTTGCGTCGATGCAATGGAAGCATGCCCCAGCATTTCCTGTACGGCCCGCAGGTCGCCGGACGATTGCAGCACATGCGAAGCAAACGAGTGACGCAATACATGCGGATGCACATTGGCCGGAATGCCAGTCTTGATCGCATGGGCTTTTAACCTCAGTTGTACCAACCGGGCCGAAACTCGCTTGCCGCGCGTATTGATGAACAGTGCATGCGGGTCCGCCCCGGTTGCCACCGGCCGGACATCCAGCCAGCCTCGTAGCGCGTCGAGCGCCGCACGGCCAACGGGCACTGTTCGCAGTTTGTTACCTTTTCCAGTTACCGTCACTTCCCCTGCAGCAAAGTCTATCCAGCCGGCAGAGTGATGCGTCGCAGTTTTTGCGTAACGTACATCCAGGCCGGTTAGCTCGGAGACACGCAAGCCACTGGAGTACAGCAACTCGAACATCGCATGGTCGCATGCACGCTGCTCGGGATAGTCGTTGTCTTGGTCGTTGCTGCGTGACACCAATCGCACCGCATCATCGGCAGAGAGAGCTTTCGGCAGCGGCTTGCTGCGTCTGGGTGCTTTGACGCCGTCAGCAGGATTCGCCTTGATGCAGCCCTGTTCGGCCAGCCAGCGAAAAAACCCACGCCAGGCGGATAATTTTCGGGCAATGGATCGGGGATTCAGATCGCGCGCGTGGAGTTGCGCGGCCAATCGACGCACTTGCAGTTGGGTCAGGTCGGCCAGCGCCGGTGCGGTATCGAGTTTTTCCGCCAGATCCGTCAGGTCTACCAGATCCCGCCGATAACTACGGATGCTCAGTGCGGCCAGATGGCGCAGATTTTTCAGGGAGTCCAGATAGGCATCGATTTGATGGAGTTCAAGGTCGCGGCGCATCTGGGTGATCCCGGTTTAATCCAGCAAGCAGGTCAGTGCTGCACTGGATGTCTCGCCTATCCTGGTCAGGAAGTCGGTCCCCATGCCAGAGGCAAACCGCAGCGGATCTGCCGATCCCAGCACCAGAATGCCGAAGACTTCCGGTGCTGCGCCGACACGCAGCGGCAGCATCGCAATGGATTGCACGGATGACGCTTCATCGAGCCACGAGGCGGCTTCGTAGTCGTCGTTTCTGCCGCAGAACGGCGCATGCAGACTACCGGCAAACAATCGGGCATCTTCCGAGACCGGCGCGGCGAACCAGGTATGGGAAAAATCGGGTGCGACAGTCCAGATGCGCAATGTGGCCTGGGGAACCGAGAACGTGGTCTTCAAGCCCTCGACCAGAACATGTGGCAGGTCGACATCGTTCCGCGCTAGCAGCAAACTGCGCGTCCAGTGCTGAATCTTGTCGGAGATGGCGTGGTTTTCTTCTGCCAGTCGCATCAGATCGGCCAGTCGCATTTCCATCAACTTCACCTTTTGCCGCATTACGTCCATCTGGCGCTCCTGTAGCGACAGGGTGCGGCCACCGAGCGGACTGCTCAGTTTGACCCTGCCCAAAAGCTCAGCGTGCTCCTGGAAAAATTCAGGTGTCTGTTCAAGAAATTTGGCGACGGAGTCGGAGTCCGGTTGATAGGTCATGGGATAGCGTTCTCAAAAGTGGGCCAGGTCGTCGGATTGCGCAGCGTCTTTGTGCAATTGGCAGGAGTGTAACCGACAATTGTGCCGCGAATTCAGGCGTCGGAGCGAGGTTGTTTGCGGTCCCCTGTCAAGAAGGATTATGACCAAGAGCAAGGCAGTTCAGTGCCACGGGCAACCTTACACCGCAGTGACATTCCAACGGAACTGGCGAGTACTTCAAGCAACAGCAAAGAGCACACTCGCGCCAGCGCACAGAAGGACAGGATTTGAAGCGTAAATCAAATCAACGCAACTCTCCGCCGTGCCGCTATGTCGATGTGCCGACTTTGAGAATCTGTTCATGGGTGGGGTGTCGGAATCATGGTGAGGGCGCAAAGTTTTCTACGGGAGGTCAAATATTTTGGTCAAAAAAGCCACATTTATGTGGTTGGTTTGTAAAAAAATAATGGTATTTCCGACAACATTGATTTTGATCATGGCTCGCCTTTCGTTCGTGATGAATCCTCGCAGCAAGTCCTACAAAATTCATCACAACCAAAGTAAAAAAATGGCCAACCGGGAAGAACTACTTGTTATTCGCGCCGCACGTGCAGGCGAAGCGACCGCCCAGCTTGCGTTAGGCAAGCGGTATTTGTTTGGCGGCGCGGGTCTGCCAAAAAGCGTCACGACTGCGCTGTACTGGCTTGATCGAGCGGCCCACCAGAATCAGGTCGAAGCCTGGATATTAATCGGCAGCCACGTTCCGTTCGAGGCGGCGGCACGCGCGGCGCAACCTGCGACCCTGTGTGTCTGGTACGAGCGTGCGTTCGACTCGGGAGTCCTCGAAGCTGGTTTGGTTCTGGCAAAACTGGTGCTGGCCCAAACCGCAAGCTGCACGACCGACACGTTGCGTAGAAAAGCATGGATGGCACTCGAGGCAGTGGCGCATGCCGGTGTTGGCGAAGCACAGTGGATGATGGCGCAATTGATCGGGCAGTCGACGGCAGTCAACGAAGTCGGGGCTGGTCAGATGTCGGCGCATGCATTTCTTTCTCCAAACCTGACTTTGTCTTCGGCAGGCGGGACGCAGCAAACAGTCATGGAATGGACCACGCGTGCTGCCGATGGTGGCGTGACGCGTGCACAGCATGCACTGGCAGAACATGCCTGGCAAGCTGGAGATCATGAGCAATTCTTGCATTGGGCGGTGCCATTGGCACGCCAGGCAGTGTTGAGAAGGCAGTCGCGCCTGCCTGTTGATGTGCTGGACAATCCGGCGCCGGACGACACGTCACTGTTGGCGCGTTGCGCTGAAAAATTGATGGCGCGAGGTGATTTTGATACCGCTGAGCTCGAACGTTTTCTGGAAGTCGCCGCCAATGGTGGTGACAAGCAATCCTGTCTGTCACTGGGGTTGTGGTACGGACGTATGGACCGCATGGGTGTTCGACTGGTCGGTGTGCGTGGACTGGCAAACTACAAGAAAGCTTTGCGCTGGCTGATTCTGGCCGGCGAGCAGGGAATGGCAGAGGCTTGGTACGCAACTTCACGTATTTACCTGAAGCCGGAATTTTCGCAACGCAACTTGTCAGACTCTCATTATTACGTGCAAAAAGCTGCGGAGGGTGGCCATGCGTTAGCGCAACTTGAGCTCGGAATCTCCGCATGGCGAAATCGTCGTAACGACCAGTCCAAGGACGTGGAATCTGCATACTGGCTTCAAAAAGCAGCATCGCAGGGCAACGAAGAGGCGGCGCGCATGATCCTGAAAATAACGGATCTAACCGTGCCGGCCGATTGGGCGGCGGAAGCGCGGCTCTCCTTGACACGTGATCAAAACAACGCATTCCCATTTCTGGCGGCACGCCTTGAACTGGCCGTGATGTTCGGACTCTCCCGCGCAGAAGCTTTGTTATTGAATGTGAGCACCGCAGATTGCGGACATTGCCTGTTGATTGATATTCGTGACGTGCATCCCCGCAGCAAACGACGATTGACACTGGTACACACCAACGAGCAGCGTCTGGTACTCAGCAGGATCGTTCGTTTGTTCGAAGATGTCGATTGTGGGTTGCAAGGTCCGGAAGGAAATTACCGTCAGCGCTTGTACCGGCTACGGATGCTGAGTGCGGAGTAATCGCGTCGCGCAGAGATTGCTGAATTGATCCGGGGAGGCGCGATTGGTCCGAATTTTTCGTTGGTTGCGTGCGATTGGTGCCGGTACTGCCGCCTGTTTTTTCAGGAGATGAACCAGCACCGCGTCGGTTAATCAGGCAAGACGATTTCACCCTCGAAGACCGTCACTGCCGGTCCTGTCAACATGACAGGTGACGCGTCGCCCTGCCAGGCTATCGAGAGTTGTCCGCCACGGGTGGTGACCTGCACCGGCGAATCGAGCAGGCCGCGCCGGATTCCGGCAACCGCTGCAGCACAGGCGCCCGTACCGCAAGCTAGTGTTTCACCCGCGCCGCGCTCGTAGACTCGCAGCACAATTGCATGTCGATCGATGATTTGCATGAATCCGGCATTCACGCGTTTGGGGAAGCGAACGTGGTTTTCGATCGCTGGGCCATCCAGCAATACATCGGCGGACTCAACGGAGTCAACGATCTGAACGGCATGCGGATTGCCCATCGAAACCACTGACATCGCGATGGTGTGGCCGCGGATATGCAGCGGCCACACCTGATCATTCGCTACGGTTGTCGCATGGAGTCCTTGCGGATCAAACGGGATCAGCGAGCTTGCAAACACAGGAGCTCCCATATCCACGGTAATGCTGCCATCAGCTTCCAGCCTCGGTGCGATCACGCCGCTCATGGTCGAGACCTTAAGTGCCGTTTTGTGTGTCATTTTCTTGTCGGTGACAAAGCGAACGAAGGCGCGTGCGCCATTGCCACATTGCTCGACTTCGCCGCCGTCGGCGTTAAAAATACGATAGCGAAAATCGATGTCGGCATCGTCGGATTGCTCGACGACCAGTATCTGATCAGCGCCTATGCCGAATCGACGGTCCGCAAGATACTTCCACTGCGCTGTCGATAAATCGATGTGCTGGTTGACTGCATCGATCACGATGAAATCGTTGCCGGCGCCATGCATTTTGGTGAATTTTATTTTCATTGGATTATTGTAGTCTCGGCTGGTTCGCATTAGCCGCCTTGCCCGGAATGATTGCGGCCGCTTGCGCCGGATTCGCTGACTAGTCGTTCCCGACCGCATGCGTTACAGTGCCGGCGGCATACACATCTGGCGCGCCTGGCGGTCGGGTCTTGAAGCGCTTGTGCGTCCAGAAATACTCACTGGGTGCTTCACGAATGCGTTCCTCGATAAAGGCGTTCATGTGTCGCGTTGCCGCGATCATGTCATCGCCGGGATAATTTTCCCACGCCGGATAAAAAGTCACTTTCCATCCGCGGTAATTGGGCAGAAAGGTGGCAACGACCGGAATCACCTGGGCGCCGGTCGATGCGGCAATCCGTGCTGGTGCCGACAGGGTGGCCGCAAGCGTACCGAAGAACGGTACAAACTCGGCATCCCGCGCACCAAAATCCATATCAGGCAACATGAAAAAAGGCAGGTGCTCCCGCATCGCGCGCAAAATTGGTTTCACTCCTTCGCCACGAGAAAAAAGTCGGATTGGCCGAAAGCGCGAGCGACCCCTGCGCAGGGCATCGTCAAAAACCTGATTTTGCTGGCGCGTATAGATTGAGCATAGAGACGATTCCAGCAGTACGGCGACGCCAGCGACATCGAGACAGACGAAATGTGGGCAAAGTAAAATCGTCGGCCCCGCCTGGATCTGTTCCAGCGGTACGCGTGGCTCGACCACAATGAGCCGCCTCAGTCTGGCTTCGGAGGCCCACCACAGCAGGCTGCGTTCCAGCACGGCGCGGGCATACCCTTGAAAATGCTGGCGTGCGATGCGATGCCGTTCCTGCTCCGATAATTCAGGCAGGCACAGTCGCAGATTGATGAGCGTGATGCGGCGACGTTTGCGCACCGTGACGAACAGCAGGCTGCCAATGGCGGCGCCCAGCCGACCCAGTACCGGCAGCGGAAGCCAGTGCAACAACCACATCAAACCAAGGAGCAACCTCACAGGCTGGACGCGTCTGGTTCGGTGGTTGCGGCAGGAGCGACGCCGGACGGTGTCTTGTAGCGGTTGTAGCTCCAAAAATATTGCGCGGGACAATGTGCAATCAAGCGCTCCATTGCCGCGTTGATCGCACGCGCCTGCTGGCGCGGATCGTCGTTCAAGTCTCCGTCGAATGCGGCGAAACGAATCACGTAACCGCCACCCTCGGGCAAGCGTTCTGCGTACGACAGCAGCAGCGGCGCGCCGGTCATCCGATGCAGCTTGGCTGGCAACGTCATGGTGTACGCCTTTTTGCCAAAAAAATCCGCCCACACGCCTTCGCCGTCCTGCGGCACCTGATCCGGCAACAAGCCGATCGCACCACCCGCTTTCAGGGCTTTGAGCAGCGTGCGAACACCCCGTAGATTGGCTGGTGCCAGAATCAGATTGTGGCGCTGCCGTGCGCCTTCGATTAATGGCTTGAGCATGTCTTTGCGCGGCGGGCGGTACAACGCGGTCAGTGGCAGGCGCGCGGCAATGACCTGCGCAATGATTTCAAAACACCCCAGATGCGGTGTCAGGAAAATTACCCCGCGCCCCTGGTCGATGACTGCCTGGGCCGCCTCCCAGTTTTCTACGCGCGCGGTGGCCAGCACCCGTGCTGGCGCAGCGCACCAGATGAACGGCAGTTCAACGATATTTTTGCCAGATTCACGGATGGCTGCCGGTAAATCCGCGCTGTATCCCGCCCGCCCGATATTGTCGTGCAAGCGTTGCCGGTAGCCTGCCGAGTAGCGATAAACCAGGCGGCCAACGAGCGCTCCCAGTGCGTGAAGCAGCGACAGCGGCAAATGGGATAGCAGGCGGAAAAATGTGACGAGTATCAAAGAGGAAAGTCCCGTGATTTTGCTGAATGGTGTCAGGAGGCGTAAAATATCACGAACGTAGTACCCGCCGAGTTAACAGACAACTTGCGAGGCGGTATATAAATTTCGCTAAAGCGTCGCAGGCTCATTCGATTGGCCGCGACATGGTCACCGACTGCAACTACAGGAGCCTGCCATGGCACATGAATACCTCTTTACTTCCGAATCCGTTTCAGAAGGCCACCCCGACAAAGTCGCCGATCAAATTTCCGATGCCATCCTTGATGCCATCCTGGCGCAAGACCCGCAATCCCGCGTTGCTGCAGAAACCCTGTGCAACACGGGGCTGGTAGTCCTCGCCGGCGAGATAACGACCAACGCCAACATCAACTACATCGACGTCGCGCGCGAAACCCTGAAGCGCATCGGCTATGACAACGCCGACTATGGTATCGACTACAAAAGCTGTGCGGTCATGGTTTGCTATGACAAACAATCTCTGGACATCAAACAAGGCGTCGATGAGGGCACTGGTACCGATCTCGATCAGGGCGCTGGCGATCAGGGGCTGATGTTTGGCTACGCTTGCGATGAAACACCGGAACTGATGCCTGCCGCGATCTACTATGCCCATCGCATTGTCGAGCGCCAGTCACAACTGCGTAAGGACGGTCGTTTGCCATGGTTGCGTCCCGATGCAAAATCTCAGGTCACTTTGCGCTATGTCGATGGCAAGCCGGTCGGTATCGATACCATCGTGTTGTCGACACAGCATGCACCGGAAATGCTGCACAAGGATATTGAAGAAGCCGTCATTGAGATGATCATCAAACCGGTAGTGCCGAAGGAATGGCTCAACGATACCCGTTACCTGGTCAATCCGACCGGGCGTTTTGTCATCGGTGGCCCGCAAGGCGATTGCGGGTTGACCGGCCGCAAGATCATTGTCGATACGTACGGCGGTGCTGCGCCCCATGGCGGCGGTGCGTTCTCCGGCAAGGATCCTTCCAAGGTTGATCGTTCTGCCGCGTACGCCGGACGCTATGTGGCAAAGAACATTGTCGCTGCCGGGTTGGCATCACGCTGCCAGATTCAGGTGTCCTATGCCATTGGTATCGCCAAGCCGACATCGGTGATGGTGACGACCTTCGGCACAGGCAAAATCAGCGATGAAAAACTGGCCGAACTGGTCAAGGAACATTTTGACTTGCGTCCGAAGGGCATCGTGCAAATGCTGGATCTGTTGCGTCCGATCTACCTGAAGACCGCTGCCTATGGTCATTTTGGCCGGGAAGAGCCAGAATTCAGCTGGGAGCGGACCGACCGTGCCGCGACACTGCGTGCCAGTGCGGGCGTATAAACCATTTACACGAAAGATTTTATCGATGCAGCCTGGCTTGCGGTGGAACATAAAAGATGTGTGTGAGATCATTTTTTCCAAGCGAGTGCTCAAGCCAGGCATAGCGATGGCGCTGATAGCCGGCTGCGTTGCGATCACAGCGCACGCGGCGCCGGCAAAGCCATCCGCTCAGACCAACTGGTGCAAGCGCTTGTCGTTGCGTTTGCCGGAGGTGACTGCCGCGTCGTGCCAGTCCAGTAATCTGGCTCTCTCCGGTGGTCTGTCTTCCAAAGGCTTTCCGATTCTGTACAGACAGATCAGCGCGCCTGATCGCGATGGGCACAAGCCATTGCGGGTGTTGCTGCTGGGAGGAATCCACGGTGATGAGTTAACGGCGTCGTCGGTCGTTTTCAAGTGGCTGCAGCAAATGCAGCACCCGCTCGCCCGCGAATTTGCCTGGAGTGTGGTGCCTGTGGTGAATCCTGACGGGTTGCTTGCGGACAGGCCAAGTCGGGTGAATGCGCGGGGAGTGGATCTGAACCGCAACTTTCCGACGCCGGGCTGGAAACAGGAAGCGCCGCAATACTGGGCCAAAGCGACTGCCAGTGATCCACGACGCTTCCCCGGTACCGGTCCGCTCTCCGAGCCGGAAACACGCTGGCTGAATGCCGAAATCGATCGCTTCAAGCCCAACGTCATCATTTCTGTCCATGCACCGTATGGCGTCCTCGATTTCGATGGTCCGGCACCGGCACCAGAACGCTTTGGCCGACTGCAATTCAACCGCGTCGGGGTGTACCCCGGCTCGCTCGGAAATTACAGCGGCTTGCATCGGAATATCCCTGTCATCACGATCGAATTGCCCAACGCCCAGGCGATGCCGCCTGCGCGTGAGGTTGAGCGGATCTGGCAAGATATGTTGGGCTGGATCAAGTTAAATGTTCGCCGTCAACAAGACGTGTCGCCAGATCGCAAGGCCGCCATTCGCGTCGCTACGAACCCCGTGTCGGGAACCAACAAACATTGATTTTTGGAAACTGCATTATTTCCGAACTACGTTATAATTTGCCCTCCAAGGAGCGTTGCAGCCGGATTTACCCAGTTAAATCGGCCAGGCTTGGAGGCAATTTCCCCCGCAACTGCGCTCACGTTTCTTTTTTTCTAACGAAAGGAGGGCGTGATGAACGCCGTAATCTCAAACTCACCGGTCGCCGCATTCAAGGATTTCCACGTTGCTGATCTCAGTCTCGCTGACTGGGGCCGTAAAGAAATCAAAATTGCCGAAACCGAAATGCCTGGCCTGATGGCAATCCGTCAGGAATTCGCTGCTGCACAGCCTCTCAAGGGCGCGCGCATCACCGGATCGATCCACATGACCATCCAGACCGCCGTGCTGATACACACACTCGAAGCCTTGGGTGCGCAGGTACGTTGGGCATCGTGCAACATCTATTCAACTCAGGATCATGCCGCTGCCGCCATTGCTGCTGACGGTACACCGGTGTTTGCCTTTAAGGGCGAATCGCTCGATGACTACTGGGAATTTACCCACCGCATTTTCGAGTGGCCTGCCACGGCAGACGGCGAGCAATACGCGAACATGATTCTCGATGATGGTGGCGATGCAACGCTGTTATTGCACCTCGGCACCCGCGCAGAGCAAGACGCGTCGCTGCTGGACAATCCAACATCCGAAGAAGAAATCTGCCTCTACGACTCGATCAAGAAGCGTCTTGCATCACAGCCGGGCTGGTATTCGACTCGTCTGGCACAGGTCAAGGGCGTCACCGAAGAAACCACCACGGGTGTGCATCGTCTCTATCAGATGTTCAAGGACGGCAAACTTGCTTTCCCTGCCATCAACGTCAATGATTCGGTCACCAAATCCAAGTTCGATAACCTGTACGGTTGCCGCGAGTCGTTGGTCGACGGCATCAAGCGTGCCACCGATGTCATGATTGCCGGAAAAGTCGCGGTCGTGGCTGGTTACGGCGATGTGGGCAAGGGCTCGGCGCAAGCACTGCGCGCGTTGTCCGCCCAGGTCTGGGTGACGGAAATCGATCCGATTTGTGCATTGCAGGCAGCGATGGAAGGCTATCGCGTCGTGACGATGGATTATGCGGCGGAACATGCCGACATTTTCGTGACCGCGACCGGCAACTACCATGTGATCACGCTCGCTCACATGACCAAGATGAAAGACCAAGCGATCGTCTGCAACATCGGTCACTTCGACAATGAAATCGAAATCGACGCATTGAAGCAGTACGCCTGGGAAAACATCAAGCCGCAAGTCGACCATGTGATTTTCCCTGACGGCAAGCGCATTATCTTGCTGGCAGAAGGCCGCCTGGTCAATCTTGGTTGCGGCACCGGCCATCCGTCGTACGTCATGAGTTCGTCGTTTGCCAACCAGACGATTGCGCAGATCGAGTTGTTCTGCAATACCGACAAGTACCCGGTCGGCGTCTACACCCTGCCGAAGCATCTGGATGAAAAGGTCGCGCGCTTGCAGTTGCGTACCCTGAACGCCCAGCTGACCGAGCTGACCGCCGAGCAAGCCAGCTACATTGGCGTGCAGCAATCGGGTCCGTACAAGCCGGAGCAGTACCGCTACTAACGGTACGTGCACTGCGCCAATTGCCGCTTCAGTATCGCCAGACGGCAGTACTGAAGCGGTTTTTTCACTTCACAACGGATTTTTTCATGCGCCTGATCATTACCTGGATCATCAACGCCTTCGCACTGCTGGCGTTGCCGTATCTGATGCATTCCGTCACCGTCGATGGGTTCGGGACCGCGCTGATTGCTGCGCTGGTGCTGGGACTGGTGAACACGCTCATTCGGCCACTGTTGCTATTGCTGACACTGCCGGTGACCTTCCTGACGCTCGGCTTGTTCATTTTCGTCATCAACGGCCTGATGTTCTGGGGTGTTGCGCAACTCATTGGTGGCTTTCATGTTGCCGGATTCTGGTCTGCGATTCTCGCTGCCGTGATTTACAGCATCATTTCGTGGGTACTGTCTTCTCTGATTCTCGATAACAAATGACTACTCCCGACTTCAGTATCGAATTTTTTCCGCCCAAAACGCCCGAGGGCGCCGACAAGTTGCGCGCCACGCGCGCCCGGCTGGCGGTGCTTGATCCGAAATATTTTTCTGTCACGTTTGGCGCGGGTGGCAGCACCCAGCAAGGAACGCTGGATACCGTACTGGACATCCGCAGCGAAGGCCATGAGGCCGCGCCGCATATTTCCTGTCTGGGCAGCTCGCGCGCGCGCTTGCGCGACATCCTGACCGAGTACCGCGACCACGGCATTCGCCGACTGGTTGCGTTACGCGGCGATTTGCCGAGTGGCTATGGCGCCGTCGATTTTTCGTCTGGTGAGTTTCGCTATGCCAATGAGCTCGTCGAGTTCATTCGCGCCGAATCCGGTGACTGGTTTCATATCGAAGTTGCCGCGTACCCGGAAATGCATCCACAGGCCAAGTCGCCCCAAGACGACATGCAGTCCTTCGCACGCAAGGTTCAGGCCGGTGCAAATGCAGCCATTACCCAGTATTTCTACAATGCCGACGCGTATTTCCGGTTTGTCGACGAAGCGCACCGGCATGGCGTGCAAGTGCCTATCGTGGCAGGCGTGATGCCGATTACAAACTACATGCAACTGATGCGTTTTTCGGAAATGTGCGGTGCAGAAATTCCGCGCTGGGTACGTCTGAAGCTGGCCAGTTTTGGGGATGACAGCGACTCCATTCGCGCTTTCGGGCTCGATGTCGTGACCACGATGTGCGAGCGCTTGCTGGCTGGCGGCGCGCCGGGCCTGCACTTCTATTCGTTGAACCAGTCGGGACCAACGATCGCCATTTGCGAGCGCTTGAAGGCGACAGGCGCCTAGTGCTGCAAGCTGGTGGGCGGCGCGACGCTCGGCGATTGCCGGTCACGGCACGTCTGGTCGGTGTCGCTCAACGCCGCTTTCGGTAATCAGCACCTGCAATCCGATGTCATGCGGGGCGACCCCGAACTCGCTGCGGGCGCTATCGAAGGCGATGCCGACGGTCGTCGCCGCCGGCAACAATGCCAAAGTGCGGTCGTACATGCCGCCGCCATAGCCCAGCCGGAACTGCTGCGCATTGATGCCGACACAGGGGATCAGGAATGCCTCGGGCACGACGGTGTGGCGCGGTTGGGCCGGAATCGCCACGCCAAACGCATCCTGCGCCATCGCTTGCCCCGGCAGCCATGCTGCAAAATCCAGCGGCGCATTCGGGCCACAGACCACGGGCAAGGCAAGTCGCACCCCACGTTGCGCTAGCTGCAGATAGGCAGGCATCAGGTCGGGCTCGCCCCGGATTGGCCAGTACACCGCCAGTGCGTCAACGCCAGTGCTCGCTTGCCACGACAGCAAGTACTCACCGATCGCAACACAGGCCGCAGAACGGTGCACCGCAGTCATCGACTGACGCGTTGCCAGCAGGTGCTTGCGCAATACGCTCTTGTGCTGTTCCAGTGCCGCGGAATGGGCAGATTCACATGCTATCCTTGGTTCGGTTGGTGTCATCGCTGTCAAATTTGTGAAAAAGGTTGTGGACTCATGTTTCAGATGAAATGGATCGCCGGCGCGTTGCTGGCCTTCGCCTCAACGGTACTCCTGTTGCCGCCCGCCCAGGCGCAAAAAAAAGCCGGCACGTTTGTCAACGACGACGACGTATTTCTGGCGCTGCGCGACGCAGCGCGGCGCGATGATGCGGTCGCTGCTGCCGATCTGGCCAGCCGTCTGCCCAATTATGCCATCCCGTCCTATGTCGATTATTACCGCCTGAAACCACGGCTGCGGCTCGCTTCATCTCTCGAAATCCGCGACTACCTGCGGCGCTACGATGGCAGTGCCATTGCCGACCGGTTGCGCAATGACTGGTTGCTCGATTTGGGTCGCCAGCGTAATTTCGCGGTCTTTGACGAGCAGTATCCGTTGTTCGCACTCGATGATGACCTGCAGCTGAAATGTTACGCACTGCTGTCGCGCGCAGCCAAAGGCGAACAGGTTGCGGTGCAGGCGCGCGCACTGCTGGTGTCGCCGAAGGATTACGGCGACGCCTGTTCGACCCTGATCGCCACGCTGGCGCAGGCCGGCCAGTTTACGAACGACGATGTGTGGGCGCAATTCCGGTTGGCTGCGGAAACCAGCCAGGTCGTGGCCGCACGTCGCCTCGCACCGTTAATCGAGGCCACCGATAGCCAGATCATCCAGGCCATCGAAAAAGCACCACTCGTGATGGCGCAAGGCCCCGGCAATTCCCGCGTGACGCATCAGTTGTTCATCGTTGCGCTGGGTCGCGTGGCCCGAACCAGCCCGGATCAGGCCGCCAGTGCGCTGATGAATGTCGAATCGCGCCTGCTGCCCGACGAGCGCGCACTGGGCTGGTCCCAGATTGCGTTGCAAGCTTCGCTGAAATTGCTGCCCGAAACCACCACGGCGTACTGGAGCCGCACTAGCGGTGCCGCCCTGTCAGGCGAAGGCTACCAGTGGCGCGTGCGGATGGCCTTGCGTAGCGGTGACTGGGCACTGGTGCGCCAGGCCATCGACGCGATGCCGGCCGATCTGCGCGACGACGCCGCCTGGGTCTACTGGCGCGCACGTGCGCTGCGCTCGCTCGGTGAGCGTGACGAGGCGCAGAAACTGTTCCAGTCGATTGCCGAGCAAACCAATTTTTATGGCCAGCTGGCACTGGAAGACCTGGGCCAGAAAATCAGTATTCCGCTGGCCGGCGAACCCCTGACTGCAGCGGAAATTGCGCGGGTTGCCGCCAACCCGGGATTTCGCCGCGCGCTCAAGTTTTTCGACATGAACCTGCGCTTCGAGGCCGTGCGCGAATGGAACTGGGAACTGCGCAAGATGAGCGAACGCGACCATCTCGCTGCCGCCGAATTCGCGCGCCAGAGCAACATTCTCGACCGCATGGTGAATACCTCCGACCGGACCAAATCCGAACGCGATTTTACCCAGCGCTTTCCGTCGCCCTTCCGTGATTTCATGGTCACCAGCACCAGTGCGCTGGGACTCGACATGGCCTGGGTATACGGACTGATCCGGCAGGAATCACGCTTCATCATGAATGCCCGCTCGCATGTCGGTGCCTCCGGCCTGATGCAGCTGATGCCGTCGACCGCGCGGTATGTGGCCAACAAGATCGGCATGTCCGGCTTCACGCCAGGTCAGGTCAATGACGTCAGTACCAATATCCAGCTCGGTACCAATTACCTGAACATGGTGCTGCGTGACCTCGATGGCTCGCAGGCATTGGCCACTGCCGCCTACAACGCCGGCCCGGGGCGACCGCGCAGCTGGCGCGCCACGCTCCCGCGTACGGTCGAGGGCGCCATCTTCGCCGAGTCGATTCCGTTCGCCGAAACCCGTGGTTACGTCAAGAACGTGCTGTCCAACGCAACCTACTACGCCGCCTTGTTCGAGGGCAAACCGCAATCCCTGAAAGCGCGACTCGGTAACGTCGCACCGAAAGGATTTGCCCCGACCGAATTGCCTTGATCGACCTTACCGGATACCTGTTCATGTCCCTGCCTTACTCGAATATCCTCGTCCTTGGTGGCACCGGCTTCATTGGTTCCCATCTGATTGCCCAGCTCGCGGCGCAGGGCCGGCATGTGATCGTACCAACGCGCCGCGCCGTGCGGGCACGCCACCTCGCTGTCCTGCCGACGGTCGAGATCGTGGTCGCCGACATCAATCAGGACGCAGCGCTGGCCGCACTGATGCGCCGCGCCGATGCCGTCATCAATCTGGTCGGCATCCTGCACTCGCGGCCCGGTGTCGGCACCGCCAGCTATGGTCCTGACTTTGCCAAGGCGCACGTCGAACTGCCGATCCGGGTGGTGGCGGCGTGTGGCGTGGCCGGGGTCAAGCGTTCGCTGCACATGAGTGCGCTGGGCGCCAACCGGACTGCCCCATCGATGTACCTGCGCTCGAAAGCTGCAGGCGAAGATGCGGCGCTGTCGCATCCGGCGGTTGCCACGACCGTGTTCCGGCCGTCGGTCGTGTTCGGCGAAGACGATGCATTCCTGAATATGTTTGCCAAATTGCAAAGCGTCTTTCCGGTGTTTCCACTGGGCGGGGCTGATGCCCGTTTCCAGCCGATCTACGTCGGTGACGTGGTGCAGGCGTTCGTCAACGCGCTCGATAATCCGCATACCTTCGGCAAGGTCTACGAGCTGGCCGGACCGACTATCTATACCTTGCGTGAGCTGGTGCAGCTGGCGGGCCGTTACAGCGGTCATCCGCGTCCGGTATTGGCGTTACCACCGGCGCTGGCGCGCTTGCAGGCGTTCATGCTGGAATGGGTGCCGGGCGGGCCGGTGATGAGTCGCGACAACCTTGATTCGATGAAAGTCGATAACGTTGCGCATGGCCCGATCGCGCCCGAGCTTGGCATCAAGCCGGAAGCGCTCGAAGCGATTGCCTCGCGTTACCTCGGTGAGGCGGCTGGTCGCAGTCACTTCGATCAGTACCGCATCCGGGCCAAGCGCTGATTCGCCTCCTTCAACTTTTACTGTAACGGACGTCGCATGCAAGCTACCGAACTCGATCCAACCCTGTCGCAAACTCTCGAAACTGCGGGAAAAATGCCGCTCAAACTGGTCATTGCCAACAAACGCTATTCGAGCTGGTCGATGCGTCCCTGGCTGGTGCTCAAAGCCTTCGGTATCGCCTTCGAAGAAGTCCGTATCGGACTCGGGCGTCCCGACACCGCGCTGGATATCTCCCATTACTCGGCTGCCGGGCGGGTGCCGGTGTTGCAGGCGGGCGAGATCGCGGTATGGGATTCGCTGGCGATCTGCGAATACCTGGCCGAGCAATTCCCGGAAAAGGCAATGTGGCCGACCGATGTCGCATCGCGTGCACTGGCGCGCTGCATCTGCGCCGAAATGCACTCCGGTTTTACCGGCCTGCGTTCGGCGATGTGGATGAACATCGGCGCCGATTTCCGCGGCAAGGGCAACTCCGCCGAGGCCATGTCCGATATCGGCCGGATCAGCGAAATCTGGGAAACCTGTCTGTCGCATTCCGGTCATCACCAGTTCCTGTTCGGTGAGTTTTCGATTGCCGATGCGTACTTCGCCCCGGTCGTGATGCGCTTTAATGCCTACGGCGTATCGATGGCGCCAGCGCTGCAGGCGTATGTCGATCGGGTCACTGCCCATCCGGCGGTCGCGCACTGGATTAGCGAAGCGCTGGCCGAAGTCGAGCGGATAGAAAAATACGATAGTCATCCCGATCAGCCAGGACGCTGACGCTCACGGATCAACCGCGCATGCATATCTACACCGTCGGCGGCGCCGTGCGCGATGCGTTGCTCGGCCTGCCCGTCAAGGATCGTGATTACGTGGTCGTCGGTGCGACGCCGGACGCCATGCTGGCGCGCGGGTTCACGCCGGTCGGCAAGGATTTTCCGGTATTTTTGCATCCGGTCACGCATGAAGAATATGCCCTCGCACGGACAGAGCGCAAAACCGCGCCGGGCTACAAGGGCTTCGTGTTTCATACCGATGCCGACGTCACGCTTGAGCAGGATCTGGCCCGGCGCGACCTGACCATCAATGCCATCGCGCGGGGCGATGACGGTGTACTGGTGGACCCGTTCGGTGGTCGTCGCGATCTCGACCACAAGGTATTCCGGCATGTCTCCGACGCCTTCGCCGAAGACCCGGTACGCATTCTGCGCGTGGCGCGGTTTGCCGCACGCTTTGCCGGATTTGCCGTCGCTCTCGAGACCAACGCGCTGATGCAGCGCATGGTGGCCGCCGGTGAAGTCGATGCGCTGGTGCCCGAGCGGGTCTGGCAGGAGCTGGCCCGCGGTTTGATGGAGCAGCAACCCTCGCGCATGTTCGCGGTGTTGCGCGATTGCGGCGCGCTGGCGCGACTACTACCCGAGCTGGATCGTTTATGGGGCGTCCCGCAACCCGCCAAATACCATCCTGAAATCGATACTGGCGTGCATGTCATGCTGGTCATCGACCATGCAGCCCGTCAGCAAGTGACATTGCCGGTGCGGGTCGCGGCGCTGTTCCACGATCTCGGCAAGGGCGCCACACCAGCGGCAGAGTGGCCATCGCACCACGGGCATGAAGGGCTCGGTGTCAAACTGGTCGAGCAGGTTGCCGAGCGCCTGAAGATGCCGAATGAGTGCCGCGACCTCGCCGTCATGACAGCACGTGACCATGGCAATGTCGGCCGGGCGCTGGAATTACGGGCGGCCACCATCGTGGCATTAGTCGAGCGCTGCGATGGACTGCGCAAACCACAACGGTTTCTGGAAATGCTGCAGGCAGCGTCGTGCGATTACCACGGTCGGCCCGGCTACGAAGACAGGCCGTTTCCGCAGGAGAGCTATCTCGCAGCGGCACTGGCGGCGGCGCGCGCGGTCAATGCCGGCGAGATTGCACTGCGTCTGCAAGCCGATCCGGTACACATCCCGGTCGCCGTACGCAACGCGCGGATTGCGGCAGTTGAGCAGTTTTTGCGTGCATCCACGCACAAGTCCGGTCGCACCGACCCCGCTTCGTAACCACATCGTTTGCTATCGGCGTGACTCCCGGTCAGCCTGGTGATGCGCTTCTGACAGCATTCGTTGCAATGCAATAAACAAGATGGGATTTATCGAGCAAGCCTCGTTTAGATGGCCTACAATGCAGTGCTGCACTGCACAACGGCGCACATTTTTTCATAGGAATCCCGATGAATTCACCCGCTACAGTATCCCCTGAACCGCTCTTGAGCATGGGTTCGCCGCCATCCGGCGAACCTGCCGGGCCCCACACCGCTGTTCGCGTCAAAGAGCTCTCGGAGCGCGACCGCCGACGCATGCTGATGCACTTCCTCGCGCTGGTCGACAGCGACCGTCTGCTGCGTTTCGGAACCGTTCTGCCGGACGAGCTGGTCACCCGCTATGTTCAAAAACTCGATTTCGCGCGCGACACCCTGTTTGGCGTCTACAACAGCAAGCTCGAACTGATCGGCGTCGGTCACCTTGCCTTTGCTCCGCGCGATGCGATGCCGTTGTTTGCAGAGGCCACTACCAAGGAGCTTGTTGCCGAATTCGGTTTGTCAGTCTCCGCGTCGGCCCGCAGCATGGGCATCGGCACGAAGTTATTCGAGCGCGCTGCGATCCATTGCCGCAATGGCGACGTCGATACGCTGTACATGCATTGCCTGGCCTCGAACCATACCATGATCCGCATTGCCCGCAAGGCTGGCATGCAAATTCATCGTTCGCATGGCGAAGCCGATGCCTATCTGAAGCTGGTGCCTGCCAATCCATCGAGCGTGATGCAGGAAGCGGTGGAAGAGCAAGTGGCCCAATTCGATTACACGCTCAAAGCCAATACCCGCGCTGCCGTCAAATGGCTCAATAGCTTGCGCGGTGTTAAATAAACCAGGCATGCCGAAGTCAATCCGGAATCAAACCAGCGGCAAGGCCGTCGTGTCCTTCACCCGCTGCAACGCAAAGCTTGATTTCACATCCAGTACGGCAGCGTGACGCAATAGCGTTTCCATCATGAAGCGCGAAAAATGCTCCATGTCTTCGACATGGACGCGCAACAGGTAATCCATTTCCCCCGTCATCGCATAGCAGGCCACCACCTCCGGCCAGTGATCGACGGAGGCAGCGAAGTCCCCGCGCGGTGACCTGGAGCCGGCTGCGCCCGCGGCGTCGCTGTGCTTTTCGAGGCGCACGTTCACGTAGGCCAGCAAGCCCAGACCAATCCGTTCCGGCGCCAGCAACGCTACATACTGGCGAATCACGCCACTTTCTTCGAGCCGTTTGATGCGCCGCAGGCACGGCGAGGGCGACAGACTGACACGCTCGGCCACCTCCTGATTCGATAGTCGGCCATCCGTCTGCAGGATCGCGAGAATCTTCCGGTCTGTTTTATCCAATGGAACGCGCGCCATGATTCACCTCGATCGCTGGTAATCGCGCAATTTTATTGCCATGCCTGATCGATTGGTGAATTTCTTTGCAATTTTCTGCCGCTAGCGCACGTCTATACTGGACGCATAATTACTATTCGGAGACAAGCATGCAATTTCAACCCTGGGATAACCCGATGGGCACCGATGGCTTTGAATTCATCGAGTACGCTGCACCGGACCCGAAGGCGCTCGGCGCCCTGTTCGAACAAATGGGTTTCAGTGCGATCGCACGCCACCGCCACAAGGATGTGACGCTGTACCGTCAGGGCGACATCAACTTCATCATCAATGGCGAGCAGGATTCGTTTGCGCAGCGCTTTGCGCGCCAGCACGGTCCGTCTATTTGCGCGATCGCTTTCCGGGTCGATGACGCCGCCTTTGCCTACAAGCGCGCGCTCGAACTGGGCGCCTGGGGTTTCGACAACAGGACCGGCCCGATGGAACTGAACATTCCTGCCATCAAGGGTATCGGCGACTCGCTGATTTATTTTGTCGACCGCTGGCGCGGCAAGAGTGCTGCCAAGGGACTGCCGCCTGGCGCCATCGGCGACATCAGCATTTACGATGTCGACTTCGTGGCGATCCCCGGTGCGGTCGCCAATCCAATCGGCAACGGCCTGACCTACATCGATCACCTGACCCACAACGTCCATCGCGGGCGCATGAAAGAGTGGGCGGAATTTTATGAAAACCTGTTCGGTTTCCGGGAAGTCCGTTACTTCGATATCGAAGGCAAACTGACCGGCCTGAAGTCGAAAGCAATGACCTCGCCATGCGGCAAGATCCGTATCCCGATCAATGAATCATCGGATGACAAATCGCAAATCGCCGAGTATCTCGACCTGTACCGTGGCGAGGGGATTCAGCATATTGCGCTGGGCACCGACGACATCTATCGCACGGTCGAGCAGATGGAAGCACAGGACGTACAGTTCCAGAAAACCATCGCGACTTACTACGATCTGATCGAACGGCGCTTGCCGGGTCATGGCGAAAATGTCGATGAATTGCGCCGTCTCAATATTCTGGTCGATGGCACCAGCAGTGCCACCGAGCGCGAATTGCTGCTGCAAATCTTCACGCAGACCGTGATCGGTCCGATCTTCTTTGAAATCATCCAGCGCAAGGGCGACCAGGGTTTCGGCGAAGGCAACTTCCGTGCGCTGTTCGAGTCGATCGAGCTCGACCAGATTCGCCGTGGTGTATTGAAAGACGAAAGCGTGGGGAGCTGACATGGGTGCTATCGATACTGCAATCGGCCAGGCCGAATTCTTCAAGACCATGGAAGACAAATCCGATGGCGGTACCCTGCGCGGCGATTACACGCACGCCGATGCGCAATATGTGGTCACCCAGAACCGCGACCTGTACACCGAAGCCCAGCATGAGTTATGGCGTCGGCTGTACGACCGCCAGGCCCGCTTGTTGCCAGGGCGCGCCTGTGATGTCTTCATCGACAGCCTCAAAAGCATGGATGTCGCCGATGGCATTCCCGACTTTGATGCCATCTCCCGCCAGTTGATGCAGGCCACCGGCTGGACCCTGGTCGCGGTGCCGGGACTGGTACCGGACTTCACGTTTTTCGAGCATCTGGCGAACCGCCGGTTTCCGGTGACGGTCTGGCTGCGCGAGCCGGAGGAGTTCGATTACATCGCCGAACCGGATGTCTTCCACGATTTTTTTGGCCACGTGCCGCTGCTGTTCAATCCGGTGTTTGCCGACCATTTGCAGGAATACGGCAAGGGTGGCCTGAAGGCGATGCCGCTCGATGGTCTGACCAATTTGGGCCGGTTGTACTGGTACACGGTTGAGTTCGGTCTGATTCGTACGCCGCAGGGCTTGCGCGCGTTCGGCGCCGGCATTCTGTCCTCCTCCGGCGAAATCGACCATTGCCTGTCCAGCCCGCAACCGCGCCGGATCGCCTTCGATGTCGAGCGCGTCATGCGTACGAGCTACAAGATCGATTCGTACCAGGAAACCTATTTCGTCATCGACAGTTTCGAGCAACTGTTCATCGATACCGCACCGGATTTCACGCCGATCTACGCCCGTTTGCGCGACATGGACGTATTGCCAGCGAATACCTTATTGACCGGGGAGATCGACCAGAAAATCTGATCAGGAAGTCTGGCTGGCAGCTGCCCGGGGCGCCATTACGCTCCAGCCACACTATGACCAGCCAGACCGCTTCACCCGTGTAGAATATAAAAAACTGAAGGTCCACAAGACCGGAATCAGTCAGAGCGCGACACGATCGCATCCAAGAACATAATTTTTGGTACGGAGACAATTAATGAATGCACCCCTGAAACCAGGGCAGTCGCTCGCACCAGAGCCGATTTCGCTGGACGACAAATACACGCTGGAGCGTGGCCGGGCTTTTATCACCGGTACGCAGGCAATGATCCGGCTGCCGATGCTGCAGCGCCAGCGCGATGTACGCGCCGGACTCAATACCGCCGGCTTCATCACCGGCTATCGCGGTTCGCCACTGGGCAGCGTCGACATGACCGCTGCCAAAGCCAAAAAATACCTCGACGCGAACCACATCAAATTCCATCCCGGCATGAACGAAGACCTGGCCGCCACCAGTGTCTGGGGTACCCAGCAGGTCAACTTGTTTCCGGGCGCGCAGTACGATGGCGTGTTCGGCTTGTGGTACGGCAAAGGGCCGGGCGTGGACCGCTGCGGCGATGTCTTCAAGCATGCCAACATGGCCGGGACGTCGAAGCACGGCGGCGTGCTGGTGCTGGCCGGCGATGACCATGCGGCCAAGTCCTCGACCACGGCGCATCAGAGTGAACACATCCTGAAAGCATGCGGCATTCCGGTGTTGTATCCGTCGTCGGTGCAGGAATACCTTGATTACGGTTTGCATGGCTGGGCCATGAGCCGTTTTACCGGGCTGTGGGTATCGATGAAGTGCGTGACCGACATCGTCGAGTCGGGCGCTTCGGTCGACCTCGATCCGGACCGCGTACAAATCGTGCTGCCGAGCGACCTGGCGCTACCGGCCGATGGCCTCAACATCCGCTGGCCCGATGCCGTCCTGGATCAGGAAGCGCGGATGAACAATTTCAAGTGGTACGCGGCGCTGGCCTATGCGCGTGTCAACAAGCTCAACAAGATTATCTGGGACAGTCCGCGTGCCCGCATCGGCATCATCACTGCCGGCAAATCGTATCTGGACACCCGCCAGGCGCTGGCCGATCTCGGTATCGATGAAGCGGTCGCACGCGATATCGGCATCCGGTTGTTCAAGGTCGGCATGACCTGGCCGCTCGAAGCGCAAGGCGTGCGCGAGTTCGCGCAGGGGCTGGAAGAAATCCTGGTGGTGGAAGAAAAACGCCAGATTCTCGAATATCAGGTCAAGGAAGAACTGTACAACTGGCGCGACGACGTGCGTCCGCGCGTGGTCGGCAAGTTCGACGACACCGGCGAATGGAGCAACACGCCCGGCATGGGCCACGGCGACTGGTTGCTGCCGGCCACCTATGAATTGAATCCGGCACAGATCGCCCGCGCCATCGCCACCCGCATCAGCAAGTACTTCGCCGGTCATCCGGTCGAACAGCGCGTGAAAGAGCGCATTGCCTATCTGGAAGCCAAGGAAGCGGTGCTGAAAGTGAGCACCAAACCCGATCCTGCCAAGGACCGGATTCCGCACTTCTGTTCCGGTTGCCCGCACAACACCTCGACCAAAGTGCCCGAAGGCAGCCGCGCGCTGGCCGGCATCGGTTGCCATTACATGGTGCTGTGGATGGACCGCGAAACGGCGACCTTCACGCACATGGGCGCCGAAGGCACGACCTGGATCGGCCAGGCCCCGTTCACCAGCGAACAGCATGTATTTACCAACCTTGGCGACGGTACCTACTTCCATTCCGGCCTGCTGGCGATCCGTGCGTCGGTGGCTGCCAAGGTCAACATGACCTACAAGATTCTGTATAACGATGCGGTCGCGATGACTGGCGGCCAGACGGTCGACGGCCCGATCGATCCCGGCATGATCTCGCGCCAGATCGCCGCCGAAGGCGTGGGCCCGATCATTGTCGTCACCGATGAACCCGACAAATACCCGGCCGGCTACGCCTGGGCCGAGGGCGTCACGATCCGCCATCGCAGCGAACTTGATGCGGTGCAACGCGAACTGCGCGAATGCAAGGGCATCTCGGCGATGATCTATGACCAGACCTGCGCGTCGGAAAAGCGTCGCCGCCGGAAGCGTAACGAGTATCCGGACCCGGCCAAGCGTGCCGTCATCAATGACGCGGTCTGCGAGGGCTGCGGCGACTGCAGCGTGCAATCGAACTGCCTGTCGGTCGAACCGCTGGAAACCGAATTCGGTCGCAAGCGCCAGATCAACCAGTCGTCGTGCAACAAGGATTTTTCGTGCGTGACCGGGTTCTGCCCGAGCTTCGTGACGGTCGAAGGCGGCAAGCTGAAGAAGCCGAAAAAAATCGCCGTCGCCGATGCCGGCAATCCTGCCGCAGTCGCGGCGCCGGTCATGCTATTGCCGCAACCGGTGTTGCCGACCACGGTCACGCCGTACGGCATTCTGGTCGCCGGTATCGGTGGCACCGGTGTGGTGACAGTCGGCCAGATCCTGGCGATGGCAGCGCACATCGAAGGCAAGGGCTGTTCGGTGCTCGACATGAGCGGCCTGGCGCAAAAGGGCGGACCGGTGATGTCGCATGTGCGGCTGGCCGACCATCCTGACGATATCCATTCGACCCGGGTAGGCACCGGCGCCTGCGATCTGGTGATTGGTTGCGACGTCATCGTCGCCGCCAGTCGCGATGCACTGTCGCGCATGGGCGAAGGTCGCACGTATGCGGCAGTCAATTCCACCAGCACACCGACCGCTGCCTTCGTCAAGAATCCGGACTGGCAATATCCGGGCGCAGCGGCGGAAGCCGACCTGCGTGTGGCATGTGGCAATGAGCGGGTTGATTTTGTGGATGCCGGCAAGATCGCCACCGCGCTGATGGGCGACAACATCGCCACCAACATGTTCATGCTGGGGTATGCGTGGCAAAAAGGGCAGGTGCCATTGACCGAAGATGCCCTGATGCAAGCCATCGTGCTTAATGGCGTCTCGGTCGATTTCAACAAGCAGTCCTTCGTCTGGGGCCGCCGCGCCGCACACGATCTGGCGGCAGTCGAAAAGCTGTCACGTGTCAACGACGCGCCGTCCCAGGTGATCGCGTTCAAGCGTGCGCCGCTGCTTGACGAGGTCATCGCCACCCGTGTCGCTTTCCTGAGCGCCTACCAGAACGCCGCGTATGCGCAGCAGTATGTCGATTTCGTGGCGCAGGTGCGGGCCGCCGAAATCCGGGTGGCCGATGCCGTCAAGCCGTTGCGCCTGACCGAAGCGGTCGCCACCTACCTGTTCAAACTGATGGCCTACAAGGACGAGTACGAAGTCGCGCGGCTCTACACCAACGACGTCTTCGCCAGCAAAATTGCCGGCATGTTCGAAGGCGACTACAAGATCAAGTTCCATCTGGCACCGCCATTGCTGGCGAAGAAAGATGCGCAAGGCCATCTGGTCAAGCAGGAATTCGGTCCGTGGATGATGAAAGCCTTCAGCGTGCTGGCCAGGTTCAAGGGATTGCGCGGGACGGCGTTGGATATCTTCGGTTACACCGACGAACGCAAGATGGAACGCGGCCTGATCGTCGCGTATCGCCAGACCATCTCTGCGCTGCTGTCAGCGTTGACGCCCGAGAACCTCGCGACAGCGGTGGCGATTGCGCGTATTCCTGAAGATATCCGGGGCTACGGGCATGTCAAGGAACGGCATCTGCAGGCGGCGAAACTGAAGGAAGCCGCGCTGCTGGCGAGTTTTTCGGCACCGGCATCGACCACCATCACGGCGTTGTCGCGGGATCGGCAGGTGGCCTGAATCGGGTGATGTTCAGGCATCCTGCCGCAACGCCTGTATCGTCACCTCGTCCATCTCGATGACCACCGAGGTATAACTGTCGACCAGAGAAAGGATCGCCTCGCGCGGTCCTTCTTTCCATTCTGGGTGGTCGAACATCGACTCCTGGCTTTGCGCGCGATGGGCCAGGCTGTCATAGGCGCGAATCAGGTAGTAACTGGTTTCATCGTGCAAGGACGCTCGGCAGGCCACGACATCGATGCCGCGCTGCGCCAGCAACGGCAGCATCTGTTCGCGCAGGCGCAGATCGAATTCATTGCGGGTGCCGGGTTCGATACTGTACGAACGGATTTCGATGAATTTACGCATCGTTCGTGACGCCGCTGATCTTTCGCTGTCGGTACTGTGCATAGCCGTTTGCCCGTAACGCGCATGCCGGACAAGTGCCGCAGCCATATCCCCAGTCATGCAGCGCGCCGCGCTCGCCCAGATAGCAGGTATGGGTGCCGGTGCGGATCAGGTCGACCAGCGCACTGCCACCGAGCGACTCGGCCAGTGCCCAGCTATCGGCCTTGTCGATCCACATCAGCGGCGTCTCGACTTTCAGGCGGGTGGCCATGCCGAGGTTCAGCGTGACCTGCAGCGCCTTCATCGTATCGTCGCGGCAATCCGGATAACCGGAAAAATCGGTCTCGCACATCCCGCCCACCAGCACATCCAGCCCGCGCCGGTACGCCAGCGTCGCGGCCACCATCATGAACAGCAAATTGCGACCTGGTACGAAGGTGTTCGGCAAGCCATTTTCCAGCATCGCAATTTCGACGTTGCTGGTCAGCGCCGTATCCGAAATCTTACCGATCAGCGACAGATCGATCACGTGATCTTCACCGAGCTTGCGTGCCCAGTCGGCAGATTGCGCACGAATTTGGGCCAGCACGGCAGGTCGCACGGTCATTTCGATTGCGTGCCGCTGGCCGTAGTCGAAGCCGATGGTTTCGACCCGTTCATAACGCTGCAGTGCCCACGCGACACACGTGGTGGAGTCCTGGCCGCCGCTGAACAGGACGAGGGCGCCGGAAGTAGGGGTAGTCATTGCGTGATCCTTGGTGCGAGCTGAATGGAGCGCGGCGATTGCCGGCGTGTGGCGGGATTATAAAACGTCCGATGGATAGTCCGGCCCGATGGCCGATCGGGCGAAGAAATCAGGTGACGAACGGACCGGTGCAAGCCGTTCCGGCGTTATCGGGTAGTGATGCGGGTAGTGCTGCGGGCAGCCAGACCGGAGAATGATCGAGGCCGCCAGGGCGTGGGCCGGTAGTCAGCCCACGCGCCAAGCTTCAGTGGCGTTCAGCGCGCCCGACGGGTCGCCTATGCATCGATATCAGAACCGGAACCCCACCACGTCCTGCGAAGTGCTTCTGAGGTTATCGTCATCGCCGCGATAGCGGGCGCTGACCAGGAAGCGTGAGGTGCAGGCGATTTTTTTCAGGGCGGCGTCGTCCCAGGGCTGGTTGCAGCCCGGCAGCGTCAGCGTCGCGCTGTCGCCGTTCATTTTGACGCGTACCCGCACTATCTGGTCGTTGGTCAGGTCCGTGTCATCCACGAACCGGAACACGACACGGCCGGTCGGTGCAACGCCTCTGACCCTGGCGACCAAGGTCAGGGTGTCGTTCAGGGGCACCGATCCCGCTCCCTCCACCACGGTTGTCGTGGAGTGCTCACGCTGATCGACCGGGTCGAGCACGTCGCCATACAACCTCGAACTTGTTGCACTTTGCTGGAACGTGACATTGGCGAGCGTTGTTCCACTATCGACATCCACAAAACCGACGCTGTGCGGTTCGCCGGCACTGTGGATGCGATGCTCGAAAATAAAGCCGATCAGCACCAGCCGACGATTCGTGTAACTACTAGAAAGGCCCGTCAGATAGTGATATTCCGAGCCGTTGGACGGCATGTTCAGTACCCGTGTATTGGTCGCGGTGGCGGTATCGATTTCGGCAATCTGACTGCTGTTCGGACTCGATCCGCCGCCGACGTAGAGTTTTTTTCCATCCGGGCTGAGCAGCGTCGGGCCGCTGTACACGGTCAGGTTGAACTGCGGTGATTTGGTAATCGGTACTACCACTGCGCGAGCCACGCCGGATACCGTGTCCAGTACCAGATACTTGACCGACGTCGTGGTGGAACCGCCGCCGAACACATACACCTTGTCGCCTTTCGGGCTGAGCTGCAGCGCATTCGGATGCACGTCGGCGGCGAGACCGGCGGTGGGAATGATTTTTTCAGCCTTGAAATTGCCGGTGTTGATGACGGTAACCGCTGCTGTGCCCAGGTTGCCGTTGGCGCTGGTCGGTCCGCTGCTGGCCACATAGAGTTTCTCGCCGTGCTGATCGATGGCCAGTGTGGTCGCCGACTGGTTGACCGGGATCGTGGTCCAAGGTGCACCGTTACGTGCGCGGATCACGTTGACTTTGCCGGGCGTCAATGCGTAGGCGTTGACGCCATCCTCGTCAGCCACCAGCGCCAGCGTTGCCGCCGGCAGTGTCAGGATGGCGATGATTTTCAGCTTGACGACATCGATGACCCGTACCACTGCGCCACTGATTGCATACAGGCGGTTGCCCGTTGCATCGGCGACCAGGTCGGTGACGGGCGTCGGAATGGCAATTTTGCCGAGGACCTTGTCATTGTTCGCATCCAGAATCGTGATGCCGGTACTGGTATTGATGAATACTTTTTCGGAGGCTTCGTTGGCGACGATACGGGTCGTGCCACCGAGCGGAAACAGCACGCGGGTCTTGAAGTTGGCCATATCCGTGACACTGAATTCGTTGGTCGAGCTGTTGCCGACATAGACGAACGGTGCAGCAAATGCCGCGGAGGAAAGCAGCGTCAGCAGCGCGGCCATGAACCGGAACCGCATTAGCTGATCGAGTATCACGCAGCGAGTGCGTCCGGTCGGCTGCCGCACGCCACCGTGCGCAAGTTGGGTTGCCTGGGTATTCATCAAATAACCTCCTGTAGAGAAATGCGATCGAAAGAAATCCGGCATGGCAGGCCTTGTTTCTCGAATGTCGCTCACAGGTGGTCAGCCGGATTTCTCCGGTGATTGTCGACTGCGTTGGGGGTACTACCTTGATATCGCGCAGACTCCAATCTGCTTGAGGCGCGGTATCAATGAAAATGGGGAACTATCGGGACGACTGCACTGTGCGCGCGCCGAAAACTGCCGGCAGGACGAGACCTCGTCCGCCGGCCTGTGCAATGACTTACTTTGCCGACCAGATGGTCGCGCCGGACCGGCGACGACGTGCGCTGAAACCCATCAAGCCCAGACCCGTCAGCATCAAGGCCCAGGTTTGTGGTTCAGGTACCGGCGAGATCGACTGGGCGGTGTAGCTGACACCGGCATTCAGCAAATCGGCATCGGTGACGCCAAACACATAAAACTTGTTGTCACCGGCCACGCCAGCGACGAAGTCGTTGTCGTTCGCCACATACAGCGTGTGGGTCAGGACGCCATTGACGGTCACGTCGCTGCCGAAGGCCAGTCCTTCGATCTTGGCCGGAATCTTGTCAGCAGTGATGCCGTTGGCATTGAGCACGCCGACCACGTCGAGGAACAGGGTCTTGCTGATGGCGCTGGCAGACAGATCGCCCTTCATGCCGGAGACATCGGTCGCGCCGGTCAGGTCGATTTTGTAGAGTTGCTTGATCACCGCGGAGGTGCCATCACCGAGTCCCTTGCCATCGCGTTCGTCGACCAGGAATTGATGATCGTTAAGGGCGACGATTTCACTGACGCCGGAACCGGTAGTCAGCTTGTAGGCGTATTCGTGCGTGGCACCCGACGCAATGTCGATGGTGACGATGCGCACATTTTTCTTTGTATCCTGCTCCAGCGGTGCCTGCATGATGCCGACCAGCGTCTTGCCATCCGGCGAAATGGCCAGGCCTTCCATGCCCTTGTTGGCAACGCGACCGACGGTGTTGCCATTGATTTCCACAGCGCCTTGCGCGCTGAGAGTAGTCACGGCCAGGTTCGCGGGCAGGGCGAACGCCTTGATGCGGGCACCGGTAGCGCGGTCGAATTGATACACATACGGACCGTATTCATCGGAGATAAAAACGCTTTTGCCATCCGCCGAGACGCGCACGCCTTCGGGGTCGAAGCGCGCATTGGCGGTGTTGGCCGACGTCAGCGCCGGGTTGAAATTGTCCGAGCGTCCGGTGAAGTAATTCGTGCCGTTCAGTGCATTGAGAGCCGGTGCACCAGTGCCCAGATTGAGCCCGGCGCCGCTGCCGTAGGTCAGCGCCGTCGGGCTCGACAGCAGCGTGGTGGCGACCAGCGTCGGTGTCAGGTTGAAGGCCAGTCCGGTGCCCGAGGTGTTGGCGCTCAGACCCATCCTGATGGTCTGGAAGCGCGCGATATACGAGCTCGTATCATCGACCAGGGTGTTGTAGGGCGTCGCATTCGGGCCGCGATCCGGCGTTGCGATGAAAGTATTGTTACCGGCATAAGCCAGTCCTGAACCGAGGCCACCCAGGACGTTGCCGGCGATCCCGTTTTCCAGCATGCCTGCCGTCTGGCTCGACAGGTCACTAAAGCTGCCGCTCAGGCTGCCGATGGCGAGCAGGTTGATACTGGCGTGCGCGGCGGGCGCGGAAAACAGGGCGGCCAGTAACAGGGGGAGAAGTTTTCGATGGATCATGATGGGGGTCCTGGATGGTGGGGAGAGTCGTATGTTTTCTTGCGAACAGTTGCCTGTTGAGCAACGCAAGTTATCAACGTATTGCTACGTGACGATGACAACATGCCACCAAGGAGCGCATCGATCACACCAGGGCGATCGCGCCGTGTGACTACGCCGGCGGATCGGGGCGGCCCGGCCCGGCTGTCTGGGCTAGCCGCATGAATTGCAGGGCAAGGACTTACGTGCTGTGCAAACCTTCCATCGTCAGCGCCCGTTCGACCAGCTGTCCGGTCGGAATCAGGCGCTTTTGCAGGATAGGCACGCGGTACTTCGCCGCCGTGATTTCTGCCAGGATCGAGATGGCCATTTCAGCCGGACTGGACGAGCCGAGGTACAAGCCCGCTGGGCCGTGCAAGCGGTCGATTTCGGTGGCGGTCAGGTCGAATTCCAGCAGGCGTTCCTTGCGCTTGGCGGTGTTGGCGCGACTGCCCAGTGCGCCGATATAAAACGCGGCTGATTTCAGGCCTTCCATCAGCGCGAGGTCATCGAGTTTCGGATCATGGGTCAGCGCGACGATGGCGGTGTGGGTATCCATCACCAGCTCGACGATCACGTCGTCCGGCATGCCACGCGAGAACGTGACTTCCGGCATGCCGAAGCCATCGGCAAACTCGTCGCGCGGATCGATCACCACCACGTCGTAGTCGGCACCCAGCGCAATCTGGGCGACATAGCGCGACAACTGGCCGGCGCCGATCAGCACCAGACGCCAGCGCGGACCGAACATCGTGCGCAGCGTGTACTCATCAAAATCGAGCACCTCGGTGCGGTCCGCATCGACTAACGTGGCCTTGCCGGTTGCCATGTCCAGCACCCGTGCGGTCAGCCGTTTTGCGGTGGTGCGTGCCAGGAGTGTTCGCAACAGCGCCAGTTCCGGATGCGGTTCCACCACCAGGCGCAAGGTCCCGCCACAGGGCAAGCCAAAGCGCGCTGCTTCATCGCGCGAGACGCCGTACCGCACCACTTGCGGCAGGGCGGTGTCGAGCAGGTCGGTGCGCACGCGCACGATCAGGTCATCTTCGACACAGCCACCCGAGACCGAACCCACCACCTGTCCGTCGTCGCGGATGGCCAGCCAGGCACCCACCGGACGCGGCGCCGAGCCCCAGGTTTGCACCACCGTGGCCAGCACGACGCGATGCCCGGCTTCCAGCCAGGTGATGCAGGTTTTTAATACCGAGAGATCCGTACTGTCCATATCACACACCTTCCTGTTCGCCAGTCATGCTGGCCGTTTTCGTACTCTGCGCTGTCATCTTGAAATATAGCCGGATCATCGCCACACCCGCCACCATGCCCCAGACCATCCCGGCAAACATCCCGGCGAGCATCGCGGACGCGCTGGCCGGCTGAAACACCAGCACGCTGATGCTCATGCCTGCCAGCATCCACGCAAAACAACCGATGTTTTGCGCAACGCGTGCGCACAACTGGCGGCGGCAATGCTGCCTTGTCAGCCGCAACCACGGCATGGTCGCCAGACCGCCGGCGAGCATGCCGACATGCATCGCCGGCAGCCACTGCCAGTGCAAGCTCAGCATCGTCGGCACATTCATCGCGCTGCCAGAACTGCACAGCGCCGTCAGCATCGCCAGCCCCGGTCCCTGCGCATCCAGCAGCAATCCCGCCAGCATCCCCAGCATGCCGAGCACCAGCATCGTCTGGGGTGCGGTCATGCCGTGGCTGCCGGGATGCAATCGTCCCAGCACCCGAAAACCTGCCAGTATCGCGAGGCCGCTGAGCAGCATCGCGAGCGCCTGCCACGAAGATTGCGCGACGCCGACCAGCGTCAGCATCACCGCCGCCGCGAGCCATGCAGCCCGTTTCATGGCGTCAGCCCGAGACGCGCCAGCAGCCGTTCGTAATCCTGCGGTGTATCCATGTCGGTCGTGTAGCGGTCATGGTTTGCAGTGAACGCCACGACCTGATCCGGGTTGTCGTCGATCAGCTTGCGGCAACCGAGATTGCGCTCGCCGGCGACGATGCTGTCGGCATGGCTCGCGGCAAACAGCACCGGGTTGCCACGCTGTCCGGCGAACTGCGGCACCATGATCGAGCCGCTGGCGCGTGCGGCAAATGCCCGTGCCAGCACGGTGTAATCGTCCGCCGCCAGCAGGATCTGGTCTGCCAGACACACCATGATCGTCGAACATGGTACCTGCAGCGCAGCAATACCGCTGGCGACCGATGTCATCTGTCCTTCCTGCCAGCGCGGATTGTGGGTGAATCGGACCGGCAGGCCATGCAACGCAGCGCTCACGGCGGCTGCATTGAATCCGGTCACCACCACGACTTCGGCAGGACCGGCGTCCAGCAACGCGCGCACCGTACGCCGCAGCGCCGGCTCATCGCCTACCGGCAACAGCAGTTTGTGCCGGCCAGCCATCCGCGACGAGTTACCCGCCGCCAGCACGACGGCGGCAAAACTGTTCGTCGATGGCTCAGGAAAAGTCATACGACCGGAACGCCGCGCCACCCTTGGCCTCGACCCGCGCATTGAACGAAATCACGACGCGATCACGCGTGCCGCTGTACGGAAACGCCTGGTGCTTGAGGTGCGATGGAAACAGCACCAGCAGGCCCGGCTCCGGGACGATATCCAGATGCGCGTCCATCAGATACGCATTGCCGGCATCGATGTGCGCACCGGCCAGCTGATCCCACCACGGACCATAAAAGCGCAACACGCCATTGCGTACGCCATAGACCGGATGCGCGGCGCGCAGTTCGGCCGGATCGATATCGAGGTAATACACGCCCGACCATGACGCATTGCCATGCGTATGCACATCATGGAACGCGCCGTCGTTCTGCATCTGAAACCAGCTGCCGGCCATCACGATGCGGGCGCCGCCGATGCCGTTGTCCTGCCAGGCCTGCCGGTTCAGCGCGCTGACGGTTTCGCCGAGCTGGCCTGCAATGAAGCCGAACAGCGCTTCCATTTCGGGCATCTGGCAGCGCTGCAGCAAGTCGTCGTTACTGGCATAAAAGCTGGCAGCATGCGGACCGGGCGGGCGCGGATCGAGCAGGCGCATCGCTTTAAAGGCGCGCAGCAATTCGGGATTGACGTTGTCGGCCCGGGCAAAACGGGCGCTCGCCAGCGGGATGCCCCAGAGTGATTTCAGATCGAGGGGCGTGCTCATGCGGTGACACCGGTGGAGGTTGTGCGCGCAATGGCAAGGTACTTGTCGGGCGCCAGATCGAACTTGACCTTGCAACCGTCACAGCAAAAATAGTGGGTCATGCCACCGAGTTCGATGACGTGTTTTGCGGTGGCCTGATCGATCACCTTGCCGCAGACCGGGTTGATGTAGAGGTTGGCCGGCAGTGCTGGCAGTGGCTGTACATCAAAGGCGGAGACAGGTGCACCTGCGCGCCGTAGCGTAACCACGGCCGCAATCGCAGCCAGCGCAATTTCGACCGGCGTATGGGCATGAATATCCGGCCCGGCAGGCGCGTGCAAGGCCGCAATCCGCGCGGCCGGAATGCCGCGCACCTGCATGGCCTGGCGCAACTGGTTGGCCTTGCGTGCGCTGGCGATCATCAGCACCGACACGGCGCTACTGCGCAATGCGGCGTCGAGTGCGGCCTCGTCGCCATCGCCTTGTGTCGCCACCAGCACGTAGCGTGGTTGCAGCGTGTTCAAGGTGGCGAGATCGAGCCCGTCACCCGCCACGCGCAATCCCATGCGCTGCCCGAGCACGCGACATTCCTGCGCCGCCGGCGTGGTGCCGAGGACCACCAGCAATGGCGCAGTCGCCATCGACTGCAGGAACAATTCCAGCGAGCCATTGCTGGCACAGGGCATCGCATGTTGTTCGACATCGGCCGGACTCAGGCTACCGTCATTACTGATGCGTATGAGCCGGGCTTCGCCGCTCTGCAGCACCTGCAATGCTGCCGTAATCACGACGCCTTGCGCGCAGCCGCCGCCGACCCAGCCGTGCAGCGTGCCAGCGCCATCGACCAGCGCTTGCGCACCGACATATGCCGAGGTGGGCGACGCGGCACGGATCACCGTGACGACGACAAACGGCGTGTCCTGCGCGAGGTATTGTGCTGCCAGTGGCAACACCGAGGGTTCAGTCATCATTGCAGTGTCCGTAGCAGTTGGGGCAGTACACGTTCGATGCTGGCCAGGTCGCTACCGGGGGCAAACAGATCGAGGCAGGGCAGTGCTGCCTGCATGCCGGCACTCGATGGTGTGTAGCCTGGCCGGCTGGCCAGCGGGTTCAGCCAGACCAGGCGGCGGGCGCGCCGGCGCAGTGCCGTCAATGCACTCACCAGCTTGTCCGGCGGGCCGGTATTGTAGCCATCGCTGACGATGATGACGGCGCTGCGCGCATGCAGCAGAGTGCGGCCGTGGCGCTGATTGAATTCGCTCAGGCAGTCGCCGATGCGGGTGCCGCCAGCCCAGCCGGCCGACAACAGTTGCAGCCGTTCCTGCGAGCGCCACGGGTCCGGATCGCGCAAGGCTTCGCCGATGCCGACCAGTTGCGTGTGGTACAAAAAGCAGTGCACATCGGTCAGCTGCGACGACAGCGCCCGTGCCAGCCGCAGGTAAAAAAAGCTGTACAGACTCATCGATCGGCTGACATCCAGCAGCAGGATCAGGCGCGGACGCACGCGCCGTTTTTGCCGCCACGCCAGGTCCAGCGGCAAGCCGCCATGCGCAACGCTGCGCCGGATCGTGCGCGCCAGGTCGATCCGCAAACCGCTGTTCGCGGCCTGTTCGCGCCGCAGCGCAATCAGCCGCAGGCGCTGCGCAAAACGCCGGATCAGTGCATCCAGCGCACGCACTTCGTCCGGCTGATTCAGGTGCTGGAAATCAGCCCGGGCCAGCGCTTCATCGCCACTCGCGCCGTGTTGCGCGGCACCGCCATCGGCCTCGGCACTGTCGTTGCCCGCGCCACCTGCGACCGCGTTGCCTTCGCTGCTGTCGCGCAAGCCGCCAGCCTCATCACGCAGGTCCAGCTGGCCGGCACCACCGGCGTGGGTTTCGACCAGCGCCTGCCGGTTCGGCGGCAGGAAATAGGTCGCGAACAAGCCATCGAAACGGGCCCAGTCTTCCGCCCGCGAACACAGCAGCGCGCGCAGAGACCAGCGCAACAGCGGGCCGCTGAACTGACCCATGCGGTCGGCAATATTCATCGCATCGGCCCCGTCGACACTGGCCACGCGCAGGCCATTTTCACGCAGGAAACCGACGAAGCCGACATAGCGTGCGGCCAGCGCGGCCTCCAGATCGATGTAGTCGACACGCGCTTCGGTGGCGACCGACATCAGCAAGCCGCCGCGATTTTTTCGACCACGGAGCGCGTCAGGCTGGCGCGGTCTTCGCGGGTTTTGACCAGCGCCGACAGCGAATCCATGATCCGCGCAATGCCATCGTCATCGAAACTGCTCACGCCCAGGCGCAACAGCGCAGCGGCCCAGTCCAGCGTTTCGGCGATGCCGGGTTTTTTCTGCAAATCCATCTGTCGCAGCGACTGCACGAATTCGACTACCTGCCGCGCCAAGCGCGCCGGTGCGTCCGGCATCCGCGTTTCGACGATCAGCAATTCCTTGTCGAAGTTCGGGTAATCGACGTACTGATACAGGCAGCGCCGGCGCAACGCGTCCGACAATTCGCGGGTGCCATTCGAGGTCAGGATTACGATCGGCCGGGCCAGCGCAGTGATGGTGCCGAGCTCCGGAATCGAGATCTGGAAATCCGACAACAACTCCATCAGATAGGCTTCGAACGCTTCGTCGGCACGGTCGATTTCATCGATCAGCAGGACCGGCGCGGTGCTGCTGGTGATCGCATCGAGCAGTGGCCGCTTGAGCAAATAGCGCTCCGAAAAAATGTCCTGTTCCTTGTCGGCCATCGGCCGCGTGTCGTTCTCCAGCAGTTTGATGGCGAGTAACTGGCGCTGGTAATTCCATTCGTACAGCGCCGAATGCGCGTCCAGTCCTTCGTAGCATTGCAGGCGGATCAGGCGGGTGTCGTGGACCCGCGCGAGCACTTTGGCGATCTCGGTTTTGCCGACACCGGCTTCGCCTTCCAGCAACAGCGGGCGACCCATTTCGGTCATCAGCAGCAAGGTCGCACTCAGGCTTTGCTCGGCAATATAGCCCTGCTGCTGCAGGCGCTTTTGCAGTGCGGTGACATCGTGCATGCGGTCAGTCGACACGGTCTTGTTCCGCCTCAGGCCGACTTGGCGGAAAACAATCCGCGGAACCAGTCGCGCACGATGGCCCAGCCGAGTGCCAGTCCATTGAGCGAGGTGTCGACCGGCACGGGCGCGACCTGTTCCGATTGCAGCGCAGCGACCTGCAGCGCAAAGTTGGCCGCGAACTGCTTGAGGATTTGTTCGGCCACCGTGTTCATCATGCGACCGCCGAATGCGGCGGCCTTGCCGGTCATGGCCACTTCGCTCTTGCCGACCAGTTCGCAGGTGTCGCCGGTGGCTTTTACGGTCGCTTCCAGGTCCATCGATGCACCGGACGTACCGGTGGTGTCGGAACCCTTGCCAATCAGGCGCAACATGCGGTTGGCCTCATCGACCTGCTTGACCTCGATCGTGCCCTTGAATGACATCGACGCCGGGCCGACCTTGATGCTGACCGTGCCGCGATAATTGTTCTCGTCGATGCGCTCGGTGATCTTCGCGCCCGGCATGCAATTGCCGACACTTTCTATGTTCTGTAAAAACGTCCATGCGGTAGTTGCATTGCAAGGCATCGGGAATACTTTTTCGATTTCAACTTTCATGCGTCCATCCTTGATGTTGGTGCTGTACTGGGGTGGCAGGGTGCCGACACCTGCTGAGGTGTCGGCGTTTCAACCTGCGGTGTTAGCGTTGGTCGATGCCCAGCGCGTGGCTCTGTTGCCAGACCCGGAAGCTGTTGTGCGGCATGTTCATGTGCGTTACGCCCAGGTGGGCAAACGCATCGACCATCGCTGCCGTAAAGCACGGGATCGATCCCACGTGCGGCGATTCGGCGACACCCTTGGCGCCGATCGGATGATGCGGCGATGGCGTCACGGTGAAGTCGGTTTCCCAGTGCGGAGTTTCCATGCTGGTCGGCAGGAAGTAATCCATCAGCGTGCCACCCAGCACGTTGCCGGCTTCGTCGTAGGTCAGTTGCTGGCCCATTGCCACGGCAAACCCTTCGGTCAGGCCGCCATGGATCTGGCCTTCGATGATCATCGGGTTGATCCGCGTGCCGCAGTCATCCAGCGCATAGAAGCGCCGGACTTTCGTCTCGCCCGAAAAGCGGTTGACGTCGAGGACGCACAGGTAAGCGCCAAACGGATACGTGAAGTTCGGCGGGTCGTAATAGTCGACCGCTTCGAGTCCCATCTCCATGCCTTCCGGCACATTGTTGTACGCGGCCCAGGCGACTTCCTTCATGGTTTTGGCCTGGTCCGGTGCGCCCTTGACGACGAAACGGTCGAGGTCGAATTCCAGGTCGTCCGGGCTGACTTCGAGCAAGTGCGCCGCGATCTTGCGGGCTTTTTCCCGGATCTTGTGCGAGGCCCGTGCAATCGCCGCGCCGGCCACCGGTGTCGAGCGCGAACCATAGGTGCCGAGTCCGTACGGCGCGGTCGAGGTATCGCCTTCTTCCACCTTGATCAGCGAGGCCGGGATGCCGGCTTCCGACGCGATGATCTGCGCATACGTGGTCTGGTGGCCCTGGCCCTGGCTAATGGTGCCCATGCGGGCGATCGCCGAACCATCCGGATGGACCCGGATTTCACAGGAATCGAACATGCCGATGCCCAGGATGTCGCACGACTTCGAGGGACCCGCACCGACGATTTCGGTGAAGGTGCAAATGCCGATGCCCATCAGGGTTTCTGAGGTCGGATCGGCACGCATGGCGGCCTGTTCGGCGCGCATCGCCGGATAGTCGATCGCGGCCAGTCCCTTGCGCAGGGCCGGTTCGTAATCGCCGGAATCGAACTCCAGCCCGAGCGCGCTCTGGTACGGGAACTGGTCTTTGCGCAGGAAATTACGGAAGCGGATTTCGGCCTTGTCGATGCCCAGCTTTTGCGCCAGCACGTCGACCATCCGTTCGATCAGATACACCGCTTCGGTGACGCGGAACGAACAGCGATACGACACGCCACCCGGACACTTGTTGGTATAGATCCCGTCGACCGAGACGAACGCATTCGGAATGTCATACGAGCCGGTGACGACATGGAACATCCCGGCCGGCCACTTGCTCGGATCGGCGCAGGCATCGAACGCGCCATGGTCGGCGGTGACATGCACGCGCAACGCCTTGATCTTGCCATCCTTGTCGGCGGCCAGTTCACCGGTCATGTGATAGTCGCGGGCGAAGGCGGTGGTGGTCAGGTTTTCGGTGCGCGATTCGATCCATTTGACCGGACGGCCCAGCACGATCGAGGCGACGATGGCGCAGACATAGCCCGGATAAATCCCGACCTTGTTGCCGAAGCCGCCACCGATGTCCGGTGAAATGATGCGGATTTTCGATTCCGGGATCGACGACAGCATGCCGACCACGGTGCGCACTACATGCGGCGCCTGCGACGTGATGTAGACGGTCAGGTCGCCGCGAATCTTGTCGTACGACGCGACGCAACCGCAGGTCTCCAGCGGGCACGGATGCACGCGTTGGTAAATCATGTCCTGCTTGACGGTGATCTCGGCATTGTCGAAGGCGCGGTCGGTCTTGTCCTTGTCGCCGATATCCCAGGTAAAGATATGGTTCGGATGCGTGCGTACGCCATGCGCGCCGACTTTGCTGTCCTGGATATCTTCACGGATGATCGGTGCATCCGGGAACAGCGCTTTCATCGGATCGACCACGGCCGGCAGTTCGTCGTACTCGACCTCGACCAGCTCGGCGGCATCGGCGGCGATGTAGCGGTCTTCGGCCACCACGAACGCGACTTCCTGATTCTGGAACGACACCTTGCCATCGGCCAGCACCGCCTGCACGTCACCGGCCAGCGTTGGCATCCAGTGCAGTTTCAAGGGCTTCAGGTCTTCGGCGGTCAGTACCGCATACACGCCGGGATGGGCCAGCGCGCGGCTGGTATCGATGCTCTTGATGCGGGCGTGGGCATACGGGCTACGCACCATCACGCCGACCAGCATGCCGGGCATCTTCACGTCATCGACGTAATTACCCTTGCCCTGGATGAAGCGCGGGTCTTCGTAACGCTTGCGGGAACAGCCCATGCCTTCGAGCTTGGCCAGGCGTTCTTCATTGGTAGGAATTGTTTCCATGCGATTCTCCTGGCACTCAGTGCGTAGCGGTTTCCATCAGCGGATACGAGGTTTGCACCGGTTCGCCGCGCAGTTTTTTGGCGGCGTACTGGATCGCCTTGACGATGTTCTGGTAGCCGGTGCAACGGCACAGGTTGCCGGCCATCCAGTAGCGGATGTCTTCTTCGGAGGGATTCGGATTTTCTTTCAGCAGGCGGTAGGCACGGGTGATCATGCCGGGCGTGCAGAAGCCGCATTGCAGGCCGTGTTCCTGCATGAAGCCTTCCTGCAGCGCATGCAGTTCGCCGTCTTTGGCGAAGCCTTCGATGGTCAGCATCTCGGCACCATCGGCTTGCACCGTCAGCATCGTGCAGGACTTCACCGACATGCCGTCGATATCGACCGTGCAGGCGCCGCAGTGGGACGAATCACAACCGATGTGCGGCCCGGTATGCAGGCATTTTTCACGCAGGGTGTGGATCAGCAGTTCGCGCGGTTCCACCACGACGTCGGTTTCCTTGCCGTTCAGTGTGAACGTCACCATCATTTTTTTACTCATAGTCTTCTCCATGTGGCCAGGTGATCGTGATTCAGGCTGTGCAGCGCGACAGCGCAGTACGCAAGGCGCGCTGCGTCATTTCGCCGGCCATCGCGACTTTGTAGGCGACGTCGCCGCGCAGGTCTTCGACCGGATTGCAAATTTGCATGGCCAGTGCCGCCGCGCTGCTGATCGACTGATCATCGAGCGCCTTGCCACGTAAAAAGTCTTCGGCGGCGGTTGCGCGCAGCGCGGTTTCGCCCATGTTGGTCAGGGCGATCGTCACATCGGCCACCACGCCACCCTGCATGCGCAGCACAACGGCCGTGGCGGCAGTGGCGTAGTCGCCGGTCTTGCGCTTGAGCTTGGCGTAACAGGAACCGCTGCCCGGTGCGGGCGTCGGGATGCGGATTTCGGTCATGATTTCGCCGGCTTCGAGCTGGGTCCAGTAGATGCCGAGAAAGTAGCCGTCGGCTGGCACGACCCGTTCGCCAGCGGGGCCGTTGAGCACGAACGAGGCATTCAGCGCCAGCATCAGCGCCGGATGGTCGTTGGCCGGATCGGCATGCGAAATATCGCCGCCGATGGTGCCCATGTAGCGCACTTGCGGGTCGGAGATCAGGCCTGCGCCTTCGACCAGCAACGGACATTTTTGCTGCAGCAGGGGCGACCAGATCAGCTCGTTTTCGGTCGCCATGGCACCGATGCGGATTTCATTGCCGACTTCGCGGATACCCTTGAGTGCGGGGATCTTGCGCAAGTCGATCAGGTGCCCCGGTTCGGCAAAACGCAGTTTCATCATCGGCAGCATGCTGTGGCCACCGGCCAGCAATTTGGCTTCGTCGCCATACTGGCTGAGCAGCGCGATGGCGTCAGGCAGCGTGGTCGGGGCGTGGTATTCGAACGGGCGTGGGATCACGCTTGTCTCCTTTTTTTTATGGTCGGTATGCCTGCCAGACGGCGCAGTTCCGTGGTCGATAGTTGCACGTCGACTAACGCCATTCCAGCGTGAATGCACGAGCTGCGGAGATCACGGCACGAAGCGCCGGAATACGCCCATGAATGCCGGGAGGCATCGCTACCAGAAATAGACGACAATCAGTGACGAGCCAAAAATGGCCGACAGGAGACCAGCATGACCAGTCCGAAGAGCGTGCAGTGATGGCGCCCGCACAGCCGCATCGCCATGAAACCTTCCAGCACAAGCTGGAACAGTTCGACCCTGGCATGGTCTGGCTCGACGCCGACAACCATGTGCTCGCCATGAATGACACCGCGCTCACCATCCTCGGGCCGGCGGCCGAGCATTCGCTGGGCGTCGATCCGGACACGCTGCTCGGCATCGATGTGCTACAGATGCATCCCGACAAAAGCCGCGACAAGTTGCGCCTGTTGCTGCAGGCCGGCAGCGCTGGTGGCTGTCCGATGAAGTCGCCACCGCCGGTAGCAATGATGATCAATATTCCGGACCGCGTGCTGGTGGTCAAAGTCTCGAAGATGACCGGGGCGACCGGCATCTGTGGCACCTGCATGATTTTTTACGACCTGACCGACATCACCACGGTCGCCCCGGGAGCGCTGCCTGCGCACACCGAAGTCGCGCCGCGTCGCCTGTTCAAGATTCCGGTGTATCGCAAGAACCGCGTCATCCTGATCGACCTGAAGGACATCGTGCGCTTTCAGGCCGATGGGCACTACACGACCATCGTGACCCGCGACGATCAATACCTGTCGAACCTGTCGCTGGCCGACCTGGAGGCACGCCTCGATGGCAGCACCTATTTCCGCACGCACCGCAGCCACATCGTCAGCCTGGCGAATGCGGTCGAACTGGTACTGGGGGACGATACGGTCAGCGTCGTCATGGCCGACCGTGACAATACGGTGGTGCCGGTGAGCCGGCCCAATACGGCGCAGCTCAAGGAGCTGCTGGGGATGGCGTTGCTGACGCCGAAAACCGCCGCCGAGAAAAAGACCGGGCCGGGGCTGGCGTCGGTGGCGGCGGGTTAGGTCGTCTTCGCCAGCTACACGGTTTCAACAACCTGTTACGGTTGGCCGTACGAAATCTCACCATTCGTTCGGAAAGAACAACTCGTGTGCGCGCACGCCGAACGGGAAAAAGATAGGTAACGCCTGATCTTCGATGCGGTCGGCTGTATGTATGCCACTGCTGTCTTGTCATCCATGCCCGGAACAGGAAGCAGGAGAAATGACAGCGCGACGCGATGTCCATGTCCTTGGTCGGTATATCGGCCGGGAGGGCCGCTGCTATGTGCAGAGCTATTTGCCGCGATGCGCGGGCTGCGGGCTGCGGGCTGCGGTAGCTAAAACGGGTTGCGCTCCGTGGAGGCAAGCCGGGTGCGGTCCGGCAGCCGGTTCTTTGCGCGGCGGCGTTGCGGCTTTGGGTCGTAGGTTGGGCTGCGAAGCCCAACATGCGTCAGGTTGCTTTGCGGGTCGCGGCGACGCGGGGGTTGCGGGCTGCGGTCTGCGGTAGCTAAAACGGGT